>NZ_FQZG01000009.1 GCF_900141915.1 Tessaracoccus bendigoensis DSM 12906 | reverse complement strand
CGGCAGAAACTAGTCAGATCAGGGCACGTGAAGGTAGCGTCGGACACGTCGAGGTCTTCCAGATGGGGAGCGTGAGAACTTCCATCTTCGGAGGGCCTCGACCCCTTCAGCCAGCCGCCACGCCGCAACCCCGAACAGCGCTACCTACACCCTCGATTGTGAAGAGCCTCTTTGCTCGAACCAGGCGCGGATGTCTTCATCCGGTTCAACGAGGCTCTGTCAATCTTGCGCAAGGTGATTGCCGTCGAGACCGGGCAGGAGCACTCGCTGGCACTGCCGGAGAGCAAGCGCTTCGAAAGGCTGGTCAGCTCCCGTAAGCCCTTTGGATTTGAGACCACGTTCAAGGGCAGAGCGTCAAAGGCGCCTGGCGACGTGCTCATCTACCAGAACGGTGGGACTGGGTATGTGGACCGAGCATCGATCCCTTCGGGCGCTCACCTCATCGATGGCTGGAAGGTTTACGTTGGCCGCGCCGCGCCCGGCACGGGAAATAAGGACACCTATCCCCATCGGATCATCAGCACTCCCTTCCTTGGCGAGAGCGGGAGCATCTCCTCCGAGACGTACCTCTGCATCGGAACCTTCGATACACGAGGAGAGGCGGAGAGCGCGCTGTCGTACCTCCGCTGCCGTCTGACGCGCTTTCTCATCCTCCTTCACAAGCCCTCGCAAGACACCACGCGGAAGGTCTATGCCTTCGTTCCGACCCAGGATTGGACGCGAGACTGGAACGATCATGATCTTTACGAGAAGTACGGACTCTCGGAAGACGAGATCGACTTCGTCGAGCGGATCGTTCGCCCGATGGAGGCGGACGAGTGAAGCGGGAGATTGACGAACTCCTCCCCAAGAAGCCCGAGGCGCGACTGCGAATCTACGCATGGTCGCCGAACGATCCACCAGTCGGCTACGCGGGGCTTCTCAAGGTGGGCCAGACGACGAAGGCGGATGTGAACGCGCGCATCCGCGAGTCTCAGGGGCAGATGCAGCAGGCATACACGCTGCACGTTGATGAGCTCGCCGAACGAGGCGACGGGACGGTGTTTCGCGACTCAGATGTGCGCCAACGGCTGATCGACAAGGGCTTCGAGAACCCGATCTTCGGCTCAGCGCGAGAGTGGATGTGGTGCACCCCAGACGATGTGCGCACGGCGATCACTGAGCTTCGCACAGGCGTGAAGCTCAGTGGAACCCATCATGAGAAGTTTCCGATGCGCCCGGAGCAAGCCAGCGCCGTGGACAAGGCCGAGGGCTACTACAAGTCCATCTGGGCCGAGGACTCTCACGCGGTGCCACGGTTCCTGTGGAACGCCAAGATGCGCTTCGGGAAGACCTTCGCCTCCTACCAACTCGCGAAGCGGCTCGGCGCCAAACGCATCCTCGTGGTCACCTTCAAGCCCGCAGTGGAGGACGCCTGGCAGACCGACCTGGAGTCTCACGCCGACTTCGACGGCTGGCAGTACCTCTCCTCGGCCACCGGGGGCAGCCCAGATGAGGCGGACAAGACTCGGCCACTGGTCTACTTCGGATCGTTCCAGGACCTGCTCGGGCGAGATCGGAAGACCGGCCTCATCAAGGCGAAGAACGAGTGGGTCCACACCACCAACTGGGACCTCGTCATCTTCGATGAATACCACTTCGGTGCGTGGCGAGAGTCCGCCAAGGAGCTGTTCGAGGGCGAGGACGAGAAAGTCAAGCAGAAGGAACTGGCCGCGGAGTACAACGACGGCCTCGTGGCCTTCGACGAGGAGCTTGACGAACTCGGCAACGACGAGGACGACTTCCTGCCGATCACCACCCGCGCCTACCTGTACCTGTCGGGCACGCCATTCAAGGCGCTGGCAACCGGTGAGTTCATCGAGGAGCAAATCTTCAACTGGACCTACACCGATGAGCAGCGCGCCAAGGCCGAGTACGCCGTCGCGCAACCGGACGCCTGGAACCCGTACGGGTCGCTCCCGGAGATGCGTCTGTTCACGTACCAGATGCCTGACGAGTTGATTGCCGTTGCGAATCAGGGAGAGTTCGACGAGTTCGACCTCAACGAGTTCTTCGAGGCAAAGGGCATCGGTAAGGACGCCGAGTTCACCCACAAGACCGACGTGCAGAAGTGGCTCGATCTCGTCCGCGGCGCTCACCTTCCCACCCAGGTCGACGCGATGCGGATGGGCACCCGCCCGCCATTCCCGTACTCCGATGTCCGACTCCTGCCGTACCTTCAGCACTCGTTCTGGTTCCTGCCCAACGTTGCTGCCTGCGAGGCAATGTCGAACCTGCTCGCGGAGAAGCAGAACGTGTTCTGGCACGACTACAAGGTCCTCGTCGTCGCGGGTCCCGGCGCGGGCATCGGGCTGGATGCTCTCCCGCCAGTGCGGGCGGCGATCGGCGACGGCCACGACACCAAGACGATCACCCTGTCGTGCGGCAAGCTCACCACGGGCGTCACCGTCAAGCAGTGGTCCTCGATCCTGATGTTGCGCAACCTCAACTCACCCGAGACCTACTTTCAGGCAGCGTTCCGCGTACAGTCACCGTGGTCGATCAAGAATCCCGACGGAGACAACCCGAGCGCCGAAGCAGTCCTCAAGCCTGTGTGCTTCGTGTTCGACTTCGCGCCCACTCGCGCGCTGCGTCAGATCGCCGACTACGGCGCCGGTCTCTCGCCGGAGACGCCGAACCCTGAGCAAGCCGTCGAGGAGCTCGTGAAGTTCCTGCCCGTGTTGGCGTACGACGGGTCGAATATGACCCAGGTCGATGCCGGCGGCATCCTCGACATCGCCATGTCGGGCACCTCCGCGACCCTCCTGGCCCGCAAGTGGGAGTCCGCAATCCTCGTCAACGTCGACAACGACACCCTGCGCAAGATCATGAACAACCCCGACGCCCTCAACGCCGTCATGAACATCGAAGGCTTCCGCGCGCTCGGCAGCGACATTTTCGAGACCGTCGTGAACAAGAGCGACGCCGTGAAGAAGGCGAAGAAGGAGAAGGGCGACGACATTACTCCGGCGGAGAAGAAGGAGTTGACGGAGGAGGAGAAGGAGTACAAGTCCAAGCGGACGCAGATTCAGGAGAAGCTGGTCAAGTTCGCCACCCGCGTCCCTGCGTTCATGTACCTGACCGACTTCCGTGAGAACACTCTTACCGACGTCATCACCAAGCTCGAACCCGGCTTGTTCCGCACCGTCACCGGACTGACCGTCGAGGACTTCCACCTCCTCGTGAATCTCGGCGTCTTTAACCTCGATCGTTCATGGCGGAGTGAGGGACGCGTGCGGTAGATAGGCCGGAGTGCCTTCTGACTACGGGATACTTGGACTTGCGACTGTTCAAGACCCCTGAAGCGGAAGGCACTCCGTAGGTGAAGCGTACTTCGTGGTCCACCGGTATGTCCGTGACCGGCGATGGTGGCGCGGTCATCGCCCACGCCGGCAGCATCGGGCTCAGGATGCTGGCCGAGAACACCGGCCTGACCGGAGCCCTCTCGACGGCGATGGCCCGGCGTTCGTTCATCCCCTCGATCCATGACCGCGGCCAGGTACTGACCGATGTCGCGGTGATGCTCGCCGACGGCGGTGAGGCGATCTCCGACATCAACGTGCTGCGCCACCAGACGCAGATCTTGGGGCCGGTCGCCTCTGCTCCGACGGTGTGGCGGGCGTTGGACGAGGTCACCGACGCCAGACGCAGGAAGATCCAGACAGCCCGGTCCCGTGTCCGGCGCCACGTCTGGTCACAACTGACAGCCGCTGGCGGTGTCCCGGCCTCTCGGGTCGCCGGCACCGATCTGGGTGAGACGGTCGTGTTGGATGTCGATGCCACGATCGTGGTGGCCCACTCGGAGAAGGAGTTGGCGTCGCCGACGTTTAAGAAGACGTTCGGGTATCACCCGATCGGCGTGTGGTGCGACAACACCGGGGAGTTCCTCGCCGCCGCGCTGCGGACCGGCCGGGCGGGATCGAACACCGCCGTGGATCACATTCAGGTCCTGGGCGAGGCGATCGCCCAGATCCCGATGCCGTATCGCCGCAACCTGTTGATCCGCTGCGACGGGGCCGGCGCCTCGCACCAGTTGCTGGACTGGCTCACTGCGCAAGGCCAAGTCAGAGGCCGCAGCCTGCACTACAGCGTCGGGTTCACGATCGGCGAGAAGATGCGTGCCGCGATCACCGAACTTCCCGCGGGCTTGTGGTCCCCGGCGCTGAAGGCTGATGGTGAGGTCCGAGACGGCGGGGAGGTCGCTGAGGTCACCGGACTGCTGGACTTGACCAGTTGGCCGGCCGGGATGCGGGTGATCCTGCGCCGCGAACGCCCGCATCCGGGGGCTCAGTTGTCGCTCTTCGAAGCCCACGACGGGTGGCGGTATCAAGCGTTCGCCACCAACACCACCAGCGGCACCCTGCAGTTCCTCGAGACCCGTCACCGGGCCCATGCCCGGGTCGAGGACCGGATCCGACACGCCAAAGACTCCGGCCTGGGCCGGTTCCCGTCCCGCGAGTTCAGCATCAACCAAACCTGGCTACTCCTGACCATGATCGCCGCTGACCTGGTCGCCTGGCTCAAGATGCTGGCTCTCGACGGCGACCTCGCCAAGGCTGAGCCGAAAGCGCTGCGCTATCGACTGCTGCACGTCCCGGCCCGACTCGTACACGGTGGCCGCCGGCGACGGCTACGTCTACCCAAGACCTGGCCGTGGGTTGAGCACCTCGTGGCCGCGTTCGCCCGGATCGCCGCGATCCCACCACCGGCCTGACCCCAACCGCCCGCACCAAGCCGAAGGAACCTGGAGAACCGCCCACCGGCAGCGTCAGCCGGCCCACAGTCACGCCCTCACCCGGCCCAGTGTTCAGATCGGGCTCCGACAGCCCAGCTGGCAGCCCTCAACCCGCCTCATGAAAGAGGGAGGTTAACGCCACCCATATGAACCAGGCCGTCTTCGCCTTCCGCCGCTACGAGGACTCCTCCTTGTCCTACACCGGCATCGAGTCCCACAAGGGCCTGCGCCGCTACGGCCTCTACGACACCGTCGTCGCCGTCAACGACGAGACCGCAGTCTGACCACCCGTCAGCCCGAATCGAGAGAGCCGCATGTACTTCTAGACCCCGTGCAGCATCGAGGAGATGCTCACCGCCATCCGCAAGCGCGAGTATCTGATGCCAGCTATCCATCGTGAATTTGTCTGAGGCACGGATACCCCGTCGGCTCCTTCCTGCTCTGGAACTTCAAGCCCGACCGCGCAGTCGTACACGTTCTACGAGTTCCTGACGAACTACCGCGAGCGCGACAACCTTACGCGGACAAGACAACGGTTCCCTCCGGGCAGCAAGACCCTTCAGCCGATTGGTCAGAGGTACCGGCAGATCGACTCGGGTGTGCAGACCTCCGGCGGCGTCTGTGCTGCGTTCGCGCGTAGGTCGGCGACGCTGGTACGGAGCAGGCGGAGCTGCTCGAGCTGCTCGTCGATCTCGACCAGTCGCCGGTCGAGAAGGTCTCGAACATGACCGCACGGCGACCCGCCCGCGTCACGTACTTCGAGGATCTCGGCGGTTTGCGCGAGAGTGAGCCCTGCTGCGCGGGCCCGGTCGATGAATTCGAGCCGCTGCACCGCCTCGTCGCCGTAGTTGCGGTACCCAGCCGGGGTGCGCTCCGGCGGTTGGAGCAGCCCGCGCTCCTCGTAGTACCGCAGCGTGGACGCCCTCGTCTTCGCCTTCCCCGCGAGTTCCCCGATCCGCATCGTCACCTCGGCCACCGACTTGACCTTCAAGCATACTTTAAGGTCCATTCTTTCAGGAGTGGCCGCACGAGTGGCCGGTTCGAACTGGAGGAGGCATCGTGACATGGCACACGGAGGTTGATCTCGTGGTGATCGGGACGGGCGGGGCGGCGATGTCCGCAGCGATCCACGCGCGCCTCGAGGGGGCCAGCGTGGTCGCCATCGAATCGGGAACCCTCGGCGGTACCTGCGTGAACGTGGGTTGTGTGCCGTCCAAGACGCTTCTCGCGGCCGCGCACACCCGGCACTCCGCCCTCACGAACCGGTTCTCAGGCGTCCCCAGCTCTGCTGGGATGGTCGATCTCAGCGCGCTCATCGAGCAGAAGGATGATCTGGTTGGGATGCTCCGCCAGACCAAGTACGCCGACATCGCCGCTGCCTACGGGTTTGACATCCTCCCGGGCACTGCAACGTTCACAGACGCTGGAACCCTGCTCGTGGATGGACGACCGGTGCGCGCGAAGTCGTATCTCGTCGCCACCGGCGCCGAGCCGCACGTGCCGGCAATCCCTGGGCTTGAGCAGGTTGATTACCTCACGTCGACCACAGCGATGGAACTGACGGAACTGCCCGCGTCGCTCGTGGTGATCGGCGGTGGCTTCGTCGGCCTGGAACAGGCGCAGCTGTTCGCCCGGCTCGGAGTAGAGGTCACCGTCATCGGTCGGCTCGCCCCGCACGCCGAACCGGAACTGTCATCCGAGCTCCGCAAGGCCTTCCTGGCCGAGGGGATCAGCGTCATCGGCGACCGCGCAGCCACGATCACCCAGCACGAGGGCCTGGTCCAGGTGACGACCCGCAACGGGAAGGACGCGACCGGTGAACGTGTCCTCGTTGCCACCGGTCGCACCCCGCGCACCGAAGGGCTCAACCTTCCTGCTGCGGGTATCGCGACCGACGAGCGCGGCTTCGTCATCGTAGACGAGCAGCAGCGGACCACGAACCCGGCTGTGTTCGCCGCCGGTGACGTCACTGACGTGCCCCAGTACGTGTACGTCGCCGCGAGGACTGGGAAGATCGCCGCGCACAACGCCCTGGGTCACGACGAGCGAGTCGACTACACCGGGTTGCCGTCTGTGCTGTTCACCTCACCCCAACTGGCCTCCGCCGGGATCACCGAAGCCAGCGCCATCGCCGCCGGATACCGGTGCGCCTGCCGATTCCTACGACTTTCCGACGTGCCCAGGGCCATCGCCAACCACGACACACGCGGCGGCATCAAGGTCGTCGCCGACGCCGACACCGGCAAAGTCCTCGGTATCCACGCCCTCGCCGACACCGCTGGGGAGATGATGCTCGCCGCAACCTACGCCATCACCGCCGGATTCACCGTCACCCAACTCGCCGACACCTGGGCCCCCTACCTCACCATGGCCGAAGGCATCCGCCTCACCGCGAACCTCTTCCGCAACGAACTCCCCACCTCCTGCTGCGCCTGACACAAGAGCCGGGCCCAGCGATGTGGTGATCCAAGTGATATCCGCGACGCCTTCAACACCGGCACCGACCGCGTGATCGACGCCTACGCGGTCAGCGTGGGCTCAGTTGAGGCAGCGGCGCCGAGCACGTCGTCTGGGCCGCTCACACGCGCAGCGCACCGGGACACTCAGCCGCCAGGTAGCAACCACAGCACGCTGCCATCTACGCAGTCGGCTACGAGTTCAGAGGCCGAAGGCACCACCACTGACGAGGATGAAGATGCCCAGGCCGATGAGCACGATCGGGAACAGGATGTGTTCCCAGCGTTCCAGGAGTTCGGCGATCGGTCGGCGGGTGGCGACGAACTTGCCCAGGCCGACGAGGGCGGCGACCAGGGCGAGGAACACGATGCAGTACGCCACCACGGCCGCTGGGCCCACGCTGAGGAAGACCGGGACGTAGACGCCGATGTTGTCCCCGCCGTTGGCGAAGGTCACCCCGGCCACCGTCCACACCCCAACCTTCTTGCCCTCGACCTTTGCCTCATCGTCATCGTCGGCACCGCGGTTGCGCCAGGCTTGCCACGCAGCCCAAAGTCCCAACCCCAGCGGAATGAGTCCGAAGTAGGGGATGACCTCTGGCGGCAGGAACGCTCCCGCCCCGAGCGTCACCAGCACGGAAGCGCCCAGGATGCCAGCGAACCCGAGGTACTGTCCGACCAGGATTCGGGCGGTGGTCCCGCGCTGGCCCACGCCTCGGGCGAAGAACAGTGAGAGCACGATGATGTCATCGATGTTCGTGGCGATGAATAGGCCGATCGCCTGCAGGACGGAGGACAGGATCATGCGCCCACCGCCGCGTTACAGCCGCCTGGCGACCCAGCGGTTCCGGCAGCCGCGTGCCGTTGATACTCTGCGACCATCATTGTCCGTTCCTGGTGTGGTGTGGGCCTCGGAGGTAAAGCAGGACGCCCAGGGCGACGCCGAAACCGAGGATGACGTCGGCAAGGTTGCCGATGAACAGGTTGCCGTAGGCGAGGAAGTCGGTGACGTGACCGCGGCCAAACTCGGGAGGGGCGAACAGCCGGTCCAGCAGGTTGCCGACCGCGCCTCCCCACACCAGGCCGATCGCGACCGCCCACCCGACGGTGCGGGCGCGGGTTGCGGCGACGAGTAGAGCGACAGAGGCCGCCGCGGCGATGACGGTGAGCAGCCAGGTTGCGCCGGCTCCGAGGGACATCACGGTGCCGGGGTTGAACGCGAGCTGCAAGCCGAGCCAGTCTCCCAAGAGCGGAATACGGTCATCCTCGCTGAGCTGAGCGAGGGCGAGTGCCTTGCTGCCTTGATCGATCAGCACCGCGCCAGCGGCGACGGCGCACGCGAGCAGGAACCAGCGGAGCCGGACGCGCGCCGCCGCCGGGCCGGCAGAACTCGCTTCCACGGCATCCGCTTTTCCCGGGGAGGGAGCGGAGCCGTCAAGGGGATCGGTCATGCCTTCGTGCGCCGCGCCGCGCGGAGCCCGTTGAGGATGACGACGACTTCAGCGACCTCGTGTACAAGCACGACCGCGGCGAGCCCGAGGACTCCGGTAATCGCCAGCGGCAGCAGCACCACGATGATCGCGATCGACAACACGACGTTCTGGTTGATTATGTTGCGGCCGCGGCGGGCGTGGGCGAGGGCCTGTGGGATGAGGCGCAGGTCGTGGCCGGTGAACGCGACGTCGGCCGACTCGATCGCAGCATCGGCGCCCTTGGCTCCCATCGCGATCCCCACATCCGCGGCCGCCAGCGCGGGAGCGTCGTTGATGCCGTCCCCGATCATGGCAGTGGGCTGAGACTTCGACAACTCCGCGACGGCGGTGGCCTTGTCCTCGGGGCGCAGCTCGGCGCGCACGTCCATGATGCCGGCCTGGCCGGCCAGCGCTGCGGCGGTGCGGGCGTTGTCGCCGGTGAGCATCGTCACCCCGATCCCGCGGCGGTTCAGCGTGGCGATGACCTCGGGAACCTCTGGGCGCTGTTCGTCACGCACCCCGATCGCGCCAGCCGGCCGGTCGCCGCGGTGGACGATGACGACGGTCATCCCCTCGGATTCCATCACCTGCACCTGGTCGGCCAGCGTGCCGGCGTCCAGCCAGCGGGGGCTACCGACGGCGAGACGGGCACTACCGAGCGTGCCGGTGATGCCGCGCCCGGCGGTCTCGGTGACGTCGTGCGCGGTCGGGGCGTCGGGGACGGCCTTCGTGATCGCGGCGGCCAGCGGGTGCGTGCTGTGACCTTCCAGGCTCGCCGCCCACGCCAGCACCTCATTCTCGGTCGCGCCGGTGGTGACGACGCGGGTCACCGTGGGCTCGTTGCGGGTCAGCGTGCCGGTCTTGTCGACGGCGACGTGGCGGATGCCGCCGAACCGCTCGAACGCGGCCCCGGACTTCACGACCACACCGAACTTCGACGCCGCGCCGATCGCGGAAACAACGGTGACCGGGACGGCGATCGCCAGCGCGCACGGCGAGGCTGCGACCAGCACCACCAGAGCGCGGGTGATCCACAGCTCAGGGTCGCCGCTCAACAGCGACCCAAGCACGCCGACCAGCACGGCGAGGATCATCACGCCGGGCACCAGCGGGCGGGCGATCCGGTCGGCCAGGCGGGCACGGTCGCCCTTCTCGGCCTGCGCCTGCTCGACCAGCTCCACGATGGTGGTGAGCGAGTTGTCGGTGCCGGCGGCGGTGGCCTCGACCTCGAGCACGCCGGTGGTGTTGATCGACCCGGCCGAGACGTCGGTGCCCGGTTCGACCTCGACCGGGATCGATTCACCCGTGATCGCGGACGTGTCCAGGCTGCTCCGCCCGGCCCGCACGGTGCCGTCGGTGGCGATCCGTTCGCCCGGCCGGACCACCAGGACATCCCCGACGCGCAGCTCCTTCGCCTCGACCTCGGCGGTGGCGTCGCCGCGCTTGACGAGTGCGGTTTCGGGCACGAGCTTCAACAGCGCCCGCAACCCTGCGCGGGCGCGGTCCATCGCCTTGTCCTCCAGCGCCTCCGCGATGGAGTACAGGAATGCCAGCGCGGCGGCCTCCTCGACGTAGCCGAGGATCACCGCGCCGGTCGCGCTGATCGTCATCAGCAGCCCGATGCCGAGCTTGCCCTTGGTGAACAGCTTGCGCAGCGCGCCCGGCACGAACGTGTACGCGCCCAGCAGCAGGCCGATCCAGAACAGCACCAGGCCCGCGGTCTCCGCGCCGGTCCACTCGCACACCAGGCCGGCGGCGAACGCGACGCCGGAGGCGATCGGGATCAGAACGCTCGGGCTCCGATACCACGGCCGGTCATCGTCATCATCGTGGTCGTCGAGGTCGACATGCTCGACCTGCGAACCCGTGACCGCGCTCACGCCCGCACCTCCCCCGCCTGGCAACCCTCGACCCCGCAGTCCGGGTCCATGCACGGCACGCTCTCGTCAACCGCGAGCGTGACATCCACCAGCGCCGTCAGCGCGCGGGCCAGGTGCGGGTCTGCCACCTCGTAGCGGGTCTGTCGGCCCTCGGGCTCGGCCACCACGATCCCGCACCCGCGAAGGCATGTCAGATGGTTCGACACGTTCGAGCGCGACAACCCCAGCTCGCGGGACAGCACCGCCGGGTAGCTCGGCCCGGCCAGCAGGGTCAGCAGAATGCGGGAGCGGGTCGGGTCGGCCATAGCTCGGCCGAGCCGGTTCATCACGTCGAGTCGATCGGAAATAGTCAGCATACGATGACTATACATTGTACGACGTACAGTCGGCGCCAGGTGTCCTCATGAGCGGCGAGTCAGTTGACAGCTCCCTACCAGCGAGCGTGGCGAAGTGCTCGAAGATCCGTCGTGGAGAATATGTCCCGTTCCTCCGTGCCGGCGTCCCGCTCGATTAAGGTCGACGACTACTTGGCCGCCGCATGCCTGCTGCCGAACCTTCAGTTGCTGAGTGGGGCCGCCAACATCGAGAAGCAGGATGGACTGCCTGCGGAGTGGATGGACACCGCCTTCCCGAGCGAAGGACAAGCGAGCTACGTACCTTGCCGAGGACGACCTCGACGGCCTTCCGCTCGACTTGGCCGACTTCACCTCGTTCTTCGAGCAGCGCAAGCAGCGAGTCCGGGTCCGCCTGCTCGCCGCTCTGGGAACGACACCGGGAGCACCGGAGGACGCCGCTCTCTCGTAGCCCACGTTCACGCCGCGAGCAGTGACAGCGCGGACACAGCCTGGAGGGGTAGCAATCCGTTGCCGAGGGCGGTGATCTGTTGATTCTGCGTCAGGCCGCCGCTATCGGTGACCCATCCAGTCGGCAGGCCCATGAGCCATTCGACGAATGCCGGTGCTGGGCGGGGGCCGTCGGCGTCGTCAGGGGAGGGCTGGCGCTGACGCGTCTCCTCCCGCTCGCCGGCGGCGTCATCATTGGTGTCGGGAAGGTGCGCGGCGGCGAACCATCTCCCCACAGTTGCCGGATGCACCTGCACCTCGCGGGCAATCCGCTTGTTCGACCAGCCCGCGGCCCGCAACGCCGCAGCACGAGCCCGGCGATCAGAACGACCAGGGGTTTCATCCGAGGCTAAGGACAACTCCCGCTCATCGGCCAGAGGTTCAGAGGCAACGGACAACAACGACTTTGAGTGGACAACACCCTGCGGTCCGGCATACACCTCGGACAGCATCTCCGGGATCTCGGACAACACCTCAGGCTGCCCCGGCAACTCCTGTGGGAAGGTGCGGGTGAGGATCACGGTGAGATGGGTGATCGCCAGCAGCACCACCGGCGGTACCGCGGCCACCGAGGCAGCCAGCAGGCCGGGCACATCGGCGTCCGCAGCGACCACAGCGTGGATCGCATTCGCCGTCACCGACACCAGCGCCCCGCCGACCAGCAGCGACCAGGGATACCAGGCTGAGCGTTGCCCAGCCAGCGCCACCACCGCGACCGTCGCCACCACGATGATCCCATCAACGATCAACGGCCACGCCCACGCCTGTCCCCGGTCGACCCCGGAACGCGCCGCCAGATCGGCGAGCGCGGTAAAGCTCAGCCAGAACGCACCCAACGCGATGAACACCGTCCCCACCACTGCGGTGCGCCCCGCCCACTGCCTACCGGTCGTCTTCATCACAGCCTCCGCCCACCCATGCCTGGGTTCGGGGCGTTGGCTCGCTCGAACCAGGCGCCGCCACCGAGGCCGGGGCCACCGGCTTCGGGCGCGGGGTGCGCGATCCGGTAGGCGGAGCGCACCGTGGTGGCGATCTCGCGTTCGCCCAGCCCGGCCTGGCTGGCGGCTGCGCTGAGGACATCGAGCGCATCCGAGGCAGAGACATCACTCTCGGCCAAGCGGCACGCGGCCCAGAACAGCCCCCGGTTCCGCTCACCCTCACCACGCCCAGCGACCCAGAACGCCAGCCGGTTCATATCCGCCAACCGCACCAACCCACGACCCTGCCGCACGACCGGTCCCGGACGTGGATCGAGGAAGTCCCGCAGCCGACGCGAGTCCAGCGCAGCGGCAGGCTGGTCGCCGACATTGACGACCTCGTAGCGGATCGGGACACCGCCGACGATGCGAACCGAGGGCGACACGATGATGTACCCGCCATCACCCCGGGAGTCCACCCCAGCGCGAGCGGCCTGCCATGACCGCTGCTCGACCCCCGCCGTCGCAGCGAAGTAGGCGTGCAGGCCACCCGTCGGGGTCTCCACCAGCAGACCCCAGCCATCGACGAGCCCGGCTCGCTCGGCGCGGGCGAACGCTTGCCGCCCATCAACCGGGCCATGCACGTCCACATCCACCACGACCATCCCCGACACCGCGCCAGTCGGGACACCCAGGTTCGCCTCCGGAGTCCGCGACCACCACGCCTCGACGCGACCGATGTCGGTGGTGGCATCGTGGAACCCCCGCGTCGTGAGCGGACGCTTCCCGCGCGGCTGGCAGGGGAACACCGGCACCCCCACCTGCGCGAGATGCCGGGCCGACGCCGCCAGCGTCGAAGCACCACTGGCACGCAACAACGCCCTGGTGAAGTCGGCACGCGCAGGCATCACAACCCCCGACCCGCCACCACCGGCACCCTCGCCGCCGGCCGATGCTCCGACGGCGGCGGCACATGCAGCGCCTTCGGCTCCGCAGTGGGAACATCACGCGCAAGACCAGGCGGCGTGCCATCGGCGACCTGGAACGTGTCCAGCTGGTCGAGGATGCCCAGCGCCGTCCTCCGCACCCGCTCACCGGTCGCCTTGACGACCTCCGCCGGTTCAGCGTCCTTGACCGACGACGCCCACCCCGCCACATACGGAATCGTGTAACCACTGGTATCCAAACCGTGCGCAGCACCGACCATCAACGCCACGCTCTCGGCCTCCACCTCCCGAACACCCCGGTGCTGGCGAGCGTCCTCATCCTTGGGGTCGTGCATCAGCACATGCGCCAGCTCGTGCGCCAACGTGGCGATCTGATTGACCTCCGTCACATCGGTACGCACCGACACCTGCCGAGCCAGATAGTCGGTCAGGCCGTCCGCGCCGCCGATCCGCCCGGCATCCGGGACACGCAGCACCTCGAACCCCAACGCTTCGACCTGCATGGCCAGGCCATCCCACAGTCCCTGCGGGGCTTCGCCGTCCAGCAGCTTCGGTGCGGGTGGCTCAGGGATCGGATCGCCCTCGGTCTGCGTCACGTCCCACACATAGGCGGGCCGAGCGCCCACCATCTTCGTGCGCACTACCTCGTTGACCTTGTGCTTCTCGCGCGGACCCAAACGACGCCACGACGACGGATCACCAGGATTCGACGAGGCGAACCGGCCGGTCACCGGAGCGAAGATCATGTAACCCGGCTGGCCCTTCTGCACCTGCTGGCCAAGCTGCTGCCACTGCCGATACCCAGCCACATACGACGGCACCGGCCCGGGCACCCGGCCAGCCTCGAACGCAGCCTCGTGCTGAACCCAGATCAGCAGCGTGTTGTTGAACGAGCGCGATCGGAACCGGGCCGCGAACGCCAACGCGCGGGCCCAGTCCCGCCCGGAGACCAGCGTCTCCACCGCGCCAGTCAGCTTCTCGTGCAGCTCATCGAGCTTCGCGTCCCGCTTGGCTCGTACTTCCTCCGTCGCAGTCATCCTGGACCTTCCCTCCGCCGAGATCACCCGATCGTCGGTGACCGTGAGGTACGCCAGGAACATCAAGAAGCACGGCGGGCCAGGGGTGCGACCAAGACCGCCAGGCGACAACACGAACCTGACGAGTCCCTACCGGACTACATCACCGACCGGCTATGAGAGGCCTAGGGAAGACAGACGTCCCGAAATCGGGCACTGAACACGACGAGATCGGGTACATCAGTTGCGCCCACACGACCCTTGGCGTCGTCGGTAGGCACCCGGCGTCAGTCCGACGTACTGACGGAACAGTTCCGTGCCGTGACTTCGGCTGCGCCATCCGACCCGCCACATTGCCTCGGTGACAGTGAGGTCCGTCTCGCGCAGGTACCTTGCCAAGCGTTCGGCTCGCACCATCGTTAGGAACGCGAGCGGTGTCTTGCCAAAGGCGTCGACGAACACCCTGCCTAGCTGAGCAGCCGACAGGTGTACTTCCATGGCCAAAGCGGCGAGAGTCCATCGCCGCTCGGGTGATGTCCGCAACAGCTCAGCAACTCTGCGGGCCTCCTCCCTGATGGGAGCGAACCGTCGTTCCCTCGGCAAGGTTGGCCGGACATGACTCGGCCGGGCGGCTGATATCCGCACCGGGGACGCCTTGATGAACGGGGCAATGACGTGTGCTATGGAAAACCACAGGGCCTGCATCCGGAAGAAGTAGCGAGCAACGGGCCGCTCGGCGCTCAGCGCGACCATCTCGTCGAGCCAAGTTGTGAGTGCCTCGGCCTGCCTTTCACCGAGGCTGAGAACCTGCGCTGGCTCGGCGTAGATGGTCGCCGCGAAGTCCTGAGCATCAAGCCGATCCCGCACGAGCCCAGCGTGCTGCCAGTAGACCTGATCGATCACATAGTCCGTATCCGCATGGATCGTGGTCAAGGTGATGTGGCCCTCAGGCTCGCTTCCGCACAGGACGTTTGCTGCAAGGAGGACCACATCCCCCGTCTTCACAAGCCTTTGCCCCAACTCGCCAACGAGGAGTGCGCTACCACTACGGATCACGATGACTCTGACACAATCGAGAGCCGCGGGGCCGATGGGGCGAGAGCCGGCGTACGTGCATGCCCAAACCGGCCAGTAGTCGCTGCCGACCCGCAGTGGCTCAGACATGTAGGCAGTACCGCACCCGCAGCGGTCTACTCAGCGAGCGCCTGGTCGAGCATGGTGGTGAGGTCATCAAGGGTCTCAGGACTGATCAACTCTCCATTGAGGAAGAAGGTTGGCGTACCAGTCACGCCCAGGGCCACACCGTCGTTGAAGTCGTTGCGGATGAACTGGAGCGTGGCCTCAGAGTTGTACGCGGCGTCCCATTGCTCAAGGTCGAGGCCGAGTTCTTGGGCGTACTGGCGGAACAGGTCGTCTTTGGGTATCTGCTGTTCACCCCACTCGGTCTGGGTCTGGTACATCTTGGTGTACATCGCTTCAAGTTCTCCTTGCTGAGCGGCGGCTTCGACCGCTCTGGCCGCGCGTTCGCTGTTGAAGTGGCTGGGTAGCGGGAAGTACCGGATGACAAAGGACACTCGATCGCCGTAGGTCTGCCGGAGTTGCTCGATCGCCGGGAAGACCGCGGCGCAGGCCTCGCACTCGAAGTCCAGGAACTCTACGAAGGTCACAGTGGCATCTGGCGCGTCGTTGAGTCGGCGGGAGTCTTCGCGTACCACGAGCGCGCCGGAGGTTTCGGTGGGGACGGGTGTGGACGGCTCGACGACGGCGGCGGGCTGGCGACTGGCTTGGATGATGCCGAAGATGACCACCGAGATCACCAGCACCGCGCAGATCAAGATGATGGTTCTTCGGGCGCCACGTTCCCCTGGTTCGGGGCGTTCGTCGACGATTGGCTTCTTGGGCTTCTGATTGCTGGGCATGTAGGGCTCCTTGCCGGAAGATGTGGGTAGGACGCGTGCTGACTGGCGGCGACGCGGTGTGTGGGCAGGTCGTTTGGTTGGGGTCCTTACCCGAAGAGGGCTGGACCGTATTTGGCGAGCACCAAGGTGGTGATCGCTCCGAGCCAGAGCACGACGAGCAGGTTGTCGACTCCCAGGCGAAGCCCTTTGGTCAAGGTCTTGTGCAGGCTCGTTGGGAGGAACAGGTTGTTGTCGCGCAGGTTGACGTGGGTGAGTGATGCGAACACCAAGGTGGTGGACACAGTCACCAACAGGCACCAGGGGCACAGCGCCCCGATGACAAAAGTGGACTCAAAGAACAGCCAGTAGGCGAACACGAAGCCCAGGCCATAGACGATCTGGGCGGCGAGCATGAAGCCTCGCGGAAACCTGACGCCGGCGAGGCTGGCGACCGCGATGGTGATGACTACGGGCTCGGCCATCAGGCCGAGGAACGCGTTCGGGAATCCGAACAGTCCGGCCTGCCAGGATCTGGCGACTGCGCTGCAGTTGATGACCTCGTTGAGGTTGCATGGGAGTCCGACTTTGGGGTTGGCCGCTAGCCGGACGGCGTCGGTTGACAGGACGAAGGAGGCGTACAGGCTGAGGCAGGCCGAGAAGAGCATGGTGGAGAAGATCCACCTGTCGGTCTGTCTGAAACGGTGGATGCGCTCCAAAAGGTCGTCTGATGTGGTCAAGGTGGTTGGACCTGTCTGTCGTCGTTCGGACACACCGCAGCGCCGCGCCGAGCACCAGGACCTCGGCGTTCACCGAAAGGGCGCTCGTCTGCGCACGGGTGCGAGTTGAGTCGATCAGCAGGACAGGGCGGGTGGGCCTCGGCGTTGAAGCGGGTGATAGGGGCGACGTCCGGGGGTGGCCACCACGAGGGCCGTGACGGCAACGTGGGCAGGTACGTGGAGGGTGGCCGGCCTGGCATCACTTAGGCGTGTCCGGAGCCAGTCGCGGGCCGTCTTTGCTGCCTGGCGGGCGTAGAGTCCCACGCCGAGCCCGAGCAGCAGACTGACCAGGCCGGCGATCAAGGTGGTTGCCGAGAGCACCACAAAGGACTGCGCGAAGCGTCCGAAGTTCAGCCCTGGCAGGTAGCTGTGCTCTGGGCACAGCTCGGACTCGACCAACAGATCGAGGTGGACGCCGAACGGCGCGATCAGGGGCACCTGGGGCATGCAGGCTGTATCGGCGATGTTCACCGACCTGACACCAGCAGCGAGATTGCTCGCACCGATGAGCATCAACGCGGCGGCGCCTGCGGCGCCACGGCGTTGTGATCTCATGCTCGCTCCTCGGGTTGTCGACGAGTCTAGCTAGTGGCCGAAGCGTGCCGCTGCGCTCTGTCCGACGACGGCACTACTCGCAGCGATTGAGGGTTGACGCGAGATCACGTGCCTGATGGAGTTTGACCACCTGACCACGAAGACGCTTGCAGGAGGCCCTTTACCGCGCTCGATGAGCTGTCCCACCGGGTTTCGGCGCCCTTGCTGGTGAACGCTGCAACCCGCCGCGGGGAGAACACCTACAACACCTCCCTGCTCTGGCCGGCCACCGGCGGCGAAGTCCAGCTGTTCGACAAGGCGAATCCGGTGCCGTTCGGCGAGTATGTGCCCGACCGCTGGTTCTACCAGCGCATCGCTCCGGACCTGATCGGCCTGATCGGACGCGAGTACACTCCCGGCACCAACTCCCCGTATGTCAGCCTGAACGGGGTCGGGGTGGGATTGGCGATCTGCTTCGACGTCATCTTTGATGACGTCATCTGGCAGGGCGCCCAGGACGGGGCTCAGCTATACCTGCTCCAATCCAACAACGGCGACTTCCGCGGCACCGACGAGAACCTGCAACAGGCCGCCTTCGCCCGGATGCGAGCAATCGAAACCGGCCGAAGCGTCGTCAACGTCTCCACGACCGGCACCAGCCAAGCCTTCGCCCCCGACGGCACCCTCCTCGACGACCTTCCCGCCGACACCGCCGGCGCCCGCGTCACCACCATCCCACTACGCACCGGACTGACCCCGGCTGTCACTCTCGGCACATGGACCGCCGGCCTTCTGGCCGCGACCAGCCTGCTCGGCCTCCTGCTGCTCGGGTTCGCAGTTCGGCGCTAAAAGCTGCCACGCGCGTCCCATGTCCTCGACCCGGCCGATTCCGGCTACCGAGGGGGCTGGCGAAAGGTTCGCCCCATTCTTGGGACGAACCTGCCGACCCTAGCGGCGTAGTCGCGGTAGGCGTCGCCGTGGGCGGCGCGCAGGTAGGGCTCCTCGACCGCCCGGACTTGCACCTGGATGGCGGCGAGCAGCACGACCGTCGCCGTCAACGAGGCGATCGTCGGGGCCAGCAGGAACAACCCGACGCTTGACACAGCCATCCCGGAGAACACCGGGTTGCGCACCATCGCGAAGGTCCCATCGGTCACCATCTCGGTGTGCTCCTCCGGGTCGACGCCAACCCGCCAGGAAGCGCCCATCTCCCGCTGCGCCCGCAGCAACGTCCTCATCCCGAGCAGTGCAAGGACCAGCCCGATCCCTTCCACGATCGTGCCGCCGGGGATGGTCAGGCGTCCGATGCCGACGATCTGCGTCACCGGGCCTGCCAGTCCGAGCAGTAGCGCGACCGCGAACAGCAGCTTCCCCCACCATTGGGCGGAGCCCGCCGCACCTGCTTTGAGTCGGAACCCCGTATCTCCGTTGCGGCGCAGGTGAACCACCGCTCGAAAGCCGAACGCCAGACCGAGACCGATCAGGTACAAGGCCAGCGCGATCCAGCCGTTCAGGGCCGTCACTCCACTCGCCCGTCCAACTCGGTCTGGGTGCGGCCGGCGAGTTCCTGCCGTGGAGCAGCCGATCCTGCACGTCCGGCCGGACGGTCTTCGTGGGTGATGCCGTGGTGGTCGCGGTTGTGGTCGAACCGCAGCAGTCGCAGGGCGTTGAGGACGACGAGGATGGTCGAGCCTTCGTGGATGAACACGATCGGACCCATCGCTAGCCCGAGCAGGCTGGCCGGCACGAGGAACGCGACGATGGCGAGGGCTGCGATGAGGTTCTGCCGGATGAGCCGGGAGGTTGCTCGACCGAGTCGCACCATGAACGGTACCCGTCCGAGGTCGTCGGCCATCAGAGCGATGTCGGCGGTCTCCAGGGCGACCGCCGACCCGGCAGCGCCCATCGCGATGCCCAGGCTCGCGCTGGCCATCGCGGGGGCATCGTTCACACCGTCGCCCACCATCGCCGTGGTGCGACCACCTTCGGTGAGGTTGCGGATCGCGACCACCTTGTCCTCGGGCAACAACTCACCCATGGCCCGGTCGATCCCGACCGAGCGGCCCACGGCGTCGGCGACCGCCTGGTTGTCCCCCGAGATAAGGACCAGTTCCCCGATGCCGGACTCGCGCAGGACGTCGAGCGTCTGGCGGGCTTCGGCTTTGGGCGCGTCCATCACACCGATCACGCCGAGCACGCGGGCGCCATGGGTGACCACCATGGTGGTGCGGCCCTCGGCCTGGAGTTGATCGACCGAGGCCTTGACCTCGACCGGCAGCTCGTGATCGGCCTCGGCCATCATCCGGACGCTGCCCACCAGGACGATCTCACCATCCACCGTCGCGCGGATGCCACGGCCCGTGACGGCCTCGAGGTCGGTCGCCACGCGGCGCGCGTTCGCTCCGACCAGTTCGGTGAGATCGCGGACGATGGCAGTCGCCAACGGGTGGTCGCTCAACGTCTCGGTAGCCAGGGCGATCGCATTGAGTTCATCGACGAGGACGCCTGGTGCTGGGATGGTGTCGGTTACCGTGGGGTGTCCCCAGGTGAGGGTGCCGGTCTTGTCGAAGGCCATGGCGTCGACCTTGCCGAGAGTCTCCAGCGGGGCACCGCCCTTGACCAGGACGCCGGCGCGGCCAGCACGAGCGATCCCCGCCAGCACAGCTGCTGGGGTTGCGATCGCCAAGGCGCAGGGGCTGGCCGCGACCAGGACCAGCATCGCCCGGTAGAAGCTGTCACCGAACGGCTCGGCAGACCAGATCATCCCGACCGCCAACACCACGACCACGGCCAGGATGACCGCGGGCACATAGAACCGCTGGAACCGGTTGATGAACCGCTGGGTGGGCGATTGGGCTGTGTCAGCCTCGGTGACGAGCTTCACCACCCGCGCCAATGTGGTGTCGGCGGCCGCTGCGGTCACCACCATGTCGAACGCGCCGGGGCCGTTCACCGTCCCGGCGAAGACCCGCGAGCCACTGGAGATCGCGTCGGGATTGGCCAGGGCCTTGGCGACGTCGGGCACTGCAGCCTTCTCCACCGGGATCGACTCCCCGGTCACCGCGGACTGGTCGATCGCCGTGCTGCCGACGCTGACGAAACCATCCGCAGGTACCCGCGAGTTCGGTCGCACGACCGCGACATCGCCCACCTGAAGCTCTTCCACCGGACGCTCAACAAGCTCGTCCGGGCCGACGCGGAGCGTGGCCGTGCGGGGTGCGAGCTCGCCCAGCGCCTTGATCGAGCGAGTCGCGCGGGCCATCGCGTACTCCTCCAGGGCGTGTCCGAGGCTGAACAGGAACAACAGCACGGCACCCTCGGAGAGCCTGCCGACCGCTGCTGCACCGGCGGCGGCCACGATCATCAGGAAGTCCACTTCGAACCGGCCCCGGCGGATCGAGCCCCACGCCCCCCGCACGGTGAAGAAGCCCCCACAGAAGTAGGTCGCAAGATACAGGCCCAGCACCAGCGGTTCCGGGGCACCAAAGCCGAACTCAGCGATCAGCCCCGCGATGTAGGTCACGCCGGAGGCGATAGCGAAGTACAGCTCCCACCTGCCCTGTCCGTGGGAGTCGTCTTCGTGATCTTCATGCGCAGCACTCATGATCTATATATATCATGATGTAATGATGCATTGCCACAGATCGCTCGGAATCTGGTTGGATCAATCCAGGCCGCGTTCCGGAAGAGGGGTGGTGGTTCATGAGGTTGAATGCCAGCGAAGCCGAGCGCATCGCGGAGGTGATGGGCGGCCTGGCGACGCCGGCGCGCGTCCTGATCCTCGCTCGCCTGTTGGACTCCCCGGCCACCGTCAGTGAGCTCGTCACAGAACTGGCGATGTCGCAAGCCTCGGTCTCCAACCACCTGCGCATCCTGCGCCACCTAAACCTCGCCGCCGGCGACCGGCAGGGACGCAACGTCCTCTATCGCCTGCAGGACGACCACGTTCGAGCGATGGTCGAACAGATCCTGAACCATGCCAGTCACGACTAGAACCCTGAATGGAATCTGAGAAACTCTTAGGCTAGTCTTACCGCCGTCGAGAGGGGACGGGGTGGCTGCCAGCGAGGTTCGCGCGAAGCGATTGCCGGGAACGGCAAGGATTATCGCTCTGGCAGCTGCCGTCCTCATCGGCGCCAGCGGGTCGCTGGACCAGGGACACACGGCTCATGCCGCTGATGCGCCGTTGCCCCCCGCCTCGGCGGCAGCCGTCGCCGCTGAGCGGGCGCCCACCTTCGAGGACCTGCTGGAGAACCGCAGCAAACAACTCCAGGCAACCGCCGCTCAGGTCGACCAGGTGCGGTTCCAGTCTCTCCTCGCCAAACACGAGAAACGCGAGCGCAAAGTCGCCTCCGACATCGAGGCAGAACTCACCCGGTTGAAGGACCTCAGCAGGTTCACCTGGCCCACCAAGGGTGGCGTGGCCTCGGGATTCGGGATGCGCAAGCACCCCATCCTCGGCTCCATGCGCCTGCACAACGGCGCGGATATCGGAGGCGCGTGCGGGAACCCCATCTACGCCACTCAGTCCGGAACCGTGACCAGGGCCAACTTCAGCCGCAGCGCCGGCAACAACGTCCGGATCGACCACGGTCGTATCAAGGGCAAGAACGTCGAGACCTCCTACCTCCACATGAGCAAGTACGCCGTCAGCGCAGGCCAGAGTGTCACCAAGGGCGACGTGATCGGCTACGTCGGAACCACCGGGCTGTCCACCGCCTGCCACCTCCACCTAGCCCTCTACGAGAACGGCAAGGGTGCCGACCCTGTGCCCTACCTCGTGAAGGACTGAGCGGTGGCCATCTCCCAAGCTCGGACTTCTCCGACCACCAGTGCCGGCATCCAACCACCCCGCGACACCGGAACCTCACGTCGAGCACTGCTGGGCGGTGGATTCGCACTCGCCGGCAGCTGGCTTCTCACCGGATGCGTACCCGCGGCGAGCGACCCTGCGATTCCCGGTGGCTCGCGGTGGCCACGTGGATCGCTCACCGATCAACCCATCGTCCAGAAGACGCTGCGGGCAGCGCCTTCGATCATCGACCTCGGCGGCACGTTGGCCGAGGCCTGGGCCTACAACGACACCCTTCCCGGGATCGACCTTCGAGCCAACCCGGGCGATCTGCTGCGCCTCAACCTGGACAACCAACTCCCCAGCCCCACCACGATCCACTGGCACGGAATGCCCATTCCGAACGACGTCGATGGCGTCCCGGGACTCACGCAGAACCCGATCCAGCCAGGGCAACAGCATCTCTACGAGTTCACCGCACCCCAGCCCGGCACTTACTTCTTCCACTCGCACGTCGGAGTCCAACTGGACCGCGGCCTCTACGGGCCACTGATCGTTGATGATCCCGTAGAGCCGGGCCGTTACGACGCCGAATGGACCGTAGTCCTGGATGACTGGCTGGTCGTCGACGGTCAAACCCCTGAGGACATGTTCCGGCGCCTGAACGCCCGCCGCCCCTCGACCACCGGCACCCAGGCCGTTCAGCTGTCCTCCCGCAACGAGCCGTTCTTCGGCGACGCTGGCGACATCCCCTATCCGCTCTACCTGATCAATGGAGCAGTACCGACAGCGCCCGTAACCCACCAGGGCCGCCCCGGCGACCGTGTCCGGCTCCGCGTGATCAACGCCGCCTCGGACACGATCTTCGCCCTCGCCCTCGGCGGACATCGCCTGACCGTCACCCACACCGACGGCCACCCGGTCAAGCCGCACACCACCTCCGCGCTCTATCTCGGCATGGGCGAACGATACGACCTCCTGGTCACCCTCGGTGACGGCGTCTTCCCTCTCGTGGCCAAGCCATGGAACAAGCCCGGCCACGGCCTCGCGCTGGTACGCACCGGGTCCGGGAGCCCACCGGAACCACCGGTCCAGCTGGCCGAGTTCACAGGCCAACTCACTCAGGGGCTCGACCTGTACCCGGAGGAGTCGTCGTTGCTCCCGACCCGGCCGATCGATGCGCGCGCGACCATCGAGCTGGGCGGGCAGGCCAACCCCTACCGGTGGGTCATCAACGGTGCGCCCTTCGGCCAGAATCAACCCCTTGAAGTGGTCGACAACGACCGCCTCCTGCTCGAGGTCGTCAACACCACCACACGCGCACACCCGGTGCACCTGCATGGCCACACCTTCGCGCTGGACAACGGACTGAGGAAAGACACCCTCCTGGTTCCCCCATCCAGCACCACCGCCGTGCACCTGGATGCCACCAACCCGGGAACATGGGCACTCCACTGCCAAAACGAGTACCACACCAAAGCCGGCATGATGCTCACCATGCGCTACAAGGGCCGCTGACCCGCTCGCCGATTGCCTCCGCCAGGCCGTGTCGCCCAACTACACTGGGCGTGTCCGGACGAGGAGCGCTGATGAGGAACCGTCACCACAGCCTCTGGAGCGCTGCGCTGATGACGGTGCTGGGCGGGATCGGCCTGGCTAGCGCGGCCGGCAGTCTGGACGTGAGCGACAAGACCTGTTCCCCGCAGCTTCCGCTGCTCGCCTCCGTGGGCGTCCACCTGGACCTGTTCGCACAGGCTCGAAGCTGCCCCGAACACAGCTATCTCCCCGGCAGCAACTTCGACACCACGGTACGGCTGTGGGTGCTGGTCTCGACCTCAACCCTGGCCGCCGGCATCGTCGGCGTGCTGCTGGCGCTGGGCGCAGGACTATGGGTACGCCGCACCCTGCGGTCGGCGCGCGACTGGCTGCACCGAAGGTTCCCGACGCCGTCATTCACCAGGCCAGTCGTGGCCAAGCCTGTACTTGCGGCCGCCACCCCGCGGCCTTTCCACTCTTTCGAGCACTATCAGCCATCGCAACGTCGCGGGCCACCAGTTTCGTTCTGCTGACTAGCCCTCTTCGTTCGCCGCGCCCAGCCGGATCGCGGCACCGCTTCCGCACGCGGTTCATGCCTCCGACGCCGTGGGCGTGACGAACGAGCCATCCCGATGGCGAACTCAGCGGGCAACCCAGGTTCGCACACGACGGACTCGATGGTGTCCTTCGGCCCGCTCCGCAGTTCACCGTCCGCTGCAAATCGCGGGAGCCGTCACCATCGCTACGCAGTCATCAGGAGACTGACATGAGCAAGGATCAATCGACTCACCCAAGCGCTGGTGACGCCCGAGCGGCGCCGCGAGCCCCCATCAGGCTGAGGACCAGGACGATCGTGATGCTCCTCATCGGGGTCGCATTCATCGCTCTGTGGGTCTACCTCGGACTCCAGTTGACCCGTCCGGTACCGACGCCGGCACATTCAACGATCTCGGCAGTTCACTCCAGGTGAGCGAGATCCAGGCAGTGATCCCGAGAGGGATAGCCGACTTCGTGCGAACAGTGGCGAGTGACCATGGCGGTGAAGCGGCCTCGCACACTGTCGTCTCTGAGTTGGCCCACCAGGGCCAGCGCCGACCGCAGCCCGATCGGGCGCGCGCACGGCTCTACGCCTGCGCCGGAGTTGTCGTGAAGATACACCCCTTTGGGGCCGATACAGCACTCCTACGACGCCGGCTGCAGGTCATCACCCAACCCGGAGCAAGCCGCTTCTGGGTTCAGCCACTGCACGGCATTCCGATACTCGCGCCCGACGGACAACTCACCACGATCTGGCCACGAGTAGCCGTGCTGGCTCCCGACCACCGGCCACCGTGGACGCAGTTGGGAACCCTGCTTGCTGAGCTGCATCGCACCCGTCCCGCTGGGTCGTCATTCCCGCAGGCGGGCGTGCTTGCCCGGCTTGGCCGGGCGATTGACTATCTGCGCCGCCGTCCCTACGACGACCTGATCTGGCTGGTCGAACTCGGCGAGAACCTTGCCAGCCGGCTACGCCGGCCACAACGCACCGCGATGATCCACGGCGACCTCCACCTGGGTCAACTGGGCCGCCCCTCGCCGGCGGGCGACTGGTACCTGCTCGACCCCGACGACACGGGCGTCGGCGACCCGGCCTGGGACCTTGCGCGCCCAGCCGCGTTCTGGGCGGCAGGGTTGCTCCCTGACGAGCCCTGGACGATCCTCCTCAATGCCTATCGAGCCGCTGGCGGTCCCGCCGTGCCGCCAGCCGGCGACCCCTGGACCGACCTCGACCCACCGGCTCGCGCCGCGACCCTGATCGCGGCCGCTCGCTCTCTCCGCTCCGGCGAGTCCCCAGCCACGACCCGCGCACTGCTACAGGCGTGCCGCCGGATGCAGGACAGTTGACAGCCCCAGCAGAAACCACAGGTGCCGGCGGTTCACCGTGCCACGCCGACATCCGAGTCAGCGTCAGCGACCCGCCTCACTCCGACGCCCGGGTGCATCCGCACAAGCCACAACGGCGAGCGGGCCGGACGGCCCGCGACCGAGGCTGTCCTCGTGGTTGGCGAGCACCGCCCGCGTCGCCACCAGTCGATGAACGCAGGTCCGCGAGACTAGCTGGAAAAGAACAACCCCGCCAGGCCGCCTTTGCGATACCGACGATCACCGTGCTTGCCCCAAGCGGGGCCATAGCCGGGCGGTGGCGGTGCCTGGCTGACGAACCGGCCCTCCATCTGCGTGAGGTGCTCAAGTTCACCGAAGTCGAGGAAGAGCCCTCGACAACTTCCGCACTGCTCCAGCTGGATTCCGTTGCGCTCATAAGTTCGCATCGCGCCGTGACACTTCGGGCACACAATCGCCGCCCGCGGGGGTTCCTGCCCCGGATAGGGATCGTATGGACGCGGGTGGTTCGGATAGGTCATGCCACCAATCATGACGACCCGAGCCAAATCATCGGCCAGCTCATCGAGGCCGGGACGGAATGTGGAACGCGGGGTCTGGATGAAGACGAAACCGGCGTCTGGCTTGCACAAACGCCACGGAACAAGACGGGAGAGTTGTGTGACTCCTCCAACACCAAGTTGTGCATAGACACACCAGGGAGCCGTCGGAGAGGGTGGAACTCGAAGGGGAGTAGTTCCGTCCAGGCCCTCGGTTCGGACGCGGTGCGTCGACATGCTGGCGGTCATCCTGATCCGCCCGGCGTAGCACCTCATTTTGCGAGGCGAACGAGACCTTCGGCCACGGCCTTGACCTGGAGTGCCCAATGCCTGCTGCCCTGATCCGCCGCGTCCTGCTGTGTCTACTCGTTGCAGGCCCAGCCGTCGCCATCCGTGTGTTGGGAGTTGAGTTCTCAGCAGTGGCTGAGGTAGTCGTCTTCGGCGCGGCTGTGGTGGCAGCAGCGTTCCTTCTCGCCTGGGCCGCCGAAGCCGCCCAGAAGGACATCTCGGGCGCCCTCGCCATTGCCTTGCTGGCACTGATCGCAGTTCTCCCGGAGTATGCCGTAGACCTGTACTACGCCTACCGCTCCGGTTCCGATCCGTCCTACCTCCACTTCGCGGCCGCGAACATGACCGGCTCGAACCGGCTGCTACTCGGCTTCGGCTGGCCCCTCGTCGTGGTCGTCGCACTCGTCGTCGCGCGCCGCCAGGCACGCCGGGACGATGCACCCACCCCCAATGCGCTGGAGCTGCCTGTTGCCAGCCGACGAGACGTCGGCTTCCTCGCTATCCTCGGGCTCGTCGCGTTCGTGATCCCGCTCATCGGGAGCATCCCGCTGTGGTTCGGGGTCGGTCTCATCGTCGTGTTCGGCCTCCATCTATGGCGAGCCGCGCAGACCTACGACGCTGACCAGGAGGAGTTCGTAGGCGCGGCAGCGCTGATTGCCGGGCTTGACGCCCGACCGAGGCGCATTCTCGTCGTGGCGATGTTCCTCGTCTCCGGGGCGGTGATCCTGATCTCAGCCGAACCGTTCGCCGATGCACTAGTCGCCTCAGGCTCGGCGCTCGGCATCGACAGCTACTTTCTGGTTCAGTGGCTCGCCCCGCTAGCCTCGGAGGCCCCGGAGTTCATCATCGCGGTGATGTTCGCCGCCCGCGGCAAAGGTGTGGCTGCCATCGGCACGCTGATCGCATCCAAGGTCAACCAGTGGAGCCTGCTGGTCGGCTCACTGCCCGTGGCGCACTTCCTGGGCGGTGGACCCAGTTCGCTGGCTCTAGACAGCCGCCAAGTCGAGGAGTTCACCTTGACGGCCACCCAGACGCTGCTCGGGGTGGCAATCATCCTCGCGCTGCGGTTCCACTGGTGGTCCGCGATCGGGCTCGCCGCGCTCTTCGGCGTCCAGTTCCTCATCACTGACACCACCGGACGGTACGTGCTGAGCGCCATCCACCTCGCCCTCACCATCGGCTTCCTCGTCGCTCATCGACACAGCATCCTCCCCACACTCGTCGCGCCCTTCCACGAGCAGCCCGCAGTCGATCAAGACGAGCCGAAGACCGTTATGGACACCCACGCCTAGGATGACCCCGATGAAGCGCTCTCCTGCCACCCGCATGGTCGAGGACTATGTAACGCTGATCTGGAAAGCCCACGAATGGCCTGGCGGGGAGCCCTCTACAACAGACCTAGCCGCCCAACTCGGCGTGACTCCCTCGACCGTCTCGGCCAACCTAAAACGACTCGCCCGCGACGGACTCATCTCCTACGAGCCTTACGGCCCAATCGAGTTGACCGACGACGGGCGCGCAATCGCGATAGACATCGTTCGACGACACCGAATCGTGGAGACCTATCTCGTCGAGCATCTAGAGCTGTCCTGGGACCAGGTCCACGACGAGGCGAACCACCTGGAGCACGCCGTTTCCGACCTCGTACTGGACCGCATGGACGCCGCACTCGGGCACCCCACCCACGACCCCCACGGAGCCCCGATCCCCGACCCTGACGGACGGATCCCGCCCGATCACAGCCAAGCTCTCAACGAGGCCGAACCCGGCACCTCCGTGCAAGTGCTGCGCGTCTCGGATCGCTCGCCCGACATCCTCCGCTACCTCACCGGACACGGAATCTCGGTCGGTACCAGACTTACCGTCACCGACGTCAGCCCCGCGGCTGCGGCCGTCCGGGTCACCGTCGACGACACTACGATCGACCTCGGCCTCCCGGCCGCCATTGCAGTACGCGTCAGCCCCCGAACAGACCCAGAAGCACACACCCCTGGTCCCGCCTAGGTTCCGCCAATGAAGGGCCTCGGCATGGACAGCGCTCAGCCGGGGCTCACGGGAGCACACAGAGAGCACTGCACATGGCTTATCCCAGCAATCAGCCGGACCCAGACAGCAGGACGGACAAGACCTCGCCCGCGCCGCCGGTCACCTACGCTGAGCAGCTCAGCTGCCAAGCAGGACGACCCGCAGCGCTGCTCGGCATCCTCATCGCGTTCGCGTTCTACTTCACTCTCACGCCATGGATCTCGCTGGCGATCACCGCCGTCTCCCACTACGTGACAGCACCCGACGTGCCTTTCACCGACTTTCAGAGTTATGCCGCCAGCTACCAGATACCCACCGGACTCGCGGCGAACGGCATCGCCATCGCCGGGCTGCTCCTGTGCTGCTGGCTCCTGATGACCCGACTCCACCGTGCCCCGCTTGGACAACTCTCCTCGGTGGAACAACGTCTGCGCCGCGGCTATCTCGGGATATGTCTCGGGATAGCGACCATCCTCATCCTTGGCGGGAGCTTGCTGGTCGGCTACCTCCAAAGCCAGCCCTTCCAGTTCGCGCCGCAGCCGCAGTGGTGGAGCTTCCTTGTCGTCGTGGCAATCGTCACCCCGTGGCAGGCCGCAGCCGAAGAGTACCTCTTCCGCGGCTACCTACTACAGTCGATGACCAGACTCACCGCCAACCCCTGGATCGGGGCCGCCGCATCGTCACTCGTGTTTGCCTCACTCCATGGCGTCCAGAACGCCGCACTGTTCGTAGACAGACTCGCTTTCGGGCTGCTCGCCTCGACCCTCGTGATCCTCACCGGCGGTCTCGAAGCAGGCATCGCGGCTCACATCATCAACAATGTCGGCGCCTACTCCATCGCCGCAATGACCTCCAGCATCGCGCAACTCCGGGCAACGCAGGCGATCTCATGGACCGACGCCCTCACAAACATCACCATCTTCGCCGCCTTCGCCACGGCGGCGACACTCGTCATACGACTACACCGGCTACCCACGAGGATGGATAACGCGGACGCGTCATAGGCCCAACCCCTGTCAACGACTCCCAAACAGGCAACAAAGCGCGCTACCCCACACCTCTCAATCACCACCCACACCGCGGACCCCAGCACGCCGAGCGCCAACGGGCTCCTACTGCTCGCTGCCTGGCCGACCTACGAACGCAGGATCACCGCATCGGGGACACCCCCGCCGCTCACCCAGCGGAGTGATCGCGGCCGGCGGTCGCGTAGCCTCCGCTACCCAAGCGGCGAGAACGCTGACACGGCAGTCAGTGCGATCGCCGCTTGTAGAGGCAGGACCCCATTGCCAAGCGCCATCAGTTGCTGGTTCGGCGGAAGGCCATGTCGTGGATCGGAGAGCCAGGCGGTAGGGAGTCCCATGAGCCACTCCACGAACTCCGGTGCTGGACGCGGGCCATTCTCGTTCCTCAGGAGTGCGGGCGCTGGTGCGACTCGTCCGGTGATGTGCTCCCAACGAGCCACGGCGTGGGCATAGCGTCCCCAGCGGTGAAGATGTCCTCGGTCAGCGACCACAACGTCGCCGAGTCGCTGTGCCTGCTGAGCGAGCCATCCGGTCCGTGGAGCGCGAGGTCGATGATCTGGTGCGAGAGTGCGATCGTGCCCCGTCTCGCCTTCACCTTGTCCAGGGTCTCTCCACCTCGAAGCGAGTCCGACGCGAGCGGGGTTCGGAACAGCGTCTTGACGCTGGGCCAGGAGGAAGATGCGGAACCGGGGGTGAGGAGCGCCGACAAGGGAAGCAGGTAGACCGACCCATCGTGCATCCATCCGCAGGTCGGCCAAATCGCCGAGTACGGCGCCGGCTGCTCGTAGAGGTCGAGTTGCGCTGTCTCCCAGATGCCACGGGTCGGGCTCCAGAGCGCGAAGGGCTGTATCGTCGGGGGTTGCTGCGCAGGGGTTGCGCGGGGCATTGTCGTCTCCTTCGGTGATCGGTCGGATGGCTGGGGACGAGAGCAGACCGCGGACGTTTTCGATGACGACCCATTGGGGTTGCAGCACTTCGATGGCTGTGCCCATGTGCGCCCATAGACCTGAGCGGGTTCCGGGTGCGAGACCGGCGCGCTTGCCGACGGTGGACACGTCTTGGCAGGGGAAGCCGCCGATCAGAATGTCAACGGGCTCGACCTGCGACCAGCTGATCCTTGTGATGTCGCCCAGATTCGGGGCGTCGGGCCAGTGGTGGGCGAAGACCCTGGCCACGGGCTCATTGATCTCAGAGAACCAGACGGTCTCTCCGCCGAAGACATGTTCGACAGCGAGGTCGAGGCCGCCGTATCCCGAGAAGAGCGAACCGATCCTCAGCGGACTCGCGGGATCGGTCGGTGTGTCGTGCATGAATGCTCCGGCTGACGGGATGATCCCCGGCCAGAACTCGCGTGAGTCGTGTCGCCGGGCTGGTCACCTGTCAGGTGCACCACTACGTCGTGCTGACCTGTCCTCGCGGTCGCCGGCCCAGTGCCATCCAGTCCATCGACCAGCAACGTCCATTCACGACAGCCCGCACTCAGGAAGCTCCGCCACACCCTGCCTTTTCTGAGCTGACACGCCTCTTGCAGGTCGAGGTTGAGCCGGCCATGACCGCTTCAGAAGTCACCGGGTGAGGGTGCTCACCTGCCCGGCAGGAGCGGAGGTGGGCATGACGGTTTCGATGCGCGTGATGTCGGCAGGTGACGGCTACAAGTACCTGCTCAAGACCGTCGCGGCAGCCGACGGCAACAGGCCGCTCTCGACGCCGCTTACCCGCTACTACATGGAAGAAGGCACACCGCCCGGCCGCTGGCTCGGCGCAGGCGTAGCGGCCCTCGGCAAGGGCGAGATTCAGGTGGGCGACCGAGTATCGGAACACCAACTCCAGCTCCTCATGGGCACAGGCTGTGATCCGATCACCGGCGACAAGCTCGGCCTGGGCTTCGCGGCATACAAGAACCAGGAGCAGCGAATCGAAGCGCGGATCGCCGACCTCGAACCGACCATGACCCCCGGCGCCAAGGGCGAGGCTGTCGCGCAGATCGTTGCCGAGGAGACTGCCCGCAGCACACGGCGTGCTGTGGCGGGCTTCGACTTCACCTTCTCCATCCCGAAGTCCACGAGCGTGCTGTGGGCAGTCGCGGACGCCGGGGTCCAAGCGCTCATCGGGGAGGCGCATCATCGAGCGGTTGCGGAGGTGGTTGCGTTCATGGAGCGCGAGGTTGCAGCCACCCGCACGGGCGCAACCGTCGGAGATGGCGCGGTTGCACAGGTCGAGGTCACGGGGCTGATCGCGACCGCGTTCGATCACTTCGACTCCCGCGCCGGCGACCCCCACCTCCACACGCACGTGGTCATCAGCAACAAGGTCAAGACCGTCCTCGATGGGAAGTGGCGTTCGCTCGACGGCAGACCGATGCACGCCGCCGTGGTGGCGCTCTCCGAGCTACATGAAGCCGTGTTCGCCGACCATATGACGCGCACCTTCGGCGTCTCGTGGGAGGCCCGAGAGATGGGCCTCGACCACAACCCGGCATGGGCGATCGCGGGAGTGCCCGAGGAACTGGTCGCCGAGTTCTCTACCCGCGCTCGTCACATCGACGCCGAGACCGATCGCCTCATCGCTGAGTACGTCGCAGCGCACGGACGACGACCGGCACCAGCAGCGATCATGAAACTCCGAGCCCGAGCCACACTCGCGACCCGCCCCGAGAAGCAGGTCCGATCCTTGGCTGACCTCACCGCCGAATGGCGGGAGCGCGCCACGAAAGCGTTGGGGCGGGATGCGACGACGTGGGCGCGCGAGGTGACCGACAACGACAAGCCGCTCCTGCTGCATGCCGACGACGTGCCGCTCGATGTCATCGGTGAGCTGGGGCGTTCGGTCGTCGAGGTGGTCGGTGAGAAGCGTTCGACCTGGCGGCGGTGGAATCTCATGGCCGAGGCATCCCGGCAGACGATGGGCTGGCGGTTCGCCACCATGCACGATCGGGAAGCGATCGTCGCGATGGTTGCCGATGCCGCCGAGCTCGTTTCCTTTCGGCTGACGCCCCCCGAACTCGCCTCCTCGCCTGTCGTGTTCCGTCGGCCCGACGGCAGTTCCGTGTTCCGACCGAAGAGCTCGACGGTGTTCACCTCCGAGGCCCAGCTCGCGGCCGAGGACAGACTCCTCGAACGAGCAGCGAACCTGGCCGGGCCGACGGTGCAGCTCGCGACGGTCGAAAAGACCACGCGCAGACCCGCCGCGGATGGTCGAATGCTCGGCGACGACCAAGCCGATGCCTTGACCCGGATCGCGGTGTCGGGGCGGATGCTTGACGTGCTGGTCGGTCCTGCTGGGGCGGGCAAGACCACCGCCATGAGCGCGCTCCGACGAGCGTGGGAAGCCGAGCACGGCTCCGGTTCGGTCGTCGGGTTGGCACCGTCGGCGGTTGCCGCCCAGGTGCTGGCGGACGATCTCGGGATCGCGACGGAGAACACGGCGAAGTGGTGGCAGAACCACCTCATCCACGGCACCACGTTCGAGGCGAGTCAGCTCGTCATCATCGACGAAGCATCCCTGGCCGGCGCCCTGTCGCTGGACCGCATCACCCACCTCGCCCATGAAGCGGGCGCGAAGGTGCTGCTGGTCGGCGACTACGCGCAACTGCAATCCGTGGACGCCGGCGGAGCATTCGCGATGATCGCCAGAGACCGAGCCGACACCCCCGAACTGGTCGACGTTCACCGCTTCACCCACGTCTGGGAGAAGACCGCCTCACTTGAGCTACGCCACGGCCGCACGGCGGCTATCGACACCTACCTCGCCCATCAGCGCATTACCGACGGCGACGGCGAGGCCATGACCGATGCCGCCTACAACGCCTGGCGCGCCGATCGCGACGCGGGACTCGTCTCGGTGCTGATCGCCGAGACCCATGAGGACGTGACCGCGCTGAACGGTCGCGCCCGTGCCGATCTGATCCTCAACAAGACGCTGAACCCCGACCGCGAGGTCGAGCTGCGCGACGGTACCGCCGCCGGCGTTGGCGACACCATCATCACGCGACTCAACAACCGGAACCTGCGCACCCTGGCCGGGCGGGACTGGGTACGCAACGGCGACATCTGGACCGTCACCGCCGTCGGCGACGACAGCACCATCACCATCGCACGCGACTATGGAACCGGCACCACCGTCGGCGACGACGGAACCATCAAGGCTCGCAGGCGTGGGCGCAGGTTCGGCGGCAGCATCGTCCTCCCGGCCTCGTATGTGGCCGAGCATGTCGATCTCGGTTACGCAGTCACCGCCTACCGCGCCCAAGGCATCACGACCGACACTGCGCACGTGCTGGTCGAACCGACCTCGACGAGGGAGACCTTCTACGTCGCGATGACCCGAGGGCGGCACTCGAACCACGCCTACGTGACTCTCGACCGCGCCGACGACCATGCCCAGCCGCACCCTGGCGACGACCCGCATGCCACCGCGCGAAGCGTGCTGTACGGCGTTCTTCAGCACAGCGGGGCCGAACTCTCGGCGCACGAGACCATCGTCGCCGAGCAGGAACAGTGGGGCTCGATCGCCCAGCTCGCCGCCGAGTACGAGACCATCGCCGCCGCAGCCCAACGCGACCGCTGGGCCACTCTCGTTCGGGGCTCCGGGCTCACCGAGGAACAGGCCGAGAGTGCCATCGAGTCCGAGGCGTTCGGCCCGCTCGCGGCTGAACTACGACGCGCTGAATCGAACCATCACAATGTCGATGCCCTCCTGCCGCGCCTCGTGGCCGTGCGCGGGTTCGGTGACGCGGACGACATCGCCGCCGTCCTCCACTACCGAGTCGAGCGGGCGACCGCCCGGCCCGCAGGATCAGGCCGAACCCGCAAGCCAGCACGACTCATCGCCGGCCTGCTCCCACGGGCGCATGGAGTCATCGACGCCGAGATGCGAGCAGCTCTCGACGAGCGAGAGGAACTGATCGAGGCACGCGCCGACGCCACACTCGAAGCCGCGCTCACCGAGAACGCAGCGTGGACGAAGGCACTCGGAACACCGCTCGCCGATCGACGACGAGCCGCGGCCTGGCGCAAGTCCGCACGTGTGGTCGCGGCCTACCGAGACCGGTACCGCATCACCGACGACGCGCCCATCGGTGCCCCGCCCGAGTCGGCCGCGCAGAAGATCGACGCCGCCCGAGCGCGCTCCGCGCTCGACAAGGTACGTCAGCTGGTCGCTGATGAGAGCCGTCAGACAGAGGTCGATCTCCAGGCCGTCAGGCGCGACCAGCCCGGGCCCGGGCGCAGCATCTGACCCTTCCCAATGTCATGACTGGGGCGTAGCCTTGAGGTGAGGCGGATTTCTCCTTATCTTTGGGCCGCTCGCGGCAGACCTTCGGGTCACTCTCCACGCACCGTCTCGACAACGACTCGCGTGTTGAGAGGAGCCCATCATGATCCGCCTACTGTGGACAGCCAGCGCCGAGGTTCGCTACTTCCTGCGTTGCTACATGCCGAGCAACATCCTGCTCGATCTGATCCGCACGAGGAAGGGACTGAAGTGGGGCGTCCCCGCGATGCTCCTGGCCGGTCCCTACCTGGTCATCGCCTTCTGGTGCACCACACTCATTGAGAACGGCGGCCCTGGATGGCTCCACCTCGTCGTGCTGGTCTGCCTCTGGAACGCTCTCAAGATGATGGCCATCGGCCCAGTGAGCGTCGTTCTCCTCGTAAGGGCTCGCGCCCGTGAATACCGCGAGCAGCGGCAGCAGCGGCAGGAGCTCTCCGAGGATGTGCCACTGGGTGAGCTCACTCGAAGCTCTCGCTGAGTTCAGGCTCCGGCGTCCACTGCTGACCGGCGCGCTACAGCGTGCGCGTCGGAGCAGGAGAAGGTGGGCCGACCTGCTCCATGTCGAGTCGCTCTCGTGACACCTGGCCCCGCTCCACGAGCTTGGCGAGGTCCGAAGTGTCCGCCACCAAGGTCGCGATGCCGTCGCGCAACAAGCGGTGCGGTCCTATGCTGGCGGCGCTCGTGACTGGTCCGGGAACGGCACCGACACGTCGGCCGAGCTCGTCGGCTCGCTGGGCAACCAGCAGTGAGCCAGATCGAGCACCCGCTTCGACGATCACCGACGCGTAGGACAGCGCAGCCATCAGCCGGGCTCGGGCGATGACCCGGTGTCGGGTCGGAACGGCACCCGGCGGAACCTCACTGACGAGAAGGCCGACATCAGCGACGCGATCAAGCAGGTCGCGATGGCCGACAGGGTACGGGCGATCGACTCCGTTGGCGAGAATGGCGATCGTGTCGCCACCTGCAGCGAGGGCGGCCTGGTGCGACGCGCCTTCGATCCCGTAGGCACCTCCCGCGACGACAACTCGTTCCTCTGCGGCAACGGAACTGGCGAGTTCCCGAGCCACGTATTCACCGTAGGAGGTGCATGCCCGAGCCCCGGTGATCGTGACGAGATCGCTCATCGGACGCGAGAGGAAGGACGACGTGCCGCGAGTCCACAGCACGTAGGGCGCAACTTCACCAAGATCGTCGAAGGCGGTAGGCCAGTCGTTATCGCCTGGGATGAGTGCTCGAACCCCCGATTGGTGCACCTGGTCGATTCGCCCGGCGAGCTCCCTTGCATCTGGCACCCTGAGGCGTTCGCGCCAGACCTGCGCGTCCACTGGGCTCAGACCGACTACTTCGCGGTCGTGCTCAGCGAGCCAAAGCGTCTCGACTGCTCTGAGCCTGGACAAGATGCGTCCTGTCACCGAGTCATTGGGCTCGACGAGCATGGACAGCACCATCCTCGCGGTGCGCTCGTCGCTCGCGACATCACTCAAACTGGCCATCTTCGGTTCCTCTCGGCGTTCGTTACCGACGAGGTGCGCGGACCGAGCCTCGCGGACACCCACCCTGCTCAGGGGTCCTCTCCCGAGTGAGGCGAAACGGGCGCAGCTACGGAGATTCACCCGGCGGACTCCGAAGAACGGCCTATTCGCGGGAGCGTCCGCGTGGCGAACCACGATGTGATCTGTAACGAGTACTATCCGTAACATGAAGCGTCTAGGCAGCCTGAGTGACGTGGGGCTCACCGAGCTTGATCGCGCGTTACGCCATGAACGCCTACGCCGCCGAGAGGCATGGCGAGATTGCGAGCACTGCGACCAAGCCTTCCTCGGACGAGGTGACGCTCGCTTCTGCTCAGCCCGCTGCCGTGTTGCCGCACACCGGGCAAGGAAGGACTCCAATGACTGACAGCCTGCGTGTCATCGGGTCACGCCGATACGGCACACTCTCACCATTGCGATACCCCGGCGGAAAAGCTGCGCTCGCTGGCTTCTTCGCTGACATCATCGACATTCTTGGCATCAAGGACGCCCGCTACATCGAACCCTACGCCGGAGGTGTGGGCGCGGGGATCGCGCTTCTGCGCGAGGGCATCGTCCAACACTTGGTAGTCAACGACATCGACCCAGCCGTCCACGCCTTCTGGAAGTCCGTCGTTGGCAACAACGCAGAGTTCGTAGAAATGGTGGCGTCAACACCACTCACGATCGACGAGTGGCAGCGCCAGCGCGACGTATATCGCTCACGGGACGAGCGCGATGCACTGCGCCTGGGCTTCGCGTTCTTTTTCTTGAATCGAACCAATCGCTCCGGGATTCTGAACGCCGGCGTTATCGGCGGCCAGCGCCAGGAGGGAAAATACAAGATTGATGCGCGATTCAACCGGCTCACACTCGTCGAGCGGTTGACTGCGATCGGTGCTCTAGCGGATCGAATCACGGTCTCTGATCTGGATGGCCGGACTGTGATCCAGCAGTACTCTCACGATGACCGGTCATTCATGTACATCGACCCGCCCTACGTGCAAGCAGGCTCGCAACTCTATCTCAATGCCTTCGACGGACGAGACCACAAGGCACTCTCGACGATCGTCAACTCCGTTGAAAGTGCACACTGGTTGATGACCTATGACACAGCCCCGCTGATCGAGAAACTGTATCGAAATCAGTTCCAGTGCCGACTGGAACTCACCTACTCCGCCAGGTATCCGGGCCAGGCGGAAGAGCTGCTCGTGGCATCCCCGTCTGTCGCGCGGGCGATCAAGTCGTTGCAGACGACGTCTGCGATGGCGGGCGCAACAAGCGCCTAAGCAGCGGGTTCACGACCTTCCATGCCTGCCGGACGTCATCCGCACTCACGGAAGCATCGGCACTGTGCGCGATGAGGTTGAACCACTGGATCGATCCGTGCTTGTGCGCGTTACCCGACTGGATAGCACTAATGCCTGACTTGAGCGACTTCTCTTGTCCATAGGCCTGCACCACGCGCTTGAATACATCGCTCAACTGTCCAGTGGCGGGGGTTGGAGAGCCCTCGAAATGGACCTTGATGGTGGCCTCCAATACTGAGCGCATGAGGATCGCGGCCGCGATAGGGAGATTCGAGAGGCTGATCTTGCGCAACTCGAAGTATCGCAGCTTGAGATTCAGCGGCGCGTTCTCGTAGTCCAGCCCCGACAGATCAAGCGTGTCCTTCGTGTCTGGATGGTTGGGTCCACGGCTGCCCGTGCCGCCAGGAGGGCCGGGTGGGTTCGGAGCAGCACCACTCCCGCCAGTGTTGGGGCCACCGGGCGCGCCGGACGCGCCACCTTGGGACGGCCCGGATGGCGTCGGTTGCACGGGAGGAGTGGGCGGCGCTGGTTGGGGCGGAGCCGCAGTCGATACGCCGTTGAGGCGATCCACCAGGGACTGATACTCCTGGTTGCGCTTCTTGAACTCTGGTGAGCGAGTGTTGAGACGCCCTGCACGGAACTCGCTGACAAGGTACTCCAAAGCATTGAGCTTCTTCTTCGTCAACTTCACAGCGATCTTCTCAGGCGTCGAGGCCCGCGGCAGAAGCATGCCATCCTTGTCGAACTCGACACCGATCGCGGAGGCAATCTCCTTGCTTCGGTAGGCATACTCGAAGGCCGACATCGCCAGGTCGTCACTTGCGGCGTACTGCCGGAGGGTGTGATCGGAGAATGGCGCTGCGCTGAGGAAGCGCCGCATCACGGCCATCCGCATGAACCTGGCAACCTCGACATCCGGGTACTGTGCCTTCACATCGTCGACCGTGGTCTGCTCGTCGACGAGCGAATAGTAGAAGGTTGCCTGCTGATCGCGACTCCAGCGCCTCTTCGAGATGCCGGTGTGCAACCTCGCGACGTGAGGTGCAGCCGTCGCCCGGTCGGGAGCGACGATGACACGGATTCGTTCGGGGAGATTCTCCGCCTCCACTGCGTACCGCTTCAGCAGCGCGCGAATCTCTGCCTCATGGCCGGGCACGATCGTCGGGTCCTGAAGCGCCTTGAGCGCGCTAACTCGACGGTTGCCTTCCAGCACGGTGTATGGGGAGCTACCGCCGGACGCTGATGCCGACGTCACGATCGGGACTTCGTTGTCGAAGTAGCCGTCACGGAGGATCAGGCGCGCCGCTCCGAGGACGTCCTCGGATGCAAACAGGTACTTCAGCGCACCTGCTTCGTCGTCGCGGCGTGTCGGTATGCGGTAGTTCTCCAGGTCGAGAAGGAGCTGTTCGAGGTCGACCTCGACTATCGGTAGCTGCTCGTAAGCCATATCCAGCCCTGCTCTCGTGCTCCGTCCGGCGATCCACGCCCTCGGTGCCGAACTGGCGAGAGCAGTCGTTCGTCTCCAACGGTAGCTGCACGCCTCGCTCTCCGGGCTGAGACACGTCGGGAGCGACGATGTCCGCCGAAACCCTCTGCGCCATCAGCGGCCCAGAGCGGCGCTACGAACTGCTGGCGGACTCATCCGCAATGAGTCCAGCCTCGACCAGTGCTGCGCGCACGGCCTTGCGGTCCACGCCCATCCGGCGGCCGATCGCGCGCATCGAGACGCCCGCGCGTGCGAGGCGCACGGCCTCGGCCTTCTCGTCGATCCCGAGCCCTGGTCGGCGGCTCGGCACGTTGCGGCGACGTAGGTGAGCGAACACGGTGGCGCGGTGGATACCGTACCTCTCGGCGAGGGCCTTGACGCTCATCCCGGCCAGGTAGTCGCCGACGAGCGCATCCACCTCGGAGGCGGTGAGAAAAGTTTGAGCCGTCTCGACAGTCCTCACGACGGGGCCACGATCGTCCTTCGGAGCGGTATCCTGGGGACGTCGGGAGACCTCGTAGACCCCACGGTCTAGGCGGCTGACCAGGATTTTTGTCTTGGGGGCGGAGTTGCCGAACGTGCTACTCAGGCACCCCAAGGAAGGTCGAGAGGAAGACGAGCTTGCTCGGATTCCCGAGGCCGACGCAGGGGTCGCAGCGCGAAGCGCGAATACCCCAAACGGGTCAGGGATGCTCAGCCCTCGTACTGGTTGCGGTAGCCGACACGCACGTCGTTGTCCTCGTCGATGAAGATCATCTTGAACAGCGCCGAGCTGAATCGGCGGATCATTGACGTTGCGCGCGTCGACTCGACGGATCACAACGACCGCGACTGGCATGAGCTTCACCTCGCAACGATCCGATGGAACACAGCGAGGTATGGAGCGGCACTGATCGCGCCCGAGGCTCAGATTGGGCTCCTTCAGGAGATCGACACCGAGTTGGATTCCGTGATGGACGCAGCCCTGGGCAAACAGTGGGTCAGCAGAGACTTCAGAGGCGAGCGAGAGCAACTGGGCCGACTGGGCGCCAGCTACATGAACAGAGTCCGCGTCGACGATGGTCTTGAGGCGACAGGCATCACCTCACTGTGGCCGTGGGGCAACCGGACTGAGTAGATCGCCCTTGCGGAACGCGCCGCCGTTGCCGCCCAATCGCCGAGCGCCGCGGAGGTCACACACGACTGAACGTCTCACGCCTTGCGGCAGAGCGGTAGCGCGCCGGCGGTGAACGCGGCGGCTTGCTGGCCGACGAGGAGCCGGGTCTCGCAGGATGCCTGGATCGCGGCTTGCTCGCGGAGCGCTGTGCCTCCCTTGAAGACGAGGCCATGATCGAAAAGTCCCGCCTCATGGAGGAGATGAAGTGCGTGATCTTGAGCGATGTCGAGCAACGCCGCATCGCGCCCACCTTTGGCACCCTGATAGTGACGAACCAGATAGCCCTCAGTGACGCGACTCATGACCCGCTCCCGACGCTGAGATACCTATGGAGGGCGGTATCGTTCACGTTCGTTAGCGAGTCGTAGCGCCCGCCCTGTTGCCGTGGTCCGAACCACGCTGTGCTTCTCGGGGAATAAACGTCCACGACTCGCAGCGCACCCTCGAAATCGCCAGCGACCTTCAGCAAGTAGGCGGTGCGCTGCCGCGCTGCCGCCCTCATCGGCGCCAGCAACCCGATGATCTTCTCGACATCGACCTCGCGCGGTAGCGTCGACAAGTTCGACGTGGACGCGGCGCCATTCGCCGCCCAGCGCCTTCGGGAAGACCGCATCGTCGGGTAAGGCCATGACCTCCTGTTCAGGTATCCGTTGAGCCAGCCCCAGGACGGAAGCAGCCGACTCCATCGCCAGAACACCTGGCCACTCGGACCGGATCGCACGCTGAGCGCGGAACTCAATGAAACGGTCACCCGAGCCGTATGCACCGCCCCGAGCACCCGGCAAAAACTCCCACGCATGCCGTGTACGGAGCTGCCCGAACCAGCCGCTACGCTGCAACTCGTAGGCGAGCCGACGAGGATCATCACCCACTCCGATCTGGCGCATCACTGACCCCAGACGCTCGATGGTCACGACGACGTCGCCATCGAGCTCAAACTGCTCGACGACATCAGCAACCGAGCGAGCGATCACGCGAGCCACTGTCATTTACCACCCTTCTTTGTGTGGCTGTAGCAAACTACGGCCCCAATCGACAGTGATGTCGTGGGCTCAAGACGAGCCCGGCCAGCTTGCCTGGTGTGTCGGCCAGCCACGGTCGAGGCGCGTTTCGCAGGCGACCGCCCAATCGCGCTGACCCGAATCTAGGATAAAGCGCTAGAATTGAGGCCATGACGTCGATCACGCTCACCGAGCTGAACCAGAACCCCTCCCGGGCGACGCGACTCGCAGACCACGGCGAGGTGATCGTGATGCGCCGCGGCCACGCCGCATACCGCATCACCAGGATCGAGAGTTCCGGTGATCCGCTCGACGAACTGGTGGCCACCGGGCTCGCCCGACCTTCCCGCAGCACCGCTCCTCGGTCGGCTCGGCGCTTCCCCACCATCGCCACCGGCACAGACCTCGAGGCTGCGCTCGTCGCCGAACGCGCCAAGTTCGATGGCCTCATCTGAGCGCACCTGGTTCGTCGACTCGTCGGTGCTGCTGCGAGCGATCGCAGACAAGTCCACTGCGGCCCGGGAGTGGTTCGAATCCGCCTATGCCTCTGGTGACAGGTTCGTCGGGTCACGCATGCTCGAGCTGGAGGTTCTGAGAGTCGTCAAGAACGCCGGGCTGGCCACCGACGTCGCCAACGAGTACCTGGATGAGTTCGCTCTGATCGCCGTCGGGGATGACCTGATCGACGAGGCCATCGCGATCGACCCCGTGCTCGGCGGGGCCGACTCAGTGCATGTCGCGTCGGCGCTGCGGCTCGGCGTGGACAAGGTCACGATCGTCACGCATGACGCGCAGATGGCCAGGGCCGCCGTTAGCCTTGGGTTCGACGTGCTCGACCCAGTTGCCGACGACCCTCGGCGAGGGGCTGTGGCCTGAGGGGTCTCCCTCCTCGGCTCGCTTCTAACCGAGGTGGGGTGATGTCGGGTCCGACGTGCGGGCCGTACTGCATGCGCCATTCCCCTCCGGTCGGCGTATTCGGACGCCGCATCGGCGGCAGCCAACTGGGTTGTTGTTGGTTAGGCTCGGTGCGCGCTGAGGCGTCCGTCGAAGGCTTCTGTACCCAGAAGACCTGATCCGCGCCGGAAACCCACCCATTGACAGGCTGGTGATGTACTGCGGATGGATGACGCTGGACGCTCCCTTCAGAGGATGTCCGGGCGGTCGCGGCCGGGCAGGCTGGAGGCTGTGAGCCCGCCAGACCCGGCGGACCAACAGGTCGATGTTCCGCCCATCAGGGCAGGGCCGGGCCCGACCAGCACAGTCGAACAAGGAGTTTGAAGTGGGACGTCGGTTGTCGAGTGTGCTCGCATTCCTGTCATTGGCGGTGGTTCAGGTGATCGTGAACTATGCCGCGCTGGTGCTGGCGTTGTTCACGATCGTGCTCCTGGGCAGTGGTGCGGCGGCCATTACGGGCCAGCCGGTCTGGACGAGCCTTGCGGGTGCGGCGTCGTTGCTTCCCCACCTGCTGCTGTTCACGCTCGTCATGAGCCTGATCCGCGCGCTGGTTCGTGCTCCGTTGATCGTCGTGTTCGGCAGTCTGGTACTGCGTACCTTCGGGCTGTTCTTGGTGCTGATCGACATGGTGGTGTTCACCATCACAGCCGCGTTCGTGCCGCTGACCACGCTGCCGCCGGACCAGACGTGGTGGGGCATCCCGGTCACGGTGGTGCTGTTCCTCATCTTCAGTCTCGGGATCGCCACCGTCCTGGGGCTGAACCGGCCCCTGCCCAACGGCGCGCGGCCGCACGCCGAGATCTGGCGGCTCCTCGGCCGAGTGCCCGGGCTGCGGCGTGGCTGGTTCAGCGAGCGGCTCCGCCAGTCCGAGGTACTCAATACCCTCGGCGCCTACCTGCTTGAGTTCGCCGTGGCGAACACAGTAATCGAACGGCCACGCCGCTGGCTCGGGCGGTTGACAGCCCGCGGGGCCAACCCCCTCGACGGTCTCTCCACCCCGGCGAAGATCCGGGTGATGCTCGAACAGCTCGGCCCCACCTACGTCAAACTCGGCCAGCTCGCGCTCTCCCGGCCCTAGGACCTGCCCCCCACGTGGGTGGCGGACCTGGAACAACTGCACAGCAACGTGCCGCCCGAGCCGTATGCGCAGGCGCGTGAGGTGATCGTCGCAGATCTCGGCGACGCGCCGGAGGCACTGTTAGCCTCCTTCGAGGAGGACGCGTTCGCCGCCGCGTCGACAGCGCAGGTGCACCGTGCGACGCTCGCCGACGGGACCTGCGTCGCGGTCAAAGTGCAACGGCCGGACATCGATGCGATGGTCCGAGCCGACTTCGGCGTCCTGCGGGATGTTGTGGACCTGGCCAGCAGAGCGAGTCGCACCGTCCGCGACCTCGCCCTCGCACCGTTGCTCGACGAGTTCGCCGGAGGCGTGGGCCGAGAACTCGACTACCGCAACGAGGCCTACCACGCGATGCGCCTCGCCGACGCAATGGCCGCGTTCCCCAGCACCCGGTGCCCAAGGTCTATCGCGAACTGAGCGGTACCCGAGTGCTCACAATGGAATACATCGACGGCACCCAGGTCGACCGACTGGACGCCGACGCCCTCCCCCAGGACGAGCGCGACGCGCTCACACAGGCGTTCACCCGGTCGCTGGTCAAGCAGCTGTTCATCGACGGCTTCTTCCACGGCGACCTGCATCCGGGCAACGTCATGGTCGACCGGGCCACGGGAGAACTGGTCCTCATCGACCTCGGGCTGGTCGGGCGGCTGAACCTGCGCGCCCGGCTCGACCTGGTCGAATTGCTGGTCGCCATCCAGCAGAAGGACGCAGGCAGCCTGGCCAGTCTCGCACTACGACTCACCATGCACAGCCGACCCGTGGACGCCGGCAAGTTCCGCGATGACATGGGCGAACTGGTGAACCAACACATCCGCTACGCCGAGGCGCAAAGCTTCGACTCCATCCTCGGCGCCTTCCTCGCGCTCCTCCAGGATCACGGCATGCAACTGGGCGAGCAGTTCACCATCGCGGTCAAGACCATCGCCCAGAGTCAGGAGATCGTGACCGCACTCGGCGGAACCGTCGACTTCCTCCCCTTCGTCCTCCGCGAACTCGCCGCCCTCGCGCTCGCCGAAATCAGCCTCGACAGAGTCGTCGACCTCGCCGGAAGCCACGCCATATCGCTTGCACAGGAGTTACTCCGCCGCATCCCCGGACTCGACATCGTCCTGCCGCCACAGCCAGACGATGTCCCGCCCGACCGACCCCAGCTCTCGAAAGGCCCTGATCAACTCAGCCTTCGCCTGGACCGGATCCAAAGCACTGCCGCCAACACCGGGGCCGGGCTCGTCATCTCCTTGCTGACCATCGGCACAGCGATCCTCACCACCGCGATCAGCCAACTCGTACCGGTATTCCTCGTCCTGCTCGTGGCCGGTGTCATGTTCGCCTGGCGCATCCCCCGCCCGAGCAGCAAGCGATAGCCACGGGCCCGGCTTTGAGCCGTCTCGACAGTCCTCGGGACGGGGCTGCTCAGCCCGTCGTATGGGTTGCGGTAGCCGACGCGCACGTCGTTGTCCTCGTCGATGTAGATCATCTTGAACAGCGCCTGGTTGAGGAGTCGACGGTTCGCATCGTCGGCATGCTCGTAGATGTCGGCGGCGTTGGACAGCAACTTCAGTGACTCGTCGAGGTTCTCTCGCGCAGCGGCGTAGTGGCCGTGGTGCGCGGTGATCCGGTCCTGTTCTCACTCGAGGAGGTCGAGCGGGATCGCCCCGGCGTAGTGACCCTGGAGCAGCTTCTGTTGCTCGCCTCCGAGTTGGGTCCTCCGGGACGCGAGGTCGGCGAGTTCGGCGGCTCCTTCGCACGAGACCGAGTGCCCGTCGGCCTCGTCAACCCCACCAAAGGCTATCGCGCTGGCAAACTCGCCGGTGAGCACACCGACGGCGCAGGCAACCACTGGTGGTACCAGATGCAGCCCTCCGACTGGTACGCACACCAGCTTCCGGCGGCCATTGGGCCGCGCATCACCAAGCCACAAGAGGGTAGCCAAGGCGTCGTGCTGCTACGCTTGAGCACCCGGCCCCTCTGGGGCCGGGTTTTCTTGTCCCGGACCTCACAACCAAGCTAGCGAACGTCAGCACACCGCTCCACAAGCTCCGGAAGGACGCAGAGTCTGATTACGGACGGTCTCCTCTGCGAGCTCCGGTCCCTCGCCAGAGTGAAGTTGACGGGGAACCGTAGTCGCTCGTCGGCTCGGGCATCGGTTCCGTCGGGGTCAACTACGCCCAGGACCGTCGGCAGCTGGTGCTTGGGTCGGCAGCTTCACCACCTCTGCCGCTTCCTCGATTCCCAGCCTGACGGCGTGGAGTACCACGGCGAGGGAGGTGTGCCTACGCTGTGGCCCGGTGAACGCCATACCCTTCGGCAAACTCGTTGACACTCACTCCGCTGCGACAATCGTCTACGAGGCCGTCGACCTCAGAGGCGCTGGGAAAGGTCTGAAGGTGTTCAATCCTCCGAACCACGGTGCCCGAGAGCCCTTCATCGGGGCGGTTTCCGGGCGCTGAAACACTCGTTAGACGCCCCGCTTCCAGCGTGTGGGGGTCTGCCAACCCGACGGCACCCTCTGCCATCATCTCGTCGAAGCGAGCAGGAATCATCGCCGAGACCGCCTCGATCGTTTCCGGGTCGGTCTGCACCTGCAAGTAGAAGCGCTCGATGAGTCGTTCCACCTGCTCGATCAGCATCGCCTGCCGTGTGCAATCGCCCCTGCCGCCATGCCGACTCGCGCACACGAAGTAAAGGTAGTCAGTTGCCCCTCGCTGCATCGCGGCGCGGGAAACTGTCGAGGAGCCTGCGCATGGCGCGCCAGTCCGCCTCCTCGCCCCAATCCGTCTCGGGATCGCGCAATCGGATCCCGTGAAAGTGCACGACGCTAGACGCCTGCACCCCATCCGGCGCGCTGCTGTGGGTCGGCGATCAGGGCGCCGAGGACCGAGCGAGGGTATTAGCGGGCCCCGAGGCCGCATCTCCGCTGCGGTGGATCGACGGACACAGGGACTCCACAGCGAACCGTCAGTGCGATGACAGCGCCCGGCAAGGTTCGGCACAGACGGTCGGCCGAGGGTTGAGTCATCACTACTTAAGGAGTCCCGATGGCCCTTTCACTCGTCCGTACCGCGGGCCGACTTCTCCCCCGGCGCCCACACCGCCAGCGTGACGCTGGGTCGCGCCCCGCTGGCCTGAAGGGGTTGCGATGAAGACCCGACGTCGCTTCCGACTCTGGATCGCCGCCGTCTGCGCGATCGCCGTCGCCGGCACCGGGACGGCGGCTACCTGGGCGCTGGACCGGTTCGTGATCTGGCACGTCGAGGTCTCCGACGTCAGTCAGTACGAGGCCGAGAACTCGACCGTCCAACCCACCACCACCGACGACGCCACTGTCACGGCCGACCTGACCGACACCAGCTACACCTTGGGCGATACCTCGATCACCATCACCACGGTCACCACCGGCTCCGGTGACGACACCCTCACCTACTACGTCGCCGACGTCGTGCTGGACGACGCGACCACCTTGCGCTCGGCCTTCGCCCACAACCAGTTCGGTGAGAACATCACCGAGAAGACCAGCGACATAGCCGACGACCACGACGCCGTCCTGGCCATCAACGGCGACTACTACGGCTTCCGCGACACGGGGATCGTGATCCGCAACGGCGTGATCTACCGGGACGAGCCGGCGCGCACAGGGATCGCCTTCTACCTCGACGGCACCGCCCGGATCTACGACGAGACCACCACCTCGGCCGAGGCCCTGCTGGCTGACGGAGTGTGGAACACCCTCTCGTTCGGGCCGGCCCTGGTCGAGGATGGGCAGATCGTGGCGGGCATCGACCAGGTGGAGATCGACACCAACGTCGGCAACCACTCCATCCAGGGCGACCAGCCCCGCACTGCGGTCGGCCTGATCGACACCAACCATCTCGTCTTCGTGGTGGTGGACGGACGCGAGGAGGGTTACAGCCGGGGCGCAACCCTGCCCGAACTCGCCCAGATCATGCGCGACCTGGGCGCGACCACCGCCTACAACCTCGACGGCGGCGGGTCTTCGACCCTGTACTTCAACGGCCAGGTGGTGAACCAACCCTCGAACCAAGGCGAGCGGGCCACCTCCGACATCCTCTACGTGGCGGGCTGACCCATGGCTGTCCTGATCCCGTCCTTTGAACCGACCGATCGACTCGCCGGCGTCGTCCACGGGCTGCGCACCCTCGACCCTGAAGTACACATCCTCGTGGTGGACGACGGTAGCGGCCAGGCCTATGCCGCACAGTTCGACGCGGCCCGCGCTGCTGGTGCGGAGGTCGTCCACCTGGCCCGCAACCGGGGGAAGGGTGCCGCGCTGAAGGTGGGGCTGTACCGGCTGCTGGCCACCCGTCCGGAAGCGGACGTGGTGACCGCCGACAGCGACGGCCAGCACACCCCGGCCGACATCCTGGCCGTTGCGGCGGCGACCGCCGGGCAGGAGTCGCTGGTGCTGGGCTGCCGTCGGTTCACCGGTGACGTGCCGCCGGCCAGCCGGTTCGGCAACACGGTCTCGCGCTGGCTGTTCCGGCTGGCGGCTGGCTTCACCGTCTCCGACACCCAGACCGGGCTGCGCGGGATTCCCGCAGGCCTGGTCGGCTGGGCCTCCGGCATCCCCGGTGAACGGTTCGAGTACGAGCAGAACATGCTGCTGCGCTGCTCGGGCACCGGGATAACGGTGCGCGAGGTACCGATCGAGACCGTCTACTTCGACCACAACTCCGGCACCCACTTCCGTCCGATCGCCGACTCGGTGCGGGTGTTGCTGCCCGTGCTGGCCTTCGCCTGCTCGTCGCTGGCCTCGTTCGTCGTCGACACCGCGGTCTTCGCCGTGCTGTACGGCCTGACCGGTTGGATCGTCGGCTCGATCGTCGGCGCCCGGCTGCTGAGCGCAGGGCTGAACTTCGTCCTGAACGGCGCGGTGGTCTTCCGTCCCCAGGGCGGACGGCTGCGGCGTCAGGTGATCGGCTACGCCCTGCTGGCGCTCGGCCTGCTCGGCGCCTCGATCGTCGGAACCACCCTGCTGGCCGACCTCGGGCTTCCCGCCCTGGCCGCCAAGATCGTCACCGAAACCCTGCTGTTCCTGGTCAGCTACCAGGTGCAGCGCCGGCTGATCTTCACCGGCTCACCGCCTCCGTCCGCCGCCCCGACCCGCGCCACCAAGGAACTCCTGGCGGGCGACTGACCTGTCGAACCCCGACAACGTGGGCGGTTCTACCAGCTCGCACCAGAGCAGTGCAGGAATCCTTTGGCCCAGCACACCCGTGTCACAGGAACCTCAAAGACTCCACTGGCTGGATAGGAGTCAGACCAGATCACAACAGGTCTTTAAGGAGAATCATCATGACGACCATCGCACTCATCGCGGTCAACCTGATAGCCATCGCCCTACTCACGTTCGGCCTCTACTTCCGTCGCCATCATCGGCGCGACCTGGTGGTCGCCTTCCTCGGCGTGAACGTCGGGGTGATGGCGGTGGCGCTGGTACTCGGCGCCATGACGTCCACCAGCCTGGGGCTGGGCCTGGGCCTGTTCGGGGTGTTGTCGATCATCCGGCTGCGCTCCACCCAGATTGACCAGCGCGAGGTGGCCTACTACTTCGCCGCGCTCGCCCTCGGCCTGATCGCCGGGATCGCCACCGACCTGCTGCTCGCCAGCGCCCTGATGACGATGATCGTCGCGGCGATGTGGGCGGGCGACCATCCGGCGCTGCTGAGCCGCAGCCACCAGCAGGTGATCACGCTGGACCGGGCAATCGCGGACGAGGCCGAACTCCGCAGCGAGCTGACCTCGCTGCTGGGTGGGCCGATCGACCAGGTCACCGTCACCCAGCTCGACCAGGTGCGCGACCTGACCGTGGTGGACGTCCGCTACCGCCAGCGGCAGCGCAGCAACACCGGCAGGCAGGCAATCGTGCATGAGCCCAGCCGTCACGAACTCCAGGAAGCGGGACGGTGATGACCACCCTGCCAATCGATCGGTTCGCACCGATCACCCTTCCCGAACTGTTGACCGAGGCCGAGCTGCTCACCCGGTTCGACCGCAAGTACCTGCTCGACCCGCGGCAGACGCAGACCCTGCTGCAGGAGTTCGACCCCCACACACGGGTGTTGGAGATCGACGGACGGCGGTGCTTCCGCTACGAGTCGGTCTACTTCGACACCCCCGACCTGCTCAGCTACCGGCAGGCAGCCCACGCCCGCCGTCACCGCTTCAAGGTCCGCACCCGCAGCTATCTCGACTCGGGCCAGGCTTTCCTGGAGGTCAAGGTGCGCGGCGACCGCGAGGTCACCGTGAAGGACCGGATCGGATACGACCTCTGCACCCGCGACCAGCTCACCGATTCCGGCCGTGACTACACCGAAGACACCCTCCACCAGCTGGGAATGGACCGCTCGGTCGCCGAGCAGCTGCATCCCACCCTGGTCACCCGCTACGGACGCATCACCCTGCTCCCGCCGGAGCCCGGCGTCCGGGTGACCATCGACACCGATCTGTCCTGGAGCGCCATCCATTCAGCAAGGACTGCACACGCCCGCGTCGCGGATGGCGGCGATGACAGTCGATCCCTGGCTCTACCAGACCTTGTGATCGTCGAGACCAAGTCGGGCGCTCACCCGTCTAGCATCGACCGGCTGCTCTGGCGCAGCGGTCACCGTCCACTTTCCATCAGCAAATACGGCACCGGTCTAGCCGCTCTACGCGGCGACCTACCTTCCAACAAATGGGCGCGCATCCTGCGCCACCACTTCCACACCGAGGAGCTCTCATGCGCCGCCTGAAAACCTTCCTGGCCGGACTGGCCACCATCGCCGTCCTGGCGGGCTGCACCGCGCAGCCGACCTCGTCCGCCACCACCGACACCTCCACCACGACCAACACCTCAACCACGACCAACACCTCCACCACGAGCGGCGTCACCGCCGCCGAGGTGCTGGCCGCGAACGAGGACGCCACTACCGTCAATGACGACGAATGGTCGCTGGACGACGCGGTCGACATCGCGCTGACCGGCTCGAGCGCCACCACCGACGCCGACGGTGCGACGGTGGATGGCAACACCGTCACCATCACCGCTGCCGGCGTCTACCGGCTCTCCGGCTCACTTGCCGGCCAGATCGTGGTGGATGCCCCGGATGACGCACTGGTCGTCCTGGTACTTGACGGCGCCGAGATCACCAGCAGCACCACAGCGGCGATCGCCGTGCTGAACGCCGACGACGTCGGCATCTACCTGATGGACGGCACCAGCAACACCGTCTCCGACACCTCCAGTTACAGCGAGGACTCGGACGTGAATGCCGCGCTGTTCAGCGAAGCGGACCTGACCATCAGCGGCACCGGTTCGCTGACCGTAACCGGCAATGGCAACGACGGCATCACCAGCGAAGACGACCTGGTCATCCTCTCCGGGACCATCGCCGTCACCGCGGTGGACGACGGGCTCCGAGGCAAGGACTCGCTCACCGTCGAGGGCGGCACCATCACCGTCACCGCCGGTGGAGACGGCCTCAAAGCCGACAATGAGGACGAGGACACCCGCGGATACCTGGATCTCTCGGGCGGGACGATCACCGTCACCACCGGCGACGACGGGCTGGACGCCGAGACCGACATCGTGGTGACCGGCAGTGACGTGACCATCACCACCAGCGCGGTCGACACCGATGAGGCCACCTCGAAGGGCGTGGACGCGGGCGCGGTCTTCATCATCGAGGACGGTTCGCTCACCGTCACCGCCTCGGTCGAGGCAGTCGAAGCCGCCACCGTGGTGATCGTCGGCGGAACGGTCGACCTGACAGCCAGCGACGACGGCATCAACGCCTCCACCGGCACCGGCGCATCCATGCAGGCCGACGCCGGCGCCTCGCTGGAGATCTCCGGCGGAACCCTGACCATCGACGCTGAAGGCGACGGGCTGGACTCCAACGGCGACATGCTGATCTCGGGTGGCACGACCACCGTGTTCGGCCCCACCCGCGGCGGCAACGGTGCGCTGGATACGAACGGCTCGATCACCATCACCGGCGGCACACTGACCACGTTCGACACCGGTGACATGACAGAGGCCCCCGATGCGGCCTCAACCCAGGGCTGGCTGATCGCCTCCGTCTCCGGCAACGCCGGCGACGCGGTGACCATCACCGACGCCTCGGGCACCGCAATCGCCCAGGTCACCTCAGCCAAGTCGTTCAGTTCGGTCACGTTCACCTCCGCCGACATCACCGACGGCGAGAGCTACCAGGTCGCGACCTCGTCCGGCTCGGCCACGGTCACCGCCGGCGAAGGCGGCATGGGCGGTATGGGCGGTGGCGGTACGGGCGGTACGGGCGGAGCCCCCGGGCAAGGAGGTCCCGGCGGCAACCGCTGAGCATGCGACACAGGAGGCGTCCCTCGGACCAGCCGTGGGACGCCTTCTGACGCCTCCGCCTGAGCCCTTTGGTAAACAGATGGGTCAGGACGGAGTACTGAGCCTCAAGTGGAGCGACGGGCAGGGTCGTCCGGCCTCGTCGGTCTCGCTGCGGCCGATGACCTCGAATCCGCGGTGAGTTTAGAAGCCCGCGGCCGAGACGTTCTGCTCGTTGACATCAACCTGGGTGACGCGGCTTCAATGTCATCTCATTTCGCATGTGGGGCCGATGACGCGGGGCCGCGTCTGCCAGCACAGGACCTCGCGGCTGGCTACGTGCACAGGCTTCTCTAAGCAACCGCCAAGCCACCTCCCAGAGACGCTTCCTAGCCTCGACGTATGTACGAAGGAGGAGCTATGAGCAGGGAAAACGCAGGACCGCGAGGCCGGTTCGATCGTGGGATGCGCCGCCGCATCCTCGGCGCGTCGACAGCGGGAGTCATGTTGATCTCGATGGTGGGCTGCGCGGGCAGCACGCAGGAGGCCTCCACCTCGGTCTCGAACCCAGCAGCATCGGCCACCGCGACATCGGGCTCAGATTCGGCATCGGCCGCAGCCACGGCCAACACCGAACTCTCGAGCGGCTCGGTCACCGTGACCGTGGGCGACAAACAGATCACCTACACCGCCGCCTACCTGGTCGATGGCATCGACGCGACCATCTCGGGTGGCACATACGCGTCGACCAGCGCGGACGAGGTCGTCTTCCTGGTGGTCAACGGAGGATCGCTGACCGTGAGCGACGCCACTGTCGACAAGTCCGGCGATGCGACCAGCAGCGACTCCCAGCGCGCCTCCGACGTCTCCGACGACTACAACTTCTACGGCATGAACTCGGCGATCGTGGTGGTCGGCAATGGCAGCACCGTCAGCGTCGGCGGGACCACCATCACGACGACCTCGTCGGGGTCAAACGCCGTGGTCGCGGTCGACGAGGGCAGCGCGACGGTCTCTGACACCACGATCCGCACGTCCGGCAACTCCGCCCGCGGGCTGCACGCGACTTACGGCGGCACGATCGAGGCATCCGACATGGCGATCGCGACGCAGGGCGCGCATTGCGCTGACGTGGCTACCGATCGTGGCGGCGGCACAGTCACGGTGACCGGCACCAACTCCTTCTCGACCGAAGGTGACGGCAGCCCTCTCATCTACTCGACCGGCGACATCAGCGTGGACGGCATGACCGGCACCTCATCCAGTTCGCAGGCAATCGTGGTGGAGGGCAAGAACTCCGTGACGCTCACCAACTCGGAGGTCACCAGTGCCGGCAGCGACGCAGTGATGATCTACCAGTCGATGTCCGGCGACGCGGCTGACCAGGACTCCGCTGGCTCCGTCGGGACGGTCGCCATCGAGGACACGGCGATCACCTACACCGGTGACGGTCCCGTCCTCTACTTCACCAACACGACCGCGAAACTGGCGCTGACCAACATCACAGTCGACTCGGACGCGACCGTCCTCGCCTCAGCGGCCGAGGACCGCTGGGGGAACTCCGGCTCGAACGGCGCCGACGTCACCCTGACAGTCAGCGGATCGCAACTGACCGGCGACGTGGACGCAGGCGACAGCTCCACCATCACCGTCAGCCTCACCGATGGAGCCACGATCGACGGCCAGACCTCCGGGTCGGTCACGATGTCGTAGCCCGGCCCTTCCGCAGGTATCGGCGGCGGATCGCTGGTGACGGGTCTCTCCACTGGTGTCGCGGCGGCGCCGGACTGGGACTGTAAGGCCTGCCACGATCGTCCATCGAGCTGCCAGGTGGTGGTGATTGTCGTGGACACCAGCGGTTTGTGGCCGATACCAGCAGTATCGCTGGACACCAGCCGTATACCGCTGGTGACCAGCCTTTCCGCAGGTATCGGCGCCGGATCGCTGGTGTCGAGCCTTTCCGCTGGTGTCGACGTCAGAAGGCTGGTATCGGCGCCAGAAGGCTGGTGTCGTGGCGGCGCTGGACTCAAGACCTCCTGACAGGGTGAGATCTTCGACCAATGACCTGAGCGGGAATCGAATCCGGCCTCCGTGAGCCATCGCGAGCGCCCTGGGGAGCCACTCGGCCGTCAACGCGACCCGAATCGATCATCCACAAACTTCCTCACGCTTCTCCTGGACGGGCATGACGACCAAGGTCAAAGTGCCTTGTGGGAGCCTCGATGGGAAAGCGGCCGACTACGCGTGTCAGGAGTTCTGAGCCCCCGGCCCGCCCGCTCATCGTTCGATCACGCCCCCATGGACAACTCGAGGTGGCTGTGCTGCGCGTGCAGCTCTAGTCAGAGGTACTGAGGGAGTCGATGACGCCCTCGAGGAAACGTTCGCACTGCTCGATCTGCTCGAGCGCGATGAACTCGTTGGGCGCGTGGGCCTGGGCGATGTCGCCGGGACCGCAGACCACCGTGGGAATACCCGCCTGGGCGAAGAGGCCGGCTTCGGTACCGAAGGTGGCCTTGTCCGGGCTGGGGATCGCACCGCAGGCTGCGGCGAAGCTCACAATGTCGGCGTCGTCGGGGGTGTCGACGCCCGGGGCTGCGGCGACGACGGTGAGCTTCGCGCCTGCCTCGGGGTTCTGCGCCGACATGACGGCATCGATGCGCTGCACCTCGGTGCGGAAGCGTTGCGTGAGCTGCGCCTGATCCACCGCGGCAACCGATCGGAACTCGAAAACCAGCGAGCATTCGGCGGGCACGGTGTTGACGGCGATGCCGCCGTTGATCTGGTTCACCGAGAGGGTCGTGAAGGGCACCACGTAGTGCTCGTCGAAGGGGCCGTTATCGCGGAACTCGTCAGCGATGCGCTGAGCGAAGACTGCGAACTCGGAGGCATGGACGATCGCGTTCACGCCCTCGGGGGTGAGCGACGAGTGCGCGGCAACGCCCCGGAAATCGATGCGGAACACATTGATCGACTTGTGCCCGAGCACGACGCGCATACTGGTGGGTTCGCCGACAATGCAGCCTCGGGGGGTGAGACCCGCCACCTGCATCGCCTCGATCAGGCTCACTGCGCCGAGGCAGCCGACCTCTTCGTCGTAGGAGAACGCCAGGTGAATCGGCTCTGCCAGACGTGCTTCGACGAGCTGCGGCAGCTTCGCGAGGATGACGCCGATGAAGGCCTTCATGTCGCAGCTACCCCGACCATAGAGCAGGCCGTCACGAACGACCGGGTCGAAGGGGTCACTCGCCCAAACCTGCCCATCGACAGGCACGACGTCGGTGTGCCCGGACAACACGATGCCCCCGCTGGTGGTGCCGTCCGCCGCTGGAATCGTCGCGAAGAGGTTCGCCTTTGTGCCGTCCTCGTTGGGCACGAGCGTCGGCTCGACGCCGACCCCGCGCAGCTTCTCGGTGACGTACTCAACTATCGCGAGGTTGCTGTCGCGGCTCGTCGTGTCGAAGCGCAGCAGGCGCACTACCTCATCGAATGCTGCGTTGGTTGCACCTGTTGACATCTGCCGCTCCTTGGCGAATCGTCCGACTGTGCCATTCAAGCCCAAAAGACCAGCAAGGCCAAGGTGTGGGACGGCGTGGCTGCACCAGCTGGGGGCGGGAACCATGGTGTTCGACCTCGACCCGCCGCTTTCGAGTCGCTGCTGCGGCCCTGAGACCGGGTGTATGCTGTTTGGCTCACCGAGGCGACCTGGTCGCATGCTCGGCCATTTCGCAGGAAGTCGAGGAGTTCCGGTCTCATGACTTCTTGTATCGCATCGCCCGCATTCAACAACGCCCAGCAGGCGTGTGCGCGGAGCAACTGGATCGAGCCATGATGTTGGTCAACCGTCCAAAGGTTGGCGGCACCATGGACATCCTCCGTCTCCACGATGCCGAGAGAAGGAAGTAACACGCAATGGCACAAGGTCGCCCGAGGTCGAGCGCATCAGAGTCCAGTCCAGGTGGCCGCCAGGGGGAAGAACAGTCGGCTCGTCCGAAACACATTCTCCGCACGTTGTCCGGCTCGTTGCGCCAATACAAGAAGCAGATGTATCTGGCTCCCCTGTTTGTCGCGCTTGAGTCCATTCTGGAGATCCTCATCCCGACCTTGATGGCCCAGCTCATCGACCAAGGCATCACTGGCGGCTCGATGCCGGCGATCGTCAAATTCGGCTTGATCCTGCTCCTGTGCGCGCTGCTGTCCCTTGGGTTCGGCACCCTGTCAGGCAGATTCGCAGCCATCGCCGCCGCCGGTTTCGCGAAGAACCTCCGCCACGACCTGTTCGAAAAGGTGCAAGGTTTCAGCTTCACCAACATCGATCGCTTCACCACCGGATCGATCGTGACGAGGCTCACCACCGACGTCACCAACCTGCAGAACGCGTTCATGATGCTGGTGCGCGTTGGCGTGCGCGCGCCGATCATGGTCGTCGTCGCCTGGATTTTCGCGTTCCGCATCAATCCGCCGATCTCGGTGGTTTTCCTCATCGCCATCCCAGTCCTCGGCCTTGGCCTGATCGGTGTCGCTCTGATCGTGCATCCGGTGTTCGAACGCGTTTTCCGCACCTACGACGAACTCAACACCGTGGTAGACGAAAACCTCAGGGGCATGCGCGTCGTCAAGTCCTTCACCCGCGAAGGCCACGAAGTGTCGAAGTTCAAGGCGATCTCCATGAAGATCTATCGGGACTTCCTCAAAGCAGAGCGGGTGTTGAGCGTCAACATGCCACTGATGCAGGTGAGCATGTACGCCTCGATGATCGTGATCGCCTGGCTCGGTGCCACCCAGATCGTCGCCTCCGGCAATGACGCTGCCCTCGGCCTGACCACCGGCGACCTGACCGCGCTTGTCACCTACGCCATGCAGATCCTGATGAGCTTGATGATGCTGTCGATGATCTTCGTCATGGTGATCATCTCCACGGCTTCCGCAGAGCGCATCTGCGAGGTGCTGGTCGAGCAGACCACCGTTACCGCCCCCTCCGACCCCGTGATGCAGGTCCCCAATGGGTCAATCCACTTCGACCATGTCGGATTCAGGTACTCAGACAACGCGGAGAAGCCGGTACTCGAAGACATCAACCTCAAGATCGACTCCGGCGCGACCGTCGGCATCGTGGGCGCCACCGGTTCGGCCAAGTCGAGCCTCGTCCAGCTGATTCCACGCCTCTATGACGTGACCTCAGGCTCACTCATGGTCGGCGGCCACGACACCCGCCACTACGACCTTGTTTCGTTGCGCGAGGAGGTCGCCATGGTGTTGCAGAAGAACGTGCTGTTCTCGGGTACGATCGCCGAGAACCTGCGGTGGGGAAACCCGGACGCCAGCGATGAGGACCTGATCCGCGCAAGCAAACTCGCCCAGGCCGACGGTTTCATTCAGGAGTTCCCGGACAAGTACGACACCCGCATCGAGCAGGGCGGAACCAACGTATCCGGCGGCCAACGGCAGCGATTGTGCATCGCGAGGGCATTGCTCAAGAGACCCAAGATCCTGATCCTCGATGATTCGACCAGCGCAGTCGACACATTGACCGACCAACTGATACGTGGTGCTCTCCGCACTGAGATCCCTGATACAACGAAGATAATCATCGCGCAGCGCATCGCATCGGTCCAGGAATCCGACCTGATCGTCGTGATGGACGGTGGCCACATCCTCGATCAGGGAACACACGACCAACTACTGGACACCTGCGAGGAGTACCGCGCAATCTACGAATCGCAGACCCGCAACCAGGCGAGGCCAGAGGAACTGGAAGGAGCGGCCAAGTGAGCACCCCAACTGCTACGAGAAAACCTGCTGGCCGCAGGGCTGACCCCGGCACCGTCAAACGGATCTTCGGATACGTGTTCCAGTATCCGTCCCAGGTCTGCCTGGTGGTGGTATGCATCCTGATCTCCGCTGCCGCCCAGGCCGGCTCGGCACTGTTTCTCCAGACTCTGATCGACACCTACATCCTGCCCCTGATCGGCACCCCCGACCCTGCCTGGGCACCGTTGGTGCAGGCCCTGATGCTGATGGGCTGCCTATACGGGGCGGGCGTCCTTGCGACATGGCTGTTCAATTTCCTGCTCGTCGGAGTCGCGCAGGGCGTCCTGAAGAAGATCCGCGACGACATGTTCGCCCACCAGCAGTCGTTGCCGATCCGCTACTTCGACTCTCATGAACATGGCGATGTCATGAGCCACTACACCAACGACACCGACACGCTGCGTCAGGCGATCACCCAGTCGTTCCCACAGATGTTCTCCTCGATCATCACCTGTTTCGCGGCGTTCCTGTCGATGCTGTGGTTGTCCGTGCCGCTGACCGGGTTCGTGGTCCTCTTCACGGTGATGCTGTTGATGGTCGTGCGCGGCATCCTTACGCGCTCCGGCCGGTTCTTCATGGGACAGCAGGCCTCGCTGGGTACGGTGAACGCGTTCGTGGAGGAATCGGTCAACGGCCAGAAGGTCATCAAGGTCTTCAACCACGAGCAGGCCACGCAAGAAGCCTTCGACGAGCGGAACGAGGAGTTGTTCGGGGCGGCCTCGGCCGCTAACACGTACGGCAACATCACGATGCCTGTCGTGCTCAACATGGGGTTCCTCCTCTATGTGCTGCTCGCAGTCATCGGTGGGGCGGCAGGAATCGCCGGTTGGCCCAATCTCTCACTGTCTGGCACAGGCACCTTCACCCTCGGCACGATCGTGTCATTCCTGACCTTGAGCCGTTCCTTCACCAACCCGATCGGTCAGGTTTCCCAGCAGGCCAACATGGTGCTGATGGCGGTTGCAGGCGCCTCCAGAATCTTCCGGTTGCTTGACGAGCCGGCGGAGGACGACGACGGCACCGTGACCCTGGTCAGGGTCGAACTGGGCGACGACGGACGAACGATGACGCCGGTCGACCACGAGACCGGCCATTGGGCGTGGCAGCGCGCCCAAGACGACGACGGCACGCAATCCCTCGCGGCTGCACAAGGCCTCTCGCCCCGGGCAGCCGAGGTCGCGGCAGCGGCGCGGGAATCGGCGATCACCTCCCCCAACGGACGCCTGACCCTCGTACGCGGTGACGTGCGCTTCACCGACGTGACCTTCGGCTACAACCCCGACCGGCCGGTGCTGCATGACATCACCTGGTTCGCCGAGCCCGGACAGAAGATCGCCCTGGTCGGCGCGACCGGTGCGGGCAAGACGACCGTGACTAACCTCATCAATCGCTTCTACGACGTGCAGGAGGGGCAGATCCTCTACGACGGCATCTCCGTCAAGAACATCAGGAAGCCGGATCTGCGATCTTCGCTTGGTGTCGTCTTGCAGGACGTGAATCTGTTCACCGGCACGGTGATGGACAACATCCGCTACGGGAAGCTGAACGCCACGGACGAAGAGTGCATCGCGGCCGCCCGGCTCACCAACGCGGACGGGTTCATCCGCATGCTTCCGAAGGGCTATCAAACGATGTTGGGAGGCGATGGCTCCGGTCTTTCGCAGGGCCAGAGTCAGTTGATCTCGATCGCCCGGGCCGCGGTGGCCGATCCGCCGGCAATGATCCTCGACGAGGCAACCAGTTCCATCGACACCCACACCGAGGAAGTGGTTCAGGCGGGTATGGACAACCTGATGAAGGGGCGCACGGTCTTCGTCATCGCCCACCGGTTGTCCACCGTCCGCAACTCCGACGTCATCATGGTGCTTGACCACGGCCGCATCATCGAACGGGGCTCACACGAAGAGTTGATCGCGCAGCAGGGCACCTACTTCCAGCTCTACACGGGCGTCTCGGAGCTTGACTAGGAGACCAGTGCCTTCTTGCCAGTGATTCCAAGGTCCATCGACCAAGGACACGAGGGTATCCGCCCTGGCCATTGTCTTCATCGCGTTCCGATGGTTGGCTGGTCGTTCAACCGTCCCCTGCGACCGGAGCCCTGCTATGAGACCAAGCAGCGTCCCTCTCACCGATATTCCATCGGACACCGCACTGGCGACCGTGCACGACGTCTTCACGGTCGGACATTCCACCCGGGACTTCGACGAGCTGATCGGGATGCTCAGACAAAACCAGGTTTCCACGCTGGTCGACGTCCGTTCGTACCCGTCATCGCGCGCATATCCACAGTGGAATCAGGACGCCATCATAAACTCACTCCCCGACGACCTCGACTACGTGTGGATCCGCGATCTCGGCGGTCGCCGACACACCCCGGCCGGGGTGCCCAGCGTCAACGGCGGCTGGCGGGTCAAAGCTTTTCGTGACTACGCCGACTACATGGCAACCCCTGGATTCCAGGCCGGGCTCCACAAACTTCTCCGGGTCGCCGAACACGGCTCGCCCGCGATCATGTGCAGCGAGGCCGTACCCTGGAGGTGCCACCGACGGCTCATCACCGACGCCCTCCTGGCCCGACGAGTGCCCGTGTTCGACATCATGTCCGAAACCCTGACCCGGCCGGCAAAGACCACCCCGTTCGCACGGGTCGAAGGGCAAGTCATCACCTACCCGGCGCGCTCATGTGGCTAGCTAGCTAAGGGGGCACTGGCAGTGCCTCCCACGGCACCTTCGCGCGTGGTGTAGTTGAGTCCATGTTTGGTGCTGTGATTCATGCCCCCGGGGACGTCCGCTTCGAAGAACCTCCCGATCCTACGATTGTCGAGCCGACGGACGCGATCGTCCGTACGGTCGCCGCCTGCGTCTGCGGGTCGGACCTTTGGCGCTATCGCGGCATCGCACAAGTGCCGAGCCCGACGCCGATCGGCCACGAGTTCTGCGGCGTGGTCGAGGCGGTCGGCGACGCCGTATCCACAGTCGAGGTCGGCGACTTCGTCGTCGGCGGCTTCAACCCATCAGACAACACCTGCCCACTGTGCCTCAAGGGGGCACACGCCAACTGCATAAACGGCAACCACTACGACGGATGCCAAGCGGAGAAGATCCGGATCCCACTTGCGGACGGCACACTGCTGGCTACCCCAGGAATGCCGGACGCTGATCTGATCCCGAGCATCCTCGCCCTGTCGGACGTGATGTGTACCGGCTGGCACGCAGCGGTCAGCGCCGGCGTCGGGCCAGGCAAGAGCGTCGCCGTGGTGGGTGACGGCGCCGTCGGGCTCTGCGCGGTACTCGCATCCGTGCAACTCGGGGCAGAGGTCGTGATCGCGATGAGCCGCCACGCCGACCGGCAGCGAGTCGCTACCGAGTTCGGAGCCACCCACATCGTCGCCGATCGAGACGAGGCCGGCATCGCCGCGGTGAAGGAACTCACCGACGGCATCGGTGCGGACTGCGTCCTGGAATGCGTCGGCACCGAGTCGTCACGGCAGCAGGCGGTCGGCTGCGTCCGCGACGGCGGGAACCTCGGCCTTGTCGGCGTCCCGCACGGCGACCTACCGGTCAACGAACTGTTCTGGCGCAACGTCGGCATCAAGGGTGGGCCTGCGCACTGCCGGGCCTACCTACCCGAACTGCTCGACCTGGTGCTGGCCCGCAAGATCAACCCCGGCCTGGTGTTCGACCTCGAACTGCCGCTCGCGGAGGTCGCCGAGGGCTACGCGGCCATGGATGAAAGGCGCGCGATCAAGTCACTGCTGCGTATCTGAGCGGGCCAGCCGAGGCAATGGTACGCGGCGTCATAGGCCAAGAGATTCTCGCGGAGACCAAATGCGCGCAGTCGGAGGGCCGCCGCGCTGGGCCATCGCTGGATGGGCAGGTCAACGAAGTCGGCCAAGGCCTCATGTGCCCTGTTTGCACTCAGCCGCCCCATGCCACAGAGGCTGATCGGGGTTCAGAGGCATCTTCCGGCCAGGCGAAGCGCCGAGTCGACGTAGCCTCCCCCGAACAGGTCGGCATGCATGATGATGATCCCCAACTGATGCAGCGCGATGCGCTCGCGCCACCCGTCGGCCAGCGGCGACTCCGCGTCGTAGCCCGCGTAGACGTCGTCGAGATGGGCAAACCCGAAGACGGAGAGCGTCGCGAGGTCCGTCTCCGCATGGCCGCCGTGCGCCATCGGGTCGATGAGGGTGGCACCAAGTTCGGTCCCGTCGTAGAGGACGTTGCCCGCCCACATGTCGCCGTGGACGCGCGCCACCTCGTGACCGGCGTCGCGCACTAGCCGCGGCTGAGGGCTGTCGTGGCGTCCGGCGCTCAGATCATCGGCGAGGCGGGAGAACACCCGCGCGGCCCCGGCGTCGATCACGCCGTTGTCGAGGAGCCGCCGGGCGAACGGTTCGATGCGCCAGGTTGCGTAGAAGTCGCCCCAGGAGGTGGCCGCCTCGTCGGCGGCAAGGGCCAGAGGGGTGCGCGAGTTGCCCACGAAGGCGGGCCCTTTCCAGCCGTCCGGCGGGCACCCCCACCACGCGGCACCCGCTGCGTGCGTGTGGGCCAGCGCCCGACCGAACGCCCGTGCCTGTTCGGGGCTCGGTTGCGCCTCGTGGACGTACTCGATCTCCAACTGCCGGGCGCCGACGCCGATCACACGCGCAACACGCGCCCCGCCCGAGGGTTCGGCCTCGGCCAGCCACCTCAGCCCCGCAGCCTCACCGAGCGGATTGCCGCCCGACTTCGTGAAGGTTCTCGTCATGGCGACCCAGTCTATGAGGGGGTCCCATGCACGCTCCGGCTCGGCTCAGTCGCCGCTCCTGGGTCAGCCGCGCCTAGCCCGCCGTCCTCACTGTTGCGGGAGCCGAGGCCCTACCAGGAAGGGAAGACGGGGCGGGGGTTCGCGGCCAGGTCCAGGCGGAGCGCAGGATGAAGGCCAGGAGCAGCACCTCGACTCCGATGGAGAGGCCGTAGAAAAGGGCCCACTCCCAGGTCGCCCCTGCCGCGTTGAAGATCGAATAGGGGATGTAGAGCGATGCGACGACGAGGTTCGTGGCTCGGTTCGCGCGGGCGGGCAGCGTCATGGAGAGCATCACCATCAGGGCCGGGATCGACACGGATACGAGCATGACGGTCAACAGCGTCGAGTTCACGGCGAACCTCCAGACGAGGCCATTCAGGATGCCGTCCACGACGCCGGGCTTGTAGAAATTGAGGATGTCGACGTAGATGTAGAGGAACATGAAACTGGTCCATGCGGCGGCGATCTTGGCCTTCACCGGGATCTGGGGGGTGTCGAACTTGGGGGTCTTCGTTCGGATGGTCATCGGTTCTTCCTTCTCGAGTAGCGGAAATTGCGAGGCGTGCGTGCGCACGGATTGGGTCGTTCTGGCCGGTGCTGTCTTCAGACGGTGATCACGACCTTCCCTCGGGTATGGCCGGCCCCGACGTAGCGGAGGGCATCGCCCGCTTCGTCGAGCCGATAGGTGCGGTCGACGACGGGCGCGATCTGCCCGGTCGTGAGCAGGTCGGCCAAGGTGAGCAGGTCCTGGCGCTTCGCGAACGACGTGAAGGGCCTCAGCCGCTGGCTGCTGAACCCCGAAAGTAGACGGGCCTTGATGATCCGGCCGATTGGGCCGAGCCAGCGCCCGCCGTGTCCGCTGTTGGGGATCAGGGTGCCGGTGGGCGTCAGCGCTTCACGTACGGCCGCAAGCGGTTGGGCCTCCACGTTGTCGAGGATCACGTCGTAGCGCCTGCCGGCGCGAGCGAAGTCGGTCGAGGTGTAGTCGACGACATGGTCGGCCCCAAGCGAGCGGACAAGGTCGACGTTGCGGGTGCTGCACACCCCCGTCACCTCGGCGCCGAACGCCTTGGCGATCTGCACGGCGAAGGAGCCCACACCGCCCGAAGCGCCCGTGACCAGCACCGTCAGGCCTGGCCGGACGTGGGCGACATCGCGCATCGCCTGCAACGCCGTCACGGCCGACGTGGGCACGGTTGCCGCCTCCACGATCGACAGGTTGGCTGGCACGGACACGAGGTTGTCGGCAGGCACGCAGGAGTACTCCGCGAGCGTTCCCGCCGCGCTCCAGCCGAACACCGCATCGCCTGGGCTGAGGGTGGTGACCTCTTCTCCGACCGCAGCCACCACGCCGGCGAGGTCTGTGCCAGGGATGGCGTGGCGCGGCCGTCGGAGCCCGAAAGCCAGGCGCACCAGGTACGGCTCCCCGGTCATGATGAAGTAGTCGCCAGGATGCACCGAGGCCGCGCCCACGCGGACGAGCACATCGCCTGGTCCGGGCAGCGGTAGCCCGACCTCGGACGGCTCAAGCACCGAAGGCGGGCCGTAGCGGTGCCGGACGACCGCCCGCATCGTCTCCGCTGCCCCCGGCAACAGGTGCATTCCAGCATCCGATCGCTGTTCGATTTCCATCCAAGACTCCTCACGTCCGAGGTGGCTACCGCCACCAGGAAGCAGTCCGTACGTTGTACGTCGTACGCTGTACTACTTCCGTACACCGTACTATGAACGTACGCTTGGCGATTGTCAAGCAATTTCGGATGAGAGGGATCCGTGTCCGCGAACGAACAACGCCAGGTCGCCCCCGAGTCGGGGCTGAGCAAGCGGCGGCTGGTGGTCGAGGCCGTCTGCCTCGCCGACCGCGAGGGGGTCGACGGGGTGAGCATGCGTCGGCTCGCCGGAGTGCTCGGCGCGGGCGCCATGTCGCTCTACCACTACGTGGCCAGCAAGGACGATCTGCTGGACGCCATGATCGACGTCGTGTTCGAGGAGATCGAACTCCCGTCCGCAGAGGGCGACTGGCAGGAGGCGATGCGGCGGTCTGCGGTTTCCACCATGCAGGTTCTCGCACGCCACCCGTGGGCGACCAGCCTGATGGAGTCGCGCACGACGCCGGGGCCGGCGAACCTCCGCCACCGGGAAGCGTTCACCGCCTGCCTCCGAAGGGCCGGCTTCTCGGCGCTGACGGCGACGCACGCAAACTGGCTACTCAACAGCTACGTCTACGGCTACGCGCTACAGGCTGCCAGTCTGCCATTCGACACCGCCGACCAGCTCGCTGACATGGTCGGGGAGGTCTACCTCCCCCAGCTTCCTCCTGAGGAGTTCCCCTACCTGAACGAGTCCGCCGTCGCGCTCGTCGCGGCCGGCTACGACCCGGCCGGGGAGTTCGACTTCGGCCTCGACCTGGTCCTGGCCGCCCTCGAGTCCCTGAGTACCTCCGCGCAGCAGAGCCAATGAGCGATCAAGGCCGGGCCGACATCGGAGACAGCAATGGTCATCGGACCGGAGGGCAACCAGCGGCAGCAGTGGCGAGGTCGAGCACGACCGAGGATGCCGCCTCGAGGGATGCGGGGCAGTGGGAGGTCAATCCGCAAGCCTCGCAGGGCGATACCGCAGCGCCACCGCCCCCGAGCCAAACTCATGGCGAGCCACGAGTTCCAACTGGATGCGCTCACGAAGGCCGGAGAGCAACGTCGGGCCGTGCCCAGCGATCACCGGTTGGACGAGGAACTCGTACTCGTCGATCAGCCCCAAATCCGCCAACGCCAATGGGAGCGTCACGCCACCCACCCACAGACCCTCCCCCGGCTCCTGCTTGAGCCGCTGAACCGCCTGCCCCAGGTCGCCCCGGACCAACTCGGCATTCCAGTCGACCCCGTCCAGCGTGCTCGACACGACATACTTCCTCGCCTTGTCGATGGCCTCGGCGAACGGGATCTCCCAGTCCTCCATCCAATCGGGCCACAAGCCGTCGGCGGGTCGCCGCCACGCCGACTCCATCATCTCGTAGGTCACCCGGCCGAGCAGCAGCGCGTCGGCCCGCTCCATCGCAGCGGCCCAGTAGCGCATCGACCCCTCATCCGGCGGGAGGCCCGCCTCGTGATGGACGCAGCCGTCGAGTGTGATGTTGATCGAGTACCCAAGCGTTCTCATTGCGTGACCCTCCATTGCTGCGCTCGGTGCGCTCTCCCATTGTGCGCGCCAACTCCGGCCCGGGGTGGCCTTCGACGCCCAGGGCTCACTGGGAGTACACCCAAAGGCAGCGTGGCCCGAGGACCCGTGCACAAATCTCTCTATGCGTGGAGGCAGGCGCTATCTGGGGTCGCCTCGACGTATGGAGAGATCTATGCACGCCCAGCGACAAGGGAGGCATCGGCAATCAACCATCCGCGCCCGATCGACGCTGGCGGGCCTACTCTCGTAGCAACCGGCACAAAGCGAGGAGGCCCGAGATGAGCGAGACGATCGTCGTGGCAGGAGCAACCGGATACGTCGGCCGACACGTCGTGCAGGTGCTCCACGAACGCGGGCACCGCGTGCGCGCGCTGGTCCGTTCCAGGCAGCGCGCCGAGGAGGTGGGCGCCTTCAATGCGCCGTCGCTTCGCGGGCGGGTGGCCGAGTGGCGCACAGTCGACTACCTGCTGCCCGACAGCCTGACCGACACCTGCGCGGGTGCCGACCGCGTCGTGTCCGCGCTCGGCGTGACGCGCCAGAAGGCCAGCCCGTGGCAGATCGACTTCCTCGGCAACCTCAACCTGCTAGCCGAAGCCGAGCGACACGGGCTGGCCTCCTTCGCCTACGTGAACGTGCTGCACTCCGACTCCGGAACGTCCCTGACGATGCGCTCGAAGCACGCATTCTCCGAAGTGCTCCGTCGCAGCCGGGTCGTGCCCCAGATCATCAATCCATCCGGCTACTTCTCAGACATCTCGGATTTCGTGCTGATGGCTCAGCACGGGATCGGATTCGTGCTCGGCGACGGCTCCGCAAAAGTGAACCCGGTGCACGGAGCCGACCTCGCCGCCTTCATCGTCGACCGGATGACGGAGCCGGGCGGGAGCTGGGACGTCGGCGGGCCAGACACCTTCAGCTACCTCGAACTGGAGAGACTCGCATTCCGAATCGTGGGGCGCCGCCCGCACATCCTCCGTCTCGGACCGGGAGCGACGCGGGCACTCAACTGGACGGCCGACCGCGGATCGGCCCGCGTGAGCAACCTCACGCGCTTCTTCCTGGAGTCGCTCGTCGTCGACGCCGTCGGCGCACCCACGGGCGAGCGACACCTGGAGCCCTACCTCCGCTCGATCGCCAGTAACACGCCCTGAGCTACGTCGCCTCGACACTGACCGAGGCGGCTCGTCTCACGCGCATTGAGACGGCCTGACGCCTTCTGCTCGTTGTGGGACGTGGCCGGGAGACCACTTGGGGTGCACTGGCAGTGCTACCCGGGATCCGTCGGAGGCTGTCAACGTTGGTGATGGGTAGCTGTAGGCCACCAGACCAGGTGACCAGACTGAGAGAGGCATTCCTCCAATGACACGACGAAGGCAGATCGTCGCAGCGGCCGCTGCGGCCGCGTTGCTGGGCCTACTGGGCTGCAGCGCGCCGTCCGCGGAGACCCCTACGTCATCCCGGTCCCCGGCATCGCCAGCCAGCCGGGCTGGCAGCACTCAGCTCGGCGACGCGAGCACACTGCAGACGGTGTCCTATCCGATCGACTACCAGGGTCGTAGCTACACCAAGACAGCGCACGTCTACCTCCCAGCGGCCTACCGCGAGGGCACCGCCATGAACGTGCTGTACCTGATGCACGGCTCCGGCATGGACCACGACGACTTCGCCTCTGTCATGCAACCGCAGTTCGACGCCTGGATCGCGGCCGGCGACATGGCCCCGATGCTCGTGGTGATCCCCACCTACTACCCAGACGACAGCTTCGTGGTGGCCGACTATTCGCAGGACTACCCCCTCAACCACTTCTTCGCGACGACCGAGATCACCGCGTTGCTGCCCGTGGTCGAGGGTACGTTCACCACCCACTCCAGCGACACCACACCACAGGGGCTCGAGGCCGGCCGACGCCACCGAGCGTTCGGGGGGTACTCGATGGGCGGCATCACCACCTGGGACGTATTGGTGGACCAACCCGAGCACTTCGCCTGGTTCATGCCGATGGCCGGTGACAGTTGGATCGGGCGCACGACCGGCGACTCCGAAGTGGCGGCTGTCGCCGACACCCTCGCCAGTGGGCTGCGGGACCACAGCTACGGCGCGAACGACTTCCAGGTAATCGCCATGGTCGGCGGCAGCGACGGGACAAAGTCCGCGATGCAACCCCAACTCGATGAACTGCGCCAGTCACATGGCGACCTGTTCACCGAGCAGAGCCTCATCTACTGGGAGAACGCCGACGGCGGACACAACCAGCAATCCCTCGAGATCGAGACCCGGCACGCCATGGCGTATCTGTTTGCGCGATGACCACCCACCCTGACAGTTTCAAACAGGAGAATTTCACATGAAGGTGGTCACCAATCCCTTCGTGTTCGCGCCGGTGGGTGGTCGCCATCTCCTGGCGGCCCTCGCGTTCACCCGTACCCTCACACGCTGAACGGGTCCCCGGTCACGCGGGCGCTCGTGACCGGGGACACCTGCGCAACGGCAGACCCGTCAGGAGAGCTTCTTTCTGCGCATCCAGCGGGCCATGTGGTTGGCGACCTGGGCGTTGTTGGTGTCCTGGAACATGAAGTGTTCGTTGCCGGTGATGCCGACCTTCGGCAGGTGCACCACCGTCGCGTCGCCGCCGTGGGCGTTGACGACGTCGGCGAACCTGTAGGCCAGTTCCAGCACACCGCGCCAGAAGTCCCAGGCTGGTACCTCGGACGGCTTGGCGGGGATGAAGTCGCCGAAGTACACGGCGATCGGCATCCGGGTGAGCCTGCGGAACTCCTTGGCAGACACTGCGCTTCCCTGTACCGGGGCATATCCGGTCTCGATGGCAGGCGGCACCTGCCCCTCCGGGAAGACGAAGGAACCCGGCTCGATCGCAATGACACCCTCGACATTCTTGCTGGCCATGGCGATGAACCAGCCGGGGATGCCGCCCTGGGAGTGGGTGACCAGCGTGGCCGGCCCGGACTCCTCGAGCGAGGCGACCATCGCGTCGGTGATCACGTCGACGTCGAAGGGGCCGGTGTTCGGAGTCATCTGCCGGAAGAACTGGTCGAGGGAATCGGCATCGGTGGGGAACTTCAACCCTGCGGCGAAGTTCGGCCAGAGGCCCATCCGGAACTGGGTGAACCAGGTCTGGTCGTCGGGGGTCACATCGATGGTGGCGGCCACCGACGTCTGGCCGGCCTGGCCGCGTCGAGGTTGGTCGGCGAGGTAGACGCTGTAGCCCTTGGCGAGGAACAGGTCGGAGAATCCGGGCCGCCCGTCAGGGGTGGTCATCCAGCCGTTGCGCGACTGGCCGTAGCCGTGCAGGAACTGCATCGCGTGGCCGTTGTCACGAATGGGCACCTGATAGAACACGCTGGCGTGGTCGCTGTGGCGGGTCTGCCCGGCCGGTGCCATCTGTCCGTTGATCGGGTCGAAGGTGCCCGGAGTCTGCTGCACCGTACCGCCTGCCGCGAACACTCCCTGCTCGGCGATCTGCAGCACCGACCTCTTCCCGTGACGGCGCCGACGGCCCTTGGGGGTGGCCTGTGCGGGGGTTGCCCCGATACCGCCGACCAGGAGCGGTGCTGCCAGGGCGGCCGCACCGGCAAGCACGGTGCGACGGCGTGGGGTTGGCATCGGGTCGACGGCCTTGTCGAGGTTGGGTTCCATGATGTCTCCTTGGGTTGGGGGAACCAGTGGGTGACGTTGCTTGGTGGTGCAGCATTGCTCGTGCTGCCAGATCATCTTCGCGACCATCGCCCGCAGCAGGAGCGTAGTGACAGTTCCTGTCTCAACGACGACCCGGGGTGTAGGGCGGTACCTGTCTCGGTGTTGACAAGGGACACAGTGGAGGATGGGTTGCCCGGTTGCCGCGCACCCGACTCAAGATGCCAGTCGTGGGGCGATCTTCCGTCGGCACGTTTGGTTGAGTACCGCGCGGGGGCGTCAGTTGCCCCTGGCCCCAACAGCGGCCATATCGAGCTGGATCTGGGCGGGTTCATCCTCGAGCGGAACCCGGGTGGCATCGTGCGCACCGTCGAGCCCGGTGTCGGGGTCGAGGGCACCGAACAACGCGGACCAGTCGCCCGGCCCTTCCCCTGGTTGGGCGAACACCTCGAGCGTCTTGCCGATCGCCGTGTCGGTCAGGATGGCCTCCACAAGCACGCGGGCGAGCTGGTCTCGGCGGATGCCGCCGTCGCCAGTGTCGCCTTGTTCGAAGACGATCCGGTTGTCGGTAGCGGCCGCGTGGTCGAACCAGGAGGGGCGCACGATGGTGTAATCGGCTCCCGACGAGCGCACCAGCCACTCGTTGCGGCGCTTCCAGCCGATGACCTCGTCGTGGCCCTCTCCCAGACGGGTGACGTAGATCGACGTCATGAGGGCGATCCGTGGACGCCGTGTGCCGAGCGCGGCGAGGATGTTCTTTACTCCGCCATAGTCGACACGCTCCCAGTCGCCGGTCTCTGAGCCGTGTGTGAAGATGACCGCGTCGATGTCGTGTACAGCGTCGGTGAGAGTGTCGGCCCGGGTGAGGTCGCCGACGACGAAGTCGGTGTCGGCGGGCAATACCCTGCCGGCACGTTCCACGTCCCGGACGAGGGCGCGGGCCGTGAGCCCCGCGGCGGTGGCCGCGGCAACAACTTCTCGACCGATGCTGCCAGTGGCGCCGACGACGAGGACGGTGGTGACGGACATGAGTTCCTTCTTTCGGTAGCGAAGCGGGGCCAGGCGAGGAGGCTCTACCACGCCTCCGGCCCCGTCCAAGGGAGCGCATCCGGCCCTAAACACGACGGTAGGCCCCCGAGTACACGCGTGGGAGGCACTGGCGGTACACCCAACATGCCTGGTGGGCTTGCCACCCTGGTATTCAGCGCAACTAATTGCCGGTAGTCAATGTTGCTGAGTGGTGGGTCGAGGAATGATCAAATCCTGTGGATGGTCTCCGGGGCTGGAGGTGCGAGGAACGCTCCTTCCCGGGGATGACCTTCGGTAACAGGATTTCGATCATGGGCCGACGTTGGAAGCGTTGGTCCGGGAAGGAGCGTTCATGCTCAACCTAGTTCTTGATGGTCCAGATGCCAACGCCGGGCAGCTCGCAGTTGGTGGCGCGTCGGCGTTGGATGCGATCGTGCGGGAAGGGCTCGGCAGATGCTGGCCGTGGCGTTGCAGGCCGAGGTCGATGCCTACATCGAGCAGTTCCGCGCCGAGGTCGACGAGGAGGGACACCGGCTGGTGGTGCGTAACGGCTACCACGCCGAGCGGGAGGTCACCACCGCTGCCGGGGCGGTTGCGGTTCGTCAGCCGCGCGTCAACGACAAGCGCATCGACCAGGCCACCGGTGAGCGGGCCCGGTTCTCCTCGGCGATCTTGCCGAGGTGGGCACGCAAATCGGCCCAGGTCGCTGAGGTGTTGCCGCTGCTGTACTTGCATGGTTTGTCCAGCGGTGACTTCGCCCCTGCCTTGGAACAGTTCCTGGGCACCTCGCAGGGCCTGTCCGCGCCGGTGATCAGCCGGCTGACCAAGCAGTGGCCGGCGACTGGCGCTGCTGGTCTCACCCGCAATGCGACGCTTACTCAGGGGATACAGACGCCTCTGCGTGATCCAACGCCTCCAGTCATCGTTAATCGCACACCTGGTCGAGCGCGGTCTGCCTGGTTGAGCTCTGGGGGTTGATCAGGCCCGCTCGACAGGTGCGCAGTTCAGAGCGAGGAGATCCGAGGTGGAGGAGGAGTAGTCGCACGGTGTGTCGTTGTGCGGGCCGTAGGCGGTGCATCAAGAGAGGCCCAAACGTGGTCCTGCCAATCCGTCGAACAGGCCGCCGGGGCATCACCGGGGCGGCCTGTTCTTTCGATCAAAGCGTCAGGTCGCCTGCTGGTCGGCCTGTTTCGGCGTCATCAACCGAAGGATGAGAAGCAACACTGCAGCGATCCCGAGAAGCGGCGCGACCCAGACGCCAAGACCGTGCACCATGCCCGCCATCGTGGGGTTCGAGCCCAAGGCGGCAACGAACAGCGCGGTGACCGCGCCGAGTCCGATCTGCACCCAACTCGTGTTGGTGCGGCGTACACGGCTGCCTACGAGGATCGTGAGTAGCGCTGTCAGCAGCATTGCTGCGGGGGCCACCACATCGAAGAATCCGATCGGAGTGGCGAACCATCGGTGGTACGTGTAGATGTAGTCTCCCTCGCCGGCGAGCCACCGGCTCTGCCATGTGTGAAAGCACATGATAACGAGGGTGGCCGCGAGCAGCGCAAGAACCACCGTGTGCAGTATGCGTCTCATGGCTCGACCTTACTTCAGCACGAAGTGGGTATTGGACCCGACGGTGCCAGAGTTGAGCACGAGCGCCGACTTCCCGGAGTAGCCGTAATGAACGATGTTGTGACCGTCCTTCGACTTCCCGTAGGCCACCACAGCGTGATTCCCCTTCTTGTCGTCAGTGTAGGCGCTGGGGAGCGAACCCAGAAGGATCACCGGTCGCCCGGCATTGAGGGCGGAGTCGACATTGAGGCTCAACAAGTTGTACCAGGCGTCGGCGTTGATCTTCTGACGCACGACGGCGTGATAGCCCATCCCATCCGCTACAGCCAAGCCGGAGAAGACCGACTCGCTCCTACCATTGCGAATCAGGTCGGCGAAGTCGGGACGTGCCACGACCTTGATGTTGTTACCGCTTCGATGCGCCGTCGGAATCAGCAGCTTGCCGGTTCTCGCGTGCCAATACCTCATCACAATGGTTGCGGCGACCCAACCACAGCGTCCGGTGGAGTTCGCGAGCACCGTGCAGCCGGTGATGTACCCATACGAGGGGATCCGAAAGTTGACGTTGGTGCCCACAGGCGGCGGAACCTTCATCATCACGGCCCCATTCTGATTCGTCAGCGACAACTGATCGTTGGCGGCGACCTTTTCTGCCAGTTCGTGACTCGCCTCGTTGACCCGCCTACTCTCCAGTCTTGGACGCGCCTCACCGCTGAGAGCGTTGACGGCGTTCCCCCCTGCCAGCTCCACGACATACTCGCCCATGCCCAGGTACGCGGCATCGTGTCCAGGGTAGGCCGCCAGCGGGGATATCGCGTCCGCGCTGTACTCGACGATGCTGCGAGTCTTCGTCTCGACCAACAGGTATCCAGTCTTCGGCAACTCCCAAAGTTCGAATGCTGCGTCAGTGCCTGAATTGAGTTCGCGGACCCTCATCGTGGAGCCCTCACGCTCCGGGAGATAGTAGGCGAGCATGGCACTTGCCGCCGCGTCCGATCCCTCAGCCGAACAGCCCTCTGTCGACGATCACCCCGACAAGGAATCCTGCACACCAGATGGCCAGCACGATCAGGGCGGTGGTTGACCGGGGCCGACGGTTCCGGAGCCGTGGCAGGAACTCCTTGTCCTCTCCTTCCTCGGGCAACCACCGTTCAGGGTCCGCGACAACGGGAAGCTCGATGGTTTGCCCCTCGGCCACACTGTCGGCCGCTCGGGCACCGAGCAGCTCGTCCAGTTGACCAGCGGATGATTCAGGAGACATTGGATTGAACCTTTCTGCGGATGACGATCACTCGTAGCGGAGTGCGTCGATGGGCCTGAGTGAGGCGGCTCGGGTCGCCGGATAGATGCCGAAGAACAGCCCGACCGCAAGCGCGAAGCCGAACGCCATAACGACGGAGTAGGGCTCGATGACGGCCCGGAATCCAGCGATCTAGATCAGGCAAACGAGGTAGCCGAAGACGATCCCGGCCGCTCCCCCGATGACTGACAGGAACACGGCCTCCAGCATGAACTGGACGGTGATGTCGGTTCTGGTGGCGCCGATGGCCTTGCGGATCCCGATCTCCCGGGTCCGCTCGGTGACGGTGACCAGCATGATGTTCATGACGCCGATCCCGCCGACCAGAAGAGAGATGGCCGCGATCGCGCCGAGCAGGATGGTGAAGATGCTGGTGATGGTGCTGGCGGCGTCGAGGAATGTTGCAGAGTTGGTGACGCTGAAGTCGCGGTCGTCGGAGGTGGTGCGGTGGCGGGCGTCGAGGATGGACTCGACCTGGGCCTGCGCCGCGTCGACGGTGTCGGCCGAGGTGGCCTGGATCGAGATGCTTGACAGATTGCCGTAGCCGGCGAGGTGGTCCTGAACGGCGGTGGCAGGCGCGATGATCCGGTCGTCCTGATCCTGAATGCCCGATGAACCCTTGGCACCCAGGATGCCGATGACGGTGAACTCCTTACCGTTGAGGCGAATCACCTGGTCAAGTACGTCCGTGCCGTCACCGCCGACAAGTTCGCCGGCGACCGAGGTGCCGATGAGCAGCACCCGCGAATGGGAGTCGAAATCCGACTGGCTGAACGCCCGGCCCTGCCCGATGGTCTCATTGTTGATGCTCAGGTACGACGGCGTGCTGCCGACGGTGGTCCCGACGGTGTGCGATGCGGAGCCGAGGGTGGCCACGACGGAACTGGCGGAGACCACTGGTGCGACCAGGTGGATGTCTGGGGCCAGTTCGGGGTTGGTGAGCGCCTCGGCATCGGCCATCGTGAGGGTGGCCTCGCGGATCTCGGTGCCCGTCGCGGGGCCCGCATCGCTCCCTTCGCCGCCGCCCCCGAAGCCACCGCCCCCGAAGCCACCACCCCCGAACCCGCTCCCAGAGGCGGCGCCCGGGGTGACGGTGAGGGTGTTGGTGCCCAGCGAGTCGAGGGTGCTGGTGACGCTGCGGCTCGCGCCGGTGCCCACGGCGACGAGGATGATGACCGCGGAGACCCCGATCATGACCCCGAGCATGGTGAGCGCAGACCTGGCCTTGTTTGCGGTTACGCCCCGCCAGGCGAACTTGATCGATTCAGAGATGCTCATGACAGCGTCACCCCCGCAGCGGTGTCCAAGACGACCTTGCCGTCGTGCATCCGCAACACCCTTCTGGCCCGAGCCGCCACGGCTTCCTCATGCGTGATGATCACGAGGGTGCGACCGTCTGCGGAGAGCTGGTCGAACAGGTCGAGCACGTCCTCGGTGCTGTGACTGTCGAGTGCACCGGTCGGTTCGTCTGCGAGGAGCAGGACGGGTTCACCGACGATGGCGCGGGCGATCGCGACCCTCTGTTGCTGCCCACCTGAGAGCTCGGCCGAGGTGTGGCCGACGCGGTCCGACAACCCCACCTTCTCCAACGCGACCAACGCACGCTCGCGCCGCTCCCGGGTCGGGCGACCGGCGTAGGCGAGCGGGAGTTCTACATTGGACAGTGCGGTGGTGCGGGCGATCAGGTTGAAGTTCTGGAAGACGAACCCGACTTTGCGGTTGCGGATCTTCGATTGCTGGTCGTCGTCCAGGAGTCGCACGTCTACGCCGTCGAGCCGGTAGCTGCCCCTGGTCTGGGTGTCGAGGCATCCGATGATATTCATCAGCGTCGACTTCCCCGATCCGGATGCACCCATGATGGCCACGTAGTCGCCTCGCTGCACAGTCAGGCTGACGCCGTCGACCGCTCGCACTGTTGTTTCGCCTTCGCCGTAGGTCTTTTGGATGTTGCGCAGGTCGATGACCGGCCTGCGAGCCGTGAGCCGGGCGGTCATCAGGGGGTGCTCTCGCCGCTGGGTGCCAGGGGGTTCGCTGCCGCCGCGCCACTGGCGTCGGGCAGGACGACCTCGTCTCCCTCCTCCAGGCCGGAGACGATCTCGGTGCCGGTGGTGCCGATCAGGCCGGTTCGCACCTCGACCCGCTCCGTCACCGAGTCGGCGAGGCGGGTCACGTAGGCGGTGGCCCCTTCCCTGGTGATCGCGGAGGTGGGCACGAAGAGCACACCCTCCAGGCTGCCGGTGATGATGGAGAGGCTGGCGGTCTGTCCGACCCGGACCTCCGCCGGTGGGTCAGTGAGGGAGACGGTGGTTAGGTACTGGACGACGTTGTTGGTCAGGGTGCTCTGGATGTCGATCGAGGACACCGTGCCCGCGATGTCGGTGCCGGACGCCGGCAGGTTGACCACGACCGGCTGCCCGGCCTGAACCGAGGTCGCGTCCGCCTCTGCGATGGAGGCGTTGACCCGCAACTGGTCGGGAGCCACGAGTACCACCAGCCCGGTACTGCCCGTGCTGGTCGTCCCGGTGGCGCTGCCGCTGGCTGAGCCGGTCGCCGACTGTCCGACGACGGCGTTGATCGTCGAGACGACCCCGTCAAAGGGCGCTAGAAGGACGGTTTCCTCGACCGCACGGCGGGCGGTCTCAACCTGTAGCTGGGCCGACTCCACCTGCGCCTCAGCCGAGTCCACGTTGCCTTGCTTGGGGCCCTGCTGGTTCACAGCCACGGTCGCCTTCTGCTGGGTAAGTGTCTTTTTCGCCGCGTCTCGGCTGCCGACCTGCGTCGTGACACCCTGTTCGGCCTGCAGCTGCGCCGTGTCGCGGGTGCGGTTGGCCTGCGCCAGCGCCAACTTCGCCGAATCGCGTGCCGCCACCTGGGCAGACAGCTCCGCGTCGAGCTGCGCGATCTGGCCCTCCAGCGCCGTCACGGCGGCGGTGTCGACCGGATCGACGCCCGCGAGTTGCTCCTTCAGCGCGGCCAGCTGCTCCTGGTCGTCCTCGACGGCCTGCACCGCCCGGGTGACCGCATCCTGTGCCGCGGCCACCAGTTCCGCCTGCTGCGATTTGACCAGGGCCAGGTTGTCCCTCGCGTTGGTCACCGCCCGCTCGGCGTTCTTCAAGTTCTGCTCAGCCAATGCGATCCCCGCTGCATCTGCTTCGCGTTCGGTGCCGGTGCGACCCTGGGTGGCGGTCGTCAACGAGGCCTCGGCCGAACGGAGCCCCACGAGCGCCGATTCGAGCTGGGCCTGCGCATCGGTGTCGTCGAGTCGGACCAGCTGGTCGCCCTGTTTGACGCTCTGACCGGTGGTGACGAGGACCTCCGTGACGACGCCCCCACCACCGGGTTGCAGGTTGGCGATCGCGCCGCTTTCGACGTTGCCGCTGGCAGTCACCGTCGCCTGCAGTTCCCCACGCTGCACAGTCGCGGTGAGCAGGTTGGCGTTCGGGTCGTCCCTCGGCATCATGAGGGCCAGCGCACCGGCGCCTCCCAGGACCACGATCAGCCCGCCAAGGCCGACGTTGATCAGTACCCGCTTGCGGTTCATCTCGTTCTCTCCTCATCGGTGCGTCCGTCCGATGCCCACATTGCCTCGGGAAGATGCTGAAACGATGGGAGGTTCCTGATAGATCGGTGAGAATCAGCCAACTCTCATCGAACTCTCATATTCGACGACCATGATGGAAACCATGACGGCAAAAGAGGTGCGCGCGCGGGTGTTGGTCGCCGACGATGAGCCCTACATCGTCGACATGGTCGCGATGAGCCTGCGCTACATCGGCTACCAGGTCGACACCGCATCCTCCGGCGCGGAGACCCTTGAGGTAGCTGCGCTCACCCAACCGGATCTGATCATCCTCGACGTCATGCTGCCGGACATGCTGGGATTCGACCTCCTGCGCACCCTTCGTCGAGACACGAACGCGCCGGTGCTCTTCCTCACCGCCCGCGACGCGGTCGAGGACCGCGTCCGCGGCCTCACCCTCGGGGCCGACGATTACGTCACCAAGCCCTTCAGCCTCGACGAGCTGGTCGCCCGGTGCGGCGCCATCCTGCGCCGGGTCGCTCCGGCCGAGGTCGGCCCCGACGACGACACCGAGGCCAGCCTGCTGCGCTACTCCGATCTGGTCATGGACGAGGACGGCCACGAGGTGTGGCGGCAGGGTGAGCCCATCAGCCTCTCCCCGACCGAGTTCTCCCTGCTGAGGTTCCTGATGCACAACTCCGGACGGGTCATGTCGCGGGCCCAGATCCTCGCCCACGTCTGGAACTACGACTTCAACGGAGAGTCGGGCGTCGTCGACTCGTACATCCGCTACCTGCGCCGCAAGGTCGACCGCTACGATCCGCCACTGATCGAAACGGTCCGCGGCGTCGGCTACACGTTGAGGCTTCCGAAGGAACTTAGATGAGACGCTGGTCACTTCGAAAGCGGCTCGTCCTCGGCTCCGTGGCCCTGATGGCTGTCGCGCTGTTCCTCGCCAGTTCCGCAAGCCTCGCTCTGTTCGCAACCGCGCAAGTCCGACAGCTCGATGAGCGTCTGATCTCCCCGTTTGGGGCGCGACCGCCCGAACAGCTCCGAGACTGGCTCGATCAGGCCTGCCTCGAGGCGCCGGAGTCGGCACGGATGGCAAGCGGATACGTCATGGCGAGCTACGACCAGGGTGGCGCGCTGCTCTGCCAGATTCCAGCGGATCAGGGCGCCCCGGACTGGACCGGAATCGACCGCGCCTCCCTCGTCGAGGTAGCAGCGAGTCAGGAGGTGCTCACCCTCCAGTCCACAGATCACCGCGATCCGCCGTGGCGGGCCCGGGCCTTCAGCCACGAGGGCGGCTTCCTCGTCGTCGCCTATTCCCTGGCCGACATCCAGGTCGCCGCCAAACGGTTGGCGTTCATCAGTTTCACCGTCAGCCTGATCACCCTGGCGATCGCCGCTCTCGCCGGGCTCGCGATGGTGCGGATCGGGTTGCGTCCATTGACCGAAATCGAGCGGACTGCCGACGAGATCGCCGCCGGAAACCTGACGAGCCGTATCGATGTTGCGGCCCCGAACACGGAGGTCGGCCACCTGGCGACCTCACTGAATGCCATGCTCGCCCAGATCGAGTCCGCGTTTGACGAACGCAACCGCACCGAGGAGCGGCTGCGGCGATTCGTGGCCGACGCCAGCCACGAACTCCGGACCCCGCTGGCCACCATCCGCGGCCACGCGGAACTCGTCCACACCGGCGTGGCGAAGAGCCCCGACGACATCGCCCGCGTCATCGGGCGGATCGAGTCGGAATCGATCCGGATGGCCTCGCTCGTCGAAGACCTCCTCGTGCTCGCAAGGCTCGACACCGCCCCGACGCTTGACACCCGACCCGTCGACCTGTTGAGCATCGCCGTCGACGCCGTCACCGGCGCACAGGTGAGGCACCCTGGACGGCGCATCACGGTCAGCAACCCTACCGAGCCACCTTGGGAGGACATGCCTGCCACGGCGCTCGGAGATCCCGGCCGTCTCCACCAGGTCCTCACGAACCTGCTGTCCAACGCCGTCCGGTACACCCCGTCGGACACCGAGATTGAGGTCTGCGTCGGGGTGCAAGACGGCCGGGTGCGCGTCTCGGTGATCGATCACGGGCCCGGCCTCAAGGCTGGCAACGAATCCCGCGTCTTCGAGCGCTTCTTCCGCGAGGACCAGGGGCGGGGACGCGCCACCGGCGGCGCCGGCCTCGGGCTGGCCATCGCCTCCGCCCTGGTCGAGAAGCACGGTGGGACCCTGGCCTACCTCCCGACCCCCGGCGGAGGCAGCACCTTCGAGATCAGCCTGCCGGCCGTCGAGATCTAGCCCTGGCACAGAGCATTCGGGAGCCGGGACGTTACAAACGCCCGGCTCCCAAATTGAGTCGTCAGATCAGATCACCTGGCAGCGAACTGGACGATGTTGTTGAACACCCACTGGTTCGACTGGGAGAAATCGTAGCCGCCACCCGCCTTTGGCGTTGCCTTGTACACCGTCGTCTCCCTGTAGGAACGGCAGCCGTTGCCACCGGTCGCGGCCGTGTCGCACACGGTGTTCCACAACCGGCCGTCGGCTGCGGTCCATGACCCCGCCTCGCCCAGCGGGTTGCCCTTCCACTGCGCACGGGTCAGCAGCGGCAGATAGGTCAGGTTGTTGAACGCCCATCCCTGCCTGACCTCGAACTTGCCGCCCGACTTCACGACCACGGTGGCCCAGATCTCGGTGCGGCAACGCTCGGTCTGTGAGTATTCCTCGCACGTGGTGAACCATCTCCGACCATTGACGTTGTGGGTGCCGGGGAGCGTGTAGGGCGCCGTCCGGGAGACATCGGGCTTGGCAGTCGGCTTCGGTGTCGGCGTCTTGGTCGGTTCGACCGTCGGCGTCGCACCCGCTGACGACGTCGGCGTGGGTGACGGCTCGGCGGTGGCCTTATGGGTCACCTGCAGGTCACGCACCCGGATGTCGGCCTCCGTGAACACGATGTAGATGTCGTGGTGTCCTTCGACGCCGTCGATCGGCTTGTCGATCGTGGTGTAGGACAGTTCCTCAACCGGAATGTCACCGGCTGAATCCAGCGAGGCCGCGATCATGTACTCGTCGGAGCCCGTGTTCTCCACCACATACTCCGCTAGTACCGGACCATCCGGCGCGTCGAGGCGCAACTCGACGCCCGCCGCATCCGCCCTCGTTGAGCCGAGCGAGACCGCGATCGACTCGGCACCGTCAAGGTCCAGATCGTGGAGTGCAGTCCAGGACCCTGCCGACCGGGCGCCGACCACGTGGTAACCGTGCGTCAGAGCGTCAGCGTGAAGACCCTCTGCGGTGTTGGCCTTCGACGCCTCCCGGTAGAAGACGTCGGATGAGGCGAAGCTGTGGTCGAATACGTTGATGGCCTCCTCGGCCGCGTTGAGCGGAGCGAGGAGCTGACCCTTTACGCTCAGCGACACCGAGCCTCGGATGTCGGAGCTTGAGGCGCCCACCTGGAACGTGTACGTCCCCGATTCCAGCACGTGAGCGGCAGCGTTGACATCCCAGACTGCGAGCGCGTCCGAGTCGAAGGCGAGTTCCACGGTGCGTGTCTGGCCAGCGGCCACCTCGACCTTGCCGAATGCGACCAACTGCTTCTTGGGCACCGCCTGACCGTACTCGGAGTCACTGTGGGAGCCATAGAGTTGCACGACGTCAGACGTTGCCACGCCACCGGTGTTGGTGACGTCGACGGTGGCCGTGAACGAGCCGTCCGTCTGCCCCACCTTGAGGTTCCCATACTCGAAGCTCGAGTAGGACAACCCATAGCCGAAGTCGTAGGTCGTCTCTGCATCGGTGTACTTGTAGGTGAGCTTGGACTCGGCAGGATCGGCGTTGGACATGTCGACCGTGAAGCGGGGGTCTAGATCATCAAGGCCGTAGAGCACATTCTGGCCTTCCGGGATGGAGTAGCGCGAAAGGCTCGGCAGCGCGTCCATGCTTGCATACCAAGTCTGGGTGAGTCGTCCGGTTGGGGCATAGTCGCCGTAGAGCACTTTACCGAGCGCAAGGCCGGTGAACTGGCCGCCCTCGTTCGACTGCACGATCGCGGCGACCTTGTCGTTGCGCTGGATCTCATCGACCAGGACCGGGTAGACGGAATCCACGACCACCACGGTGCGACCCGGGTATGCCTTCGCGACATTCTCGACAAGGGAGTACTGCTCGTCGCCGAGCGCCAGAGTGGAACGATCGGCGCCCTCGCCGCTTGAGTTCCGCGCAGGGGCCCCAACCACGACGATCGCATAGTCGGCGTCGGCCGAGACCGAATCTGCGCCCGTCTCCTTGACCGTCTCGACTACGAAGCGGGTGGCCGACGTCTTGAGGGCCTCGGCGTTTGCCGCGTTGCCGAGCACGTTCGTCACGCCGAGCGCGCCGGTGGTCGTGTCTACGCTCAGATACCGGCCCTGTTTGTAGTAGGCCGTCTCGAAGCCGCCGTTGAAGCTCTCGGAATACCCTCCGACAACGAAGGACACCGTCCCGTCGCCGTTGTCGACTGGACGCAGGCGGTAGGGCAGGCTCGTCCTGGCCGTGCCGAGATCGACGCGTTGGGCAGCATTGACCCCTCCAGCGGCGTACTGCAGCCAGCGGCCATCGGCCGTGGACTGGTAGCTGTGCGCACCTTGGCCCCAGTCGAAGGACTCGAAGGTGGCTGCCGACTCGGCGTCGCTCCCAGTTCCCAGCGTGGCGCTGCCGTCAGCGTTGACACTGAGATAGGAGCCGTCGAGCACAGACTTCAGCCGGATGATCTGCCCGTCCGAGGCGAATGTGACGTCACCGGTAGAAGCGGCCTCGATGCCACCGACCGGCGTAAGGCCGGCTCCTTCCACGTTCGGCGTCGACGTGGCGTAGGTGGTGCGGAATCGGGTGTCGGCCAGCGGCCCGCTGACAGCGACGTCGACGTCCTTCGACAGCGGGAGCAGCCCACCCTCGTTCTTGAGCAGGACCACGCTCTCCTGCGCGGCCTCCAGAGCCACCTGCTGGTGCGCCGCAGTCGTGTAATTGTTCGGCGTGCCCCGCTCGGCCGTCAGATCCGCGAACGGATAGTCCTTCGGGATGCCGGACGCATCACGCTCGTTGAAGAGGCCGACCCGCACCAGCGGCGCGACCTGCGTCTTGGCCACCCGGTACACGTCTTCTGCGGTCACCCCGTAGGTCCCGTTCTGGATCCCTTCGAGGAGTTCGGAGTTGCGGTCCACGCTTGCGCCGGTGGCCGCAATGCTCCCCGCGTCCGCCACCGCGAACAGGGACACGGCATCTCCCCAGGCCGGTGTGTAGCTGCGGTCGAATCCGTTGCTGTAGGCATCGTCGACATGCAGCCGGTTCTCCGCGCCGTTGTCCGGCGTGGTGTACAAGCCGCCCCAGGGGGATTTGCCCTGCACGTCGGCGATGAGCGGTGAGATCGCGTTCGGGACGCCGTTGGTTCGCCCGTACGACGTGATCACGCCGCTGATCGCTCCGTCCTCGATCGCGTCGAGCGGGGGCTCGGCCCAGTACTCCATGAGGGCGCGGCTGCTGATGTCGGTGTTGCCGGGGGTTCGGAACCACTGCGCCGCATACCCGGTGTAGTGCTTGGCGACCAGCACGGCCTTCGACCAGAAGCCGTCCTCATTGCCCTCGGCGCGCGTCCCTGCGATGCCTTCGGAGTACTGCGAGAGGAGAGTTGAGGCGAGCGTCTCATCCTCACCGAAGCTCTCGTCCAAGCGCCCGCTGAGGGGGTTCGGCCTGAGGTCCTGCATCCCGGCAGCAACTGTGGCGTTGTATGCGCTCAAGGACTTGGACCAGCTCTCCTGGTACAAGTTCTCATCGCCGATCACCGTGCCGATGGCTCCGACAAGGTCAGCGTTCCAGGTCTGCCCCATCGCGTTGATCGACGGGAAGTCGGTGGAGACGCCTTGGACACCCTCGCCCCATTGCGGCGAACCGGGCACCACCCGTCCCTCATTCGGGCCACTCGGGATCGTGAAGTCTCCCCGCCGCCCGTTCGCCCAGTTCACTGCGGCATCGAGCCCCGCATAGTCCATCAGCGCATCGAGGTAGTTTTCGAGGTGCGCTGGAACCCCGTCGAACAACGGCAACCCCGCATACGTTCCTGTCTCCTGGGTGGCGAACCTGATCGTCTCCGCACGGGCTGTTGACATGCCCCCTCCGAGACCGGCGACAAGCATCAACGCCGCACCACACGCGAGTGCACGTTTCAGGCTTGAGAATGCCTGCTTTCGCTTCTTGAACGCCCGGCTCCGCTCTCTGGGCGGAGTCGATTTCTCGAACCCCATGTAGCATCTCCTTTGATTGATACCGCTCGACAGCGGTGGGGGTGACGGGCCGATATCAGCAGCCCGTGGTGGACGTCGGCGACGCCCACCACCCGCCTCGCTTCCAGATTCCAGCTGGAAGCGAGGCGAAACTCAGCGGTCATCTCACCGATCGTGGATCAGCGAGAAGTGACCGAACGTGGCAGCCCTGGACCTCGAGAGCCCGTCGCTGCAGGCGATGCCTACGAAGGTGCCGGTGAACCCGCCGATGACGTCGTCTGACAGGCCGGTGACGTCCAGCTCAGGCCCGATCCGCACCCACTGCCCGCCCAGCTTCGCCGAGAACTGGAGGCCCCCGAGACGGATGTCCGCCCGGAGCGTGACCTCCCCGTCGTCGATTGCGATCTCCGCCAGCGGAAACTCGGTCTTCTGCCCTGTCCGCAGGTGCACTACTCCGAGCATCCGGGATTGGCACACCTCGTCCCAGGTGATGCGCAGGTAGCTGAAGTTGCGGTTGTCGTAGAAGAGCGTCAGGCCGGCGGTCTGGGAGAAATGGTCGGGTTGGAAGTCCACCTTCGTGGTCGCGACCGCAGAGAAGGCGCGCAGCCGAGTGGCTAGCAGGGAGACGTCGAACACCGACGACAGCGAATCCCTACCCTTGAGTTCGAGCCCGCGCGGCCCGGTGCTGCACCATTGGCCGGAGGCCGGGTCACGCAGCGACGAGAACGCCATCGGAACCCCGCTGCGGAAGTCGGTGCTGACGTCCAGTGCCCGTTCGTGGCCTTCGATCTCGCCCGGGACGTCGAACTGCGCCCGTGCGAGCGTTCCTCCGCCGACCAGGCGGAGCCAGCCTTCATGCCACTCGACACGCTGGATCGATGTCTCCCGTCCGAGGACCGACGCCTTGGTGCCGGGCAGCGGCCGTGATGAGAGGTGCGCGACGTACCAGTCGCCTGTTTCTCCCTCAACCAGGCTGCCGTGGCCCGCCTTCTGCAGTGGCGCGTCAGGGTTGTGGTATTCGGGGCGGAGGAAGTCCCGGTTGTTTCGACCGAAGTACGGCGCTGGCCAGCTGGTTATGAACGGACCGATCGGGTCCGCAGCATAGGGCCCCAGCAGGGTTCGCGAACGCGCCAGGCAGACGCCGTGGCCGTATCCGGTCCCGCCCTCCGCCGTCATGAGGTAGTACCAACCGTCGTGGTGGTAGAGATGGGGGGCCTCCATGGCGCCGCGGTCGGTCGACCCGTGGTGGATTCGTTGCGGAGGTCCGACGGTGAGGGTCTCGAGGTCGACGCGCTGCGCCACGATCCACCCCGGGTGTTCCCGCCCCTCACGGGTCTCCCACTCGAGGGTCGTCAACCAGGTCGTTCCGTCCTCGTCGTGGAAGAGCGAGGGGTCGAATCCAACCCCGTTGAGGAACACCGGGTCCGACCATGGTCCCTCCATGTCGTCTGCCCACACGAGCAGGTTCTCCACATCGAACACCTCGGCCACCTGCGATTTCATCACGGAGAAGACGAGGTAGAACCGCCCGGTCGCCGGATGCCGCGTCAGGCATGGCGCCCAGACACCGGTGGAGGCTGGAAGCCCCCGCATGCCGAGTTGATCTCCCGTTACCGCGTGGCCGATCAGCTCCCAGTGGTTCAGGTCTTCGGAGCGGTGGATCCGCACCGCCGGAAGCCACTCAAAGGTGGAGGTGGCCAGGTAGTAGCTCGATCCGACCCGGAGGATCGACGGATCGGGGTCGAACCCGGAAAGGACCGGGTTGGGGATGCCGGTCATTTTCCGAACCCTGCGGTCATGCCGGCGACAAGCTGGCGGCGGCCCACGACGTATAGGGCGATGATGGGCAGGCTCGAGAGCACGACCGCGGCGAGCACCGCCGGCACGTTGATCGAGAACAACCCCTGATACGACGTGAGCGCGAGCGGCAGCACCCTGATCTCGGGGCTCTGCGTCAGGATCAACGGGAACAGGAAGCCGTTCCAGACGTTGAGCCCGTTGTAGATCGCCACCGTGACGATCGCAGGCTTGGCCAGCGGGAACGCGAGCCTGCGGATGATCTGCCACTCCGTGGCCCCGTCGATCAGGGCGGCCTCGTAGAGCGAGTTGGGGATGTCACGCAGGAAGTTGACCAGGATGAGCACCGTGATCGGAAGCGCGAAGGCGACCGAGGGCAGGATGATCGCGATCAGGTTGTCGTAGAGCCGGGCCTTCACGATCATGAGGTAGACGGGGATGATGGTTGCCTGGAGTGGGATGGCAAGGCCGATCAACATGACGTTGAAAAGCGCCCTCGTCTTCTTGTTGGTCGTCCTCGCGATGGTGTAGGCGAAGAGGAACCCCACAACCAGGATCAGCGCAACGGCCACCCCCGTAACGATGAGGGAGTTGAGCAGGTAGCGCCAGAAGTCGTTCTCGAGGACCAGTTGGTAATTGGCGAGGGTGGGTTCCGCGGGGGGAATCAGCGGGTTCTCGGAGAAGAATCCGGACTGGGTACGAAAGCTCGTGATGACGATCCAGTAGAGGGGAATCACGACGATCGCGAGCCAGATGACCGACCCGAATCCCCCGAGCACGTTGGGGTGCGTCCTTCGACCGCGTGAACGGTGCGGTGCACCGCCGGAGCCGGAGGTCAGGATCTTGGCGGGGGCTCCCACCGAAGCAGAACTTGTCATTTTGTCATTCCCCTTCCATCTGGCTTTCCATACGGGTGAACCCGGAGAGTTTGGTGATCGTCAGCGACAAGACCATGCCGACCACGACAAGCAGGATCGCGATCGCGCTGGCCAGGCCCATCTTGTTCGAGACGAACCCGGTCAGGTACATGTCCAACGGCAGAATGCGCGTGGAGTCGCTCGGCCCGCCCTGGGTGAGGATGTAGATGATGTCGAAGTACGTGAGCGCCCCGACCAGCATCAGCGTCGACGACGTGACGATCGTGTAGCGCAGCTGGGGCAAGGTGATGGAGAAGAACTGCCTCATCAACCCGGCACCGTCGATCGCGGCCGCCTCGTAGAGGCTCTGCGGCACCTGCCGGGCTCCTCCCTGATAGAGCAGCGTGTGCAGCGGAATGAACTGCCACGCGATGATGGCTGCGATCGCCGTGAACGCCAGCTCCGGATCGCCGAGCCAGTTCCTATGCAGGAACTCAAGCCCTGGGAGGGTGAACAGCCCGAAGTTCGGGTCTAGCAGGTTGCGGAAAGCGATCGCGATGGCGGCAGACGAGAGCAGCAGCGGCACGAAATACACGACCGCGAAGATCTCCCGGTAGCGCTGCTTGCCGGATAGGAACACACCCAGCAGCAGGGAGATCGGAGTCTGAATCAGCCACGTGACGACCATGAGCTTCAGAGTCAGGAGCATGGAGTTCCATGTTCCGGAGCTCGTGAACAGCGAGGCCCAGTTCTTCAGGCCGACGAATCTCGGGGTGCCCAAGCCGCTCCACTCCGTGAAGCTGAGGTAGAGGGCGACGAAGAGCGGTGCCACCGCGAACACGCCGAAGAAGATGAGCGCGGGCAGGGTGAGGAGACCCGAGGGGCCGTAGCGACGCGTCGCCGCGACCCCCCGTGCTGCGCTGTGGCTCATCCTTCCTGCGCTGCCTTTTCCATGGCTGCGGCGAACTCTTCCGGCGTGGTGGTCTTGAGGAAGACCTTCTCGAGGTTGTTCAGCAGCGCGTCGCCTTGGGCGGCGTCGAGTGCCTGGTCCCAGGAGAGCTGGAAGTTCTTCGCCCTTTCGGCGGTTTCGTAGACGAACTGGTTCCATTCCGGGGCCGGCGAGGCCGCGATCTTGTCTTCGATTCCTGAGATCGGCGGCACGGCCCCGGAGTCGATCAGTTCGTCGACATATGTGTCGCTCATGACGTCGTTCATGAGCCAGTCGGTGGCGCCCTTCCGGTCCGCCTCCGACGCCTTGGAACTGATCGAGAAGAAGGCGGAGAGGTTTCCGCTGACGTTGCTGGGGTCTCCGACGCCGCCATCGACGGCCGGGAAGGTGGCCCAGCCGAGCTCGCCGCCATTGACGAACTCCGGAGCCCCCGTGAGATAGGTACCCGAGTAGGCCCACGCGCCCTGGAGCTGCATGGCCGCCTTCCCCGTGTAGACGAGCGCCTCGGCAGCCCCCTGGTTGGCGTCCACGGATGCGAAGCCGTCCACAAAGCCGCCGGCATCGACAAGATCCTGGATCATCGTGGCCGCCTGCACGACCGCCGGATCCTCCCAGGCTCCCGCCTCCCCGGCCTCGATGCGCTGGAACACCTCAGGCCCACCGATGCGGTCGGTCAGGTAGGCGAGCCACATGAGATAGGGCCACCGGCTGGCCCCGCCGATCGAGAACGGGGCGATGCCTTGTTCATTGAACACCGACACGGCGTCCAGGAGTTCGTCCCAGGTGGTCGGCACCGCTATCCCGGCCTGCTCGAACACGGACTTGTTGTAGTAGATGACGACGGGCTGCACACCGTTGTAGGGGGTGCCGTAGATTTCGCCGTCTATGGTTGCTCCTTCGAGGACGGAGGGGAAGATCCGGTCCTTCGCCTCGGGGTCGGCGTCGAAGGCCGCCTGAAGCGACTCGACCTCGCCTGCATCGACGTACTGCTTGAGCCCGCCACCGCCCCAGTTGTGGAACACCGTCGGCCCTTCGCCTGCGCTGATCGCGGTTCGCAGCTTCGACTTGTACGGGTCGGTCTCGAAGAACTGGATGTCGATCTTCGAATCGCTCTCGGCGTTCCAGCGTTCCTGGGAAGACTTCAGGACGCCGTCCGTCCCAGAGGTCACCCACACCGAGACATCGCCGCCGGCGCTCGGCTCCTCGGACGAACCACAGGCCGTCGCGGCCAGGGTTGCGGTCAGGAGGACGGTGCCCACCGCCCGCTTGATCTTCTTGTGCATCTGACTTCTCCTCGCTGAGCTGTTGACCCGGAACTGCGTTGCCTCCGGAAGCTTGCGCAAATCGTTTCTTTGTTGCGCAACTGTTTACTAGAACAAGGTTTAGCCTGAATCCGTGGATTGGCTTTCGGACGGGTTTCTGGAGGGCATGGTCCCGGTGTTTTGACGCTGTTGTGATTTTGGGCGTGATGGATCTGCTGGTTTGCCCAGCTTTTCCACTTTGTTTGGTTCCTTGGGTTTGGCCTGGCGGGGGCGGGATGGGCAGGTCAGGCTGATAGTGGTGGCCCGGTGGTGGAGGGGAACACGCTTCGCCAGAGTTGTAGCCATTGGGGTGCCCATGGCCAATGCTCGGGCAGGTGGAGCCAGGGTCGGCGTTGTGGACGGGCCAGTCGTGCA
>NZ_FQZG01000106.1 GCF_900141915.1 Tessaracoccus bendigoensis DSM 12906 | reverse complement strand
CACCTTGACCTTGGTTGCCCGGCCCGTCCAGGGGACACCTGAGGCAATTCATGAATCGTCGATCCGGATCGCGTAGACGGCCGAGCGGCTCCCCAAGGCGCTCGGGTTGCCTCGCGAAGGCTGGATTCCCGCTCAGGCCACTCGTCGAAGATCTCACCCTGTCAGGAGTCCTGGGCCCGAAGCCAGATGCCGAGAGGATCACCGCCATCGCGCACGCCACCTACGCCGACTGCCACGAATCCTTCGCGAGACCCTCAGCACCCTCCCCTGACAAGCCGCGAAGGCCTCTCAGCGTCGCCGCGGCTCACCAGAGACACCGTCACGGCGGCCCAATCGTTCCCGGAACACGGGCTCACCCCACAGCGGAACACCGGCTCTCCACGAGCGCAGTATCCAAGCGACTGGCGCATCCCCCGCTTCCGCGCTAATCTGATATCAATTAGATATCAGATTATTGGAGGTCTCGATGAGTCAAAACCAAGCCCCGGACGTCGAAGAAGCCTCAGTGGGAGGGGTTCCCGCAGGGCGACCCGTCGGCCACGGGGGCACCCGCGTCATCATCGATGAGCGTCCCGCCTGGTCCATGTCGGGTGCCCTCGCGCTGCTGATCGCCCTCGTCCTGCTGGTGTTGTCCGTCTGGGGGATCGTGTCGACGGCCATCGCCGAGGAGAGTGGGCTGCCGGTCAACGGGTTGGTGATTGCCGCCTCCATCGCGGCCTTCCTGATTGCGCTCGTGGTGTTGTCGTCCCTGACGGTGGTCTCTCCCGGGGACACCAAAGTCACGCAATTCTTCGGGCGCTACCTCGGCACGATCCGCAAGCAGGGTCTCCTGTTGACAGTGCCGCTGACCACTAAGAAGAAGGTCTCGGTCAAGGTCCGCAACTTCGAGACCAACGAGCTCAAGGTCAACGACGCCGACGGCAACCCGATCAACATCGCGGCCATCGTCGTCTGGCAGGTCGCAGACACCGCCAAATCCGTGTTCTCCGTCGAGGCGTACGAGGACTTCGTCACCGTCCAGGCTGAGGCCGCCCTTCGTCATGTGGCCTCCTCTCACCCGTACGACTTCGCCGATCCGGGCGAGGAGAGCCTGCGCGGATCGACCGATCTCGTCTCCGGTGAACTCGCGCACGAGGTGGCCGCCCGGATTTCCATCGCAGGGCTCGAGGTCGTCGAGACGCGCATCTCGTCGCTCGCCTATGCCGCCGAGATCGCGCAGGCGATGCTGCAGCGCCAGCAGGCCTCAGCGGTCCTCTCGGCCAGGAGCAAGATCGTCGAGGGCGCCGTCGGGATGGTGGAGCAGGCCCTTGAGCGACTTGAACGCGACGAGATCGTCGCGCTGGACGACGAACGCAAGGCCGCGATGGTGTCGAACCTGCTCGTCGTGCTCTGTTCGGACTCCAGGTCGACGCCCGTGATCAACACCGGGACCCTGTACGGCTGATGCCCGAGCAGCAGGAGCCAGGAGAGGTCGACGCCCGTCAGCAGCGGAAATCGATCCTTCTCCGGCTCGACCCCGCGGTACATGAGGCCCTCGCGAAATGGGCGGCCGACGATCTGCGCAGCCTCAACGCCCACATCGAGATGCTGCTGCGTCAAAGCCTCAAAGACGCCGGGCGCGACGTGCGCGCGCGGCCGATCCGACGACCTGGCCGCCCGCGGCGCGACGGGGGCGAAGACGGCTGAGCCGTGGACGCCCCACCTTGTCGGGCCGGAGGCTGCCTAGACTCGCCCACATGTCTGGACCCTCCGCGGCCGTCGAACGGCTCCAACCCTTCGGGGCAACGATCTTCGCGGAGATGACCGCCCTGGCTCTTGAGCGTGGCGCGGTCAACCTCGGCCAGGGTTTCCCCGACTGGGACGGTCCCGCTGCGATGTTGGAGGTGGCGAGGGGGCAGATCTCGACCGGCAACAACCAGTACCCGCCCGTCCGCGGTGCCGCCGAGTTGAGGCAAGCCATCTGTGAGGACAGGGCCCGCAACTTCGACGTGGAGTATGACCCTGGCACGGAGGCCCTGGTCACGACGGGAGCCACCGAGGCGATCGCTGCGACCATCCTCGGTCTGGTCGAGCCGGGCAGTGAAGTCATCCTGATCGAGCCCTACTACGACTCCTACGCGGCCGCGGTCGCCCTCGCCGGATCAACCCGGGTCACGGTGCCCCTGGTGCCAGACGGCACCGGATTTGCCCTGGACGTCGACGCCCTCCGTTCCGCCGTTTCCGAGAAGACCGCCATGATCGTCGTCAACTCTCCGCACAACCCGACAGGTACCATCTTCGGGCTGGCCGAGTTGAGCGCCATCGCTGAGCTGGCGGTCGAGCGCGACCTCCTCGTGCTCGCAGACGAGGTCTACGAGCGACTCACCTTCGGTCTCGTTCACATCCCAATTGCGACGCTTCCCGGCATGGCGTCGCGCACCGTCACCGTCTCGAGCGCCGGTAAGACTTTCAACGTGACGGGCTGGAAGGTCGGATGGGCTCTTGCGAGCCAGACCCTCCTCGACGGCGTGCTGGCGGCCAAGCAGTTCCTGACGTTTTCGGGCGGGGCACCGTTCCAGCCCGCCGTCGCACACGCGCTGCGTCACGAACAGGCCTGGGTCACCGACCTCGTCGCCGACTTGCAGCGCAAGCGGGACCTGCTTACCCACGCCCTCGAGGGGGCCGGGCTCTCGCCGTTCCGAACGGAGGGTACCTATTTCGTGTGCGCCAGGGTTGACCAGGATGCGCTCAGCTATTGCCGTGCGCTGCCGGCATCGCGGGGTGTGGCCGCGATCCCCGTGACGGTATTCACCGACCATCCAGAGCCGTGGCGTGAGATCGTCAGATTCGCGTTCTGCAAGACCGATGAGGTGCTCGCCGAGGGGATCCGACGCCTGACCTGATCAGGAGCTGAGGAGCGGGAGCGCCCCGCGGGCCGTGTCGGCCTCTGCCGGGTCGATGTCGACGAAGGCCAGCTCCGGTGCTGTGCCCAACTCGAGCAACACGCGCCCCGTCGGATCCACCACGATCGAATGGCCGACCCCCGTCGGGAGGGCCCTTCGCTCGGGGTCGCCTGCCGCCGCCTGATCGACCGCCACCACGAATGCGGTTGAATCCATGGCTCTCGCGGTCGCGAGGGTGCGCCACTGGTGGGTCTTGAATGGCCCGGGGGCCCAGGAAGCGCAGACGACGATCACCTTCGCCCCGGTGGTGGCGAGCCTGGTGAACTGGTTCGGGAACCGGATGTCGTAGCAGGTCGCGAGCCCGACCAAGGTGCCTTCCAGGTCGACCAGTTCGAGGCTCCGCCCAGGTGCGATGTGTTTCGACTCGTGGAATCCGAGCGCGTCGAACAGGTGGATCTTGTCGTAGCGTGCCTCGTCTGCCCCGGTGACGAGCAGGGTGTTGTACACCCGGTCGTCATCGGCGTCGGTGAACATCCCGACGATGATCGTGATGCCGAGGTCGGATGCCAGGTCACGCACTGACCGTGCCCAAGGGCCGCCGAAGGGTTCGGAAACCTCGGAGGAGGGTCGGGCGAACGAGCACATCATCGCCTCGGGAAACACCACGAGGGAGGCGCCGCGGGTCGCCGCTCGCCGCGCGTAGGCCTCGATGAGCGCCAGGTTTGTGACCGGATCCGTCGAGGCGGTCAACTGGGCGATGGCGATTCGCATTGGCCTTTCCTCCGGATAGCCTGCCCCGGTGGCGGGACGTGCCATCAGCCTACTGGTCGGTGCCAGCTCCCTGTGGTGGTGCCCAGGCTGGCACTACAATCCGGATGTGGGGTATCGAACCGGTCGGGCCGTCAAGTGATCGACTTTTGTGTGATCGGGGGCGGCATCGTCGGCCTCGCCACCGCCATGACCCTGCTGGAGCGACACCCCGGCGCCTCGCTGGTGCTCTGCGAAAAGGAACAGGGGATAGCGAGGCATCAGACAAGCCACAACAGCGGCGTCATCCACGCCGGCGTGTACTACCCGCCGGGCAGCCTCAAGGCGCGACTCTGCCGGGCCGGTGCCGCCTGGACCAGGCAGTTCTGCCGTGACCGGGGGATCGCGTTCGCGCAGCCAGGCAAACTGATCGTCGCGACGGAGGACACCGAGTTGGGGCGGCTCGCCGCGCTCGAGAAGCGGGCCGAGCGCAACTGGCTGCGGCCCCGTCGGATCGATGCGGAAGAGTTGAGGCGGCTTGAGCCGCACATCCGTGGGATCGCGGCGATCCTGGTCTCCGACACCGGCATCGTCGACTACGGTGAGGTGGCCGCGGCGATGGCCGCGAGGGTGGTGGAACTGGGCGGTGAGGTGCGTCTCGGGGCCCGGGTGGTGGGGCTCGACGAGGATCAGGCGGGTGTCACCGTCTCGTTGGAGGATTCGGAGTTGCGTGCGGGGCGGCTGGTCGCCTGCGCAGGTATCCAGGCAGACCGGATCGCGCGGCTCGCGGGCATCGGTGACGGGTTCGCGATGCTGCCCTTCCGTGGCGAGTACTTCCGCCTGCCCGAATCCAGGGCCGACCTGATCAGCCACCTGATCTACCCGGTGCCGGACCCGGAGATGCCGTTCCTCGGGGTGCATCTGACCCGGATGGTCGACGGTGGCGTGACCGTCGGGCCGAACGCCGTTCTCGGCTTGGCCCGTGAGCGTTACCCGAAGTTTTCCTTCGAGCGGCACGACGCCGCCGAACTGCTCCGGTTCGGTGGCTTCTGGCGGTTGGCACCACGGCTCCTGCGCACCGGGCTGGGGGAGCAGTTGGACTCCTTGATCAAGTCGGGATACCTGGCGAGGGTGCGGAGGTACTGCCCGGAACTGACTCTGGAGGACCTGCTGCCACATGAGGCCGGGATCAGGGCCCAGGCGGTGCTCTCGGACGGTGCCATGGTCGAGGACTTCATGTTCCGTTCCACGGCGCGGCAACTGCATGTGGTCAACGCCCCGTCACCCGCGGCGACCTCGGCGAAACCGATCGCCGGTGAGATCTGCGATCGGCTACTCAGCTGAGGAAGAAGGCCTTGGTCCCGTTGAACATCATCTGCACGGCCAGCAGCACCAGGATCATTCCCATCAGCCGTTCGACGGCGACCAGGGCCCGGGTACCGACCACGCGTTGCAGGAAGCCGGAGAAGTAGAGGGTCGCCGTCGTGACCAGCCACGAGATGATCAACCCGCCGAGGTACCAGTACCAGTTGCCGGTGTCCTGGCTGACGAACACCACAATCACGGCCAGCAGCGAAGGGCCTGCGACGTAGGGAACGGCCAACGGGACGATGAAGGGTTCTTCGTGGGTCACCGGCTCGGCGAGGTTCTTCTCGGGGGTGGGGAAGACCATGCGGATCGCGATCAGCAGGAGGATGACGCCGCCAGCGGCGGTGAGGGCCGCCTCCTCGATGTGCAGCAGATTGAGCAGCGATTTGCCGAGGAACAGGAACGCCACCATGACGAGAAGGGCGATCAGACACTCGCGGAGGATCACCCACTGCCGTCGCTCGGGTTTGGTGTTGCGCAGTGATGTGAGGAACAGCGGCACGTTTCCGAGGGGGTCCATGACCAGCAGGAAGGTGAACGCTGCGGAGATCATCACTGCCATTGAGGTTCCATTCTCACTTCTGTCGGGCTGGCCCGTGGCCAGGGCCGACCCCCCACTCTAGACTGGGTTCCACAACAAGACGTCAGAAGGGCCCCACCGCCGAAGCGGTGAAGCCCTTTCTGACGGAGGGTTCTACGTCACTGAACCATCGTGCCGGTCTCGAGGAACCGGACATGCCAACCCAACGCCGTGGCCAGGTCGTGTGGCGTGTGCATGCCGTTGGCCTTCTTCTCAGCCAGCTTGACGTACTCGCGCAGCGGCTCCTTGAAGTCCGGGTGCGCGCAGTTGTCGATGATCAGCTTCGCGCGCTGACGCGGCGCCATGCCCCGTAGGTCGGCGAGGCCCTGCTCGGTGATGATCACCTGGACGTCGTGCTCGGTGTGGTCGACGTGGTTGACCATCGGCACGATGCAGGAGATCGCGCCGCCCTTTGCCGTCGAGGGGGTCACGAACGAGGAGACCCAGCCGTTGCGGGTGAAGTCACCCGAGCCGCCGATGCCGTTCTGCATGCGCGAGCCCATCACGTGGGTCGAGTTCACGTTGCCGTAGATGTCGGCCTCGATCATCCCGTTGCAGGCGATGACGCCCATCCGGCGGATCGCCTCGGGGTGGTTGGAAACGTCCTGCGGACGCAGCACGATCTTCTTGGCGTAGTGGGACGCGTTGTCGTTCATCTTCTCAGCAGCCTTGGGGCTGAGGGAGAACGCCGTGGCCGAAGCCACGGTCAGCTTGCCGGAGTCGAGGAGGTCGACCATGCCGTCCTGGATCACCTCGGTGTAGGAGGTGAGGTTCTCGAACGGGCCGTCGAGCAGGCCGGCGAGCACGGCGTTGGCGATGTTGCCGACGCCCGACTGCAGCGGCAGCAGGTTCTTCGGCATCCGACCCTGCTTGACCTCGTTACCGAGGAAGTCGAGCAGGTTGTTGGCGATCGCGCGGGAGTCGTCGTCGAGCAGCTTGAACGGGGTGTTGCGGTCGGGGGCATTGGTCTCGATGATCGCGATGACCTTGTCCGGGTCGACCTTGAGGACCTTGCCGCCGATCCGGTCGCCGGCCGCCTGGATGGGGAGCGGCACCCGGTTCGGCGGCAGCGCGCCGATCGGGTAGTAGATGTCGTGCATGCCGTAGAGGCCCTCGGACTGCCACCCGTTGACCTCGAGGATTACCTTGTCAGCGTAGTCGAGGTAGGTGCGGTTCATCCCGACCGACGACGAAGGGATGAGGTCGCCGTCTTCGTTGATGGCGGTCACCTCGATCACAGCGACGTTCAGCTTACCCAGGAAGCCCTGGGAGACCTGCGGGCCCATGTGAGACAGGTGGATATCCTGGTAGTACGAGACGCCCTTGTTGATCGCGGTGCGCATCTCGGGGTCTGACTGGTAGGGGGCGCGGTAAGAGATGCCGCCGGTGCGGGCCAGCGCGCCGTCGAGTTCGGGTGCGGTTGAAGCGCCTGTCCAGACCCCGACGCGCAGTTCCTCGCCCTTGCTGTGGGCGGCGTCGATGATGGCGGCGAGGGCCTCGGGGAACGCCTTCGGGTAGCCCGACCCGGTGAAGCCCGAGAAGCCGATGTTCCAACCGTTCTCGACAAGGGCCGCAGCCTCGTGTGCCGACATGACCTTGCTCTTGAATGCCTCGCTCCGGATGCGACCTGACATCTGTCCTCCTTGAAGAATTGTCTGCGGCTCAGCCTATCGGGTCGAGGCGCGGATTTTCCGGCCCCGCCGGGAAACTGCCTGACCGGGCCCGGGTAGCTTCGGCTTGCTGGGTCAGGAGGACACCGACCGCGGTTCAGATCTCGTCGCTGGCGGCGATCACGGACAGCCGCCAGGTGTGGCCCTCTTCGTCGGCATCGCGGTACTCGTCGATCACCCCGTCGAGACGTTCGACAAGCTCACTGAAGCGCTCGCGGCTGAGGCGCAGGGTGTAACCGGCGAGGGTGCCACGCTCGACCGGGTCCTCACCGGTGGCGTACTTGAGCGCCCAATCCGCCACGCGTGTCAATAGCCGTTGATGGTCGGCCACTGTGCCGGCGAGGACCGCGTCGCCGAGCGCGATATCGGTGACGGGGTTATCGGGCGAACCGAGTGAGAGGGCGCCCCTCGTCGGCTTCCACACCCGGTCGCGCCTGTCCCGCGCCTTTTCTGGCGCCTCTTCGATCAGGCCCGCCTCGGCCAGGACCCGAAGGTGGAAGCTCAGCGTGTTGGCGGGGGTACCGAGACGTTGGGCCAGGTCGGCAGCCCGTGCGTAGCGAAGTTCGGAGACCTCGTTCCAAACCTGTCGACGCAGCGGGTTCGCCAAGGCCTTGAGGATCTCCGTCGACATCGTCGGGGCTTGCGGCTTGCTCGGCATTCCCCGAGTCTAGCGATGAAAGACGAAAATAGTCGCGCAATAATACTTGCGCAATAAGTCTTGCGAATCTACTGTTGGGTCATGCATCAAGGATCGAAGACCCGGCTCTGGGGCGGCGGCTACCCGCTCTGGTTGGCAAGTGATACTGCCTTCGAACTCGCCAGCGCCTTGGCCGGGTTCGCCGTCCCGTTGCTCGCGCTGATGATCACCGATGAACCGGTGCTCGCGGGCATCATCGGGGCCACCGGCCTCGTGATGCGGATGGTCAGCTCGCTCGTCGGGGGAGTGCTTGCCGACAGGCATTCCCGAGTCGCGCTGATGCTGGTGGGGGCCCTTGTGGGGATTGTGTTGGCCGTCGTCTTCACCGCGCTCACCTTCCTGGATCTGCTCGGCTACGTGGCGCTGCTGTTGCTGAACCTCGGATTCGCGTTCCGAAACGGGCTGTTCGGCACCGCGAACCAGTCGGCACTGAAGGACGTCGTTGCGCCGGACGCCTTCGGTCGGGCGCAGGCCTCGAATCAGGGGAGGGACGCGGTGATGAGCCTCGCTGGGTCGCCGCTCGGCGGCGTGCTCCTGGGGCTGGGCGCCCCGATCCTCGGAGGGGTGATGGCGATCAGCCAACTGGTCGCGGCCGTCTCGGCTGCCGCGCTGCGTCGGCGTACCCCTGCGGTGCCGGTGGGGCATGGTGGGAGTGAACGCCGTCGCTTTGGTGCCGAACTGGCGGAGGGCTTCAGGTGGGTGTTCTCGCGTCCCGACCTGCGCGGCACGTTGTTGGTGACCACGCTCATCAATCTTGGGTTCAACGCGGCCATCAGCACCGTCGTCTACTCGCTGCAGCAGGCCGGGTCGTCGCCGACGGCCATCGGGCTGGTAACGGGCGGGCTGGGGGTCGGGATGCTGCTCGGCGCGGCCCTTGCACCCGTTCTGGTGCCGAGGGTTCCGACAGGCTGGCTCGGTATCGGAGGGGTGCTGTTGGTTGCCGTCGCGATGGCGGTTATGCCTCTGGTGACGCATCCTCTCGCGGTCGCCGTCGTCCTGGCGGTCGCCGTACTCGGGGCTCCTGCGCTGAACGCGGCTCTGCTGGGATACTTCATGGTCGCCACTCCCCGTGAAGTGATCGGGCGGGCGACCTCTGCGCTGTCGGTGTTCGCGATGGGGGCCATGCCGCTGGCACCCCTGGTGGCCGGGTTCGGGCTGACCTGGGTCGGCCGGTCGGGGACGTTGCTGGCCACGGCGGCGATCTGCCTCGCTGCGGCGGCATTGGCCGCGTTGACGTCGAGCCTGCGCCGGCTCCCCGTTGAGGCCGACTGGGGGCGGCACGCTGAAGCGCAGTCGCGGGAGTTGGTTGAGCCGCGGGTCGGTTGAGCCGCCTTGTGAGAGCAAGGCGTGGGTGTTACCACCCGCCGGTTGAGCCGCCTCGTGAGGGACGAACGAGGCGTGGGCGTTACCATCGTGACCTTGCGCAGGAACCCAACCCCAAACCCTCACCCCTACCCAGGTCAGTCATTGACGATGCCGTCCTCGAAGCCGGACCGGAACCCGGCAGGAATCGTTACCGTTTCGTTATCTTCCAGGTGGTCGGGGCAGGGGTTTCTGTCAGACCCTCCCGAAACAATAGAACACATGAACCAAACGATGCGGGAAGCTGGGCGGCAGGTCATCACTGCCGGCTACGACCAGACCCGCATCCTGGATGCCACCCGACAAGCCCAAACACT
>NZ_FQZG01000044.1 GCF_900141915.1 Tessaracoccus bendigoensis DSM 12906 | reverse complement strand
TGTCTGGGTGGTGGTTGGGGTTGGCGTGCTGCCTGGAGAATCGGCCAGTGGTCGATTCTGGTGTGTCTGGAGTCGAGTATCGGCCACTGCCTGGTGTCCGGGTGGTGGTTGGGGTTGCCGTGGTGCCTGGAGAATCGGCCAGTGGTCGATTCTGGTGTGTCTGGGGTCGAGTATCGGCCACTGCCTGGTGTCCGGGTGGTGGTTGGGGTCGGCGTGCTGCCTGGAAGATCGGCCAGTGGCCGATTCTGGTGTGTCTGGGGTCGAGTATCGGCCATTGCCTAGTGTCTGGGTGGTGGTTGGGGTCGGCGTGCTGCCTGGAAGATCGGCCAGTGGCCGATTCTGGAGTGTCTGGGGTCGAGTATTGGCCATTGCCTAGCGTCTGGGTCGGCGCGATGAGTCATCGGACGTTCACGATCTGACGGCGCCACCACGGCAGTTCCTGTGGATAACTTTGGTGCGTAGCATCCTTTGCTGTTGATAAGTGCAACTTCGGACCTGCACCGTCGGAGAGTCGGTGCATGAGACCAACAGCACAATTGCCACAGGCACTCCACGAACTCGCGGCATCCCAGAACGGGGTGTTCTCCCGACCTCAGGTTCTTCAGGCCGGGGCTTCACAGTCCATGATCGATCGCCAACTTCGCTCGGGCGGGTGGTTCCGGATCGGCCAAGGCATCTATTCAGCCATGCGGCCAGACTTCGAGTCGGTCTGTAGAGCCGGGATCCTGCTCGCGGAGGGGCCAGCATCCGTCGGTGGGCGTGCGGCGGCACACCTCTATGGGCTGTGCCCAGAGCCAGACAAGATCACCATCTGGGGAAGTCGTTCGCGCACCCAGGGGCCTTGGTTGTTTCGCCGAGGCGAAAGGCGAAGCCGAGGAGCGTTACCCAGGTCGGTCATTGAGGATGCCGTCCTCGAAGCCGCCGCCGAAGGGCCACCCGATGCGGTCATCGACGTCTTGAGCGCAGCGCTTACAAGCCGGGCCGTCACACCTCGGCGCATCCGGGAACGCGCCACTGAGCTCAGTAACCTGCGTCATCGCAAGATGATCCTCGAGATCCTTCCGGATCTTGAACTTGGGGTGCAGAGCACTCTGGAGTACCACTTCCTGCATAGCGTCATGAGGGCACATGCCCTTCCAGAAGGGGCACGGCAGGTCGCCGTTTCCGAAGGGACACGCAGCGACATCCTGCTCGAAGAGTTCAGACTCATCATCGAGTTGGATGGACGCCGAGGGCATGAGGGGGACGGAAAGTGGAAGGATGCGAAGAGGGACAATCGCCACCTGCTAAGGGGGTTCTCCACACTGCGGTTCGGATGGCACGACGTGGTGCTGCACTCCTGCACGGCTGCTGCCGTCGTGGGGGCTGTGCTTCTCAATCGTGGCTGGCCGGGGGTGGGAGGTGCCCACAAGGTGCGTCGCTGCGGGCGCCGCTGCACCTCAAACCCATCCGAGTTCGCGGCCTGACAGTTGGCGACGCGCCCAAGGCTGTGGCCGTCTTTCGTCGCGTGACGGGGGAGAATCGGCCGGTGGTCGATTTTCGATGGTGACCGAAGGTGTTGCTCGTTACGCGGGAGTCGGGGAGGGAGTGGTCAATACTCGACACCAGACGGGGGAGAATCGGCCAGTGGCCGATTCTCGATGGTGACCGACGCGAAGGCGTCAGAGCACCTTGGCGAAGAAGTCCTTCGTCCTCGGGTTCTGCGGGTTGTCGATCACCGCTGCGGGAGGTCCGGATTCGACGATGACGCCGTCGTCCATGAAGACCACCTGGTCGGCGACCTCGCGCGCGAACCCGACCTCGTGCGTCACCACGACCATGGTCATCCCTGACGCCGCCAGGTCCTGCATCACCGTCAGCACCTCGCCGACCAACTCAGGGTCGAGCGCCGAAGTCGGCTCATCGAAGAGCATCAGCTCCGGCTTCATCGCCAGTGCACGCGCGATGGCGACGCGCTGCTGCTGACCACCGGACAGTTGCGACGGGTAGTGGTCGGCCCGGTCGGCCAGCCCGACCCGTTCCAGCTGCTCACGGGCGTCGCGCTCGGCCTCGCCCTTCGACATCCGCAGCACCTGGCGCGGCGCCTCCATCACGTTGGCCAGGGCCGTCATGTGCGGAAACAGGTTGAACCGCTGGAAAACCATCCCGACCCTGGAGCGCTGGTGGGCGATCTCCTTGTCGCTGAGCCGGTGCAGGCGACCGTTCTTCTCCCGCAGACCCATCAACTCTCCGTCGACGTACATCCGGCCGGCGCTGATCTGCTCCAGTTCGTTGATGCAGCGGATCAGGGTCGACTTCCCGGATCCAGAGGGTCCGAGCAGCACGGCGACCTCGCCCCGCTCGACGGTGAAGTCGATGCCTTTGAGTACGTGCAGTTCGCCGAACAGCTTGTGGACGCCCTTCGCCTCGATCATCGCCGTCATGGGGTTACCTCCAGGGTGGGGTCGTCGTGCACCGTGCCTGCGGCGAGGATCGACTGTTGACGCTTGGACATCCCCCGGCCGGCCTTCGCGGGCTTCTCGCCGTCAAAGCCCTTGCCGTAGTAGGCCTCGATCCGGGTCTGGAAGATCATCAGGATGGAGGTGATCGCCAGGTAGTAGATGGCGGCCACCAGTAGTAGTGGAAGCGGCTGGAACATCTTGTTCCCGATCGCGTTCGAGACGAACGTCAGCTCCAGCGAGAACGGGACGGCGAGCACCAGCGAAGTCGTCTTCAGCATTGAGATCGTCTCGTTGCCCGTCGGCGGCACGATCACACGCATCGCCTGCGGGATCACGATCCGACGCAAGGTGGTGGAGCGCTTCATCCCGAGCGCATTGGCAGCCTCCCATTGGCCCTTGTCGACGGATTGAAGGCCACCTCGGACGATCTCTGCGAGGTAGGCGCCTTCGTTGAGTCCGAGCCCGAGGATTGCGGCGACGGCCGGGGTGATCAGGTCGTAGGTGTTGAAGGAGAAGAACTCCGGCCCGAAGGGGATCCCGATGCTCAGGCGTTGATAGAGCACCCCGACCAGCCCCCAGAAGACCAGTTGGGTGTAGATCGGGGTTCCCCGGAAGAACCAGATGTAGGCCCACGAGACCGCCCTCAGGACCGGATTGGTGCCCATCCGCATGATGGCCATCGTCACCGCCATGAGGATGCCGAGGCACATCGCAGCCACGGTCAGTATCAAGGTCCAGCCGACAGCCGAGACGACCCTCGGGTCGAACAGGTACTCCCAGACGATCTCCCAGTGGTAGTTGGGATTGGTGACCAGACCATGGACGAACATGGCTGCGAGTACCAACACGATCGCGGCCCAGATCCAGACGCTCGGCCTGAAGACGGGACGGGCGTGGATCAGCTCGGGGGTCGACTCGGCCATGGCTCGGCTCAGCCCTGCGGGTTCAGCTCGGCCGTGGTCAGCGCACCTTCGACGCCCCACGCGTCCAGGATGGCCTCCCAGGTGCCGTCGTCCATGAGGTGCTGCATCGCCTGCTGCATGGCATCGGTCAGCGCGGCATCATCCTTGGCCACGACGATCCCCTGAGGCGCGGAGTCACGGACGCCACCGACGACCTCGAGCTGGCCACCGGTCGGGGCCGACGCGTAGCCGGCCACGGGGGAGTCGGCGTAGAAGGCCGCGGCCTTTCCACCGACGACGTTGGTCGTCGCATCGGACTGCCGGGCGTAGCTCAAGATGTCGATCGCATCGTTGCCCGCATCGGTGCAGGCCGTGCTGAAGTCGCCCAGCGCCGTCTCCTGATCGGTGCCGGTCTGAACCGCGATCGACTTGCCGCAGACGTCCTCGGGGTCGAACAGGTCAGGGTTGCCGGCCTTTACGGCATAGCTGGAACCGACATTGATGTACGAGATCATGTTGACAGCCTCAAGGCGGTCGGGCCGAATGGTGAACGACGAGATGCCGACGTCGAACTTCGAACCGATCGCGGGGATCAGCGATGCGAACTCCGCGTCCTGAACTTCGGCTTCGAGGCCCAGGACGTTGCCGAGCGCCTTGCTGAGGTCGACGTCGTAGCCGATCGCCGTCTTGAGGTCGTCTGCCCGGAACTCGGCCGGCGCGTAGTCGGTCGACGCGCCTACGATGAGGGTCCCTTTCGAGGCGACTTCCTCCGGGAGGAGCGCTGCGATGTCGTCGACCTTGGTCACGCCGGAGACATCGAAGGTGCGGTCGGTGGAATCGGTGGTTGCCGAGGCCGACGATTCGGTGCCGGTTCCCGGTTCCTGGGGTGTGTCTCCGGCCTGGCCGCAGGCGGAGAGGGTCAAGGTGGCCAGAAGGCCGACGGCGAGGAAACGGCGCATGGGAATCACTTTCGCTTGTGCTACAGGAGCCAACCCGCTTGAGGATAGTGCACCGGCCAGCGCAGCAGTACAGCGGGCGCACGGTGGTATCGCTCTCGTCCGGCTTGACGCGGCACATCGACGCGTCGGGGCGTCACCCCCGACGATTTGGTGTGGCACCGCAAGATCGGTAGTGTGTTGTCCGCCGAAGACCGCAGGTGACGCCAGTCATAAAGCCGAAAGGCACCCGCGCAGGTGAACGTATGAGCTTCTTCCATGCTTTGGAAGTGCCCCGCGCCACCGGCGACGGGGCTTTTTTGTGGTCCGAGGCCCTTGGACCTCCCGCCGGGAGGCCAGGGAAGCTAGATCGGAAGGAGACCACATGGCGAGGCCGGACAAGGCTGCCAAGGTCGCGGAGCTGAGTGACAAGTTCACCAACTCGGCGGCGGCAGTGCTTACCGAGTACCGCGGTCTCACCGTCAAGGATCTGAAGGACCTCCGTCGATCCCTCGGTGAGAACGCCACCTACGCCGTTGCGAAGAACACCCTGACGACGATCGCGGCCAAGGAAGCCGGTATTGAGGGCGTCGAAGACGTCCTCAACGGCCCCACCGCAATCGCATTCGTCACCGGTGATATCGCAGCCGCCACCAAGGGGCTGCGTGACTTCGCGAAGGCCAATCCGTCCCTGGCGATCAAGGGTGGTGTTCTCGAGGGCAGGTTCCTCGACGCCCAGGCTGTGCTGAAGCTGGCCGACCTCGAATCCCGCGAGGTTCTGCTTGCCAAGCTTGCCGGTGCAATGCAGGCCAACCTGGCCAAGGCGGCCTACATGCTGGCTGCCCCGCTCGCGAAGGGCGCCCGCGCCTTTGGCGCGCTGCAGACCGCCGCAGAGGCCAACCCCTCCCTGATCGGCGGTGCAGGCTCAGCGCCGGCCGCCGTCGCCTCGGATGAGACCCCCGCCGCGGACGCGGCAACTGAAGCAGCGCCCGCTGCGGAGTGATCAGTTGCAGCAACCGCTGCGATCACAGTTTTTTTACGAAAGGAAACGCCAACATGGCGAAGCTCACCAACGACGAGCTCCTTGACGCGTTCAAGGAAATGACCCTGATCGAGCTCTCCGAGTTCGTCAAGCTCTTCGAGGACACCTTCGAGGTCACCGCTGCCGCCCCGGTCGCCGTGGCTGCTGCTCCCGCCGCTGCCGGTAGCGACGACGCCGGTGCCGCTGAAGAGGTTTCCGACAAGGTCGATGTCATTCTGACCTCCGGTGGCGACAAGAAGATCGCCGTCATCAAGGAGGTGCGCGCTCTGACCTCCCTCGGCCTGAAGGAGGCGAAGGACCTCGTTGAGGGCGCCCCGAAGCCGGTGCTTGAGGGCGTCGACAAGGAGACCGCTGCCAAGGCCAAGGAGGCCCTCGAGGCCGCCGGCGGCTCCGTCGAGGTCAAGTGACCCGACGCAGCTGGCGCTGAATCTGAGGCCGTGGCCCGTCCCTGCTGGGGGCGGGCCACGGCCCATTTCCGGCCGAGGCACGACGCGGCCGTCAGCCAGCTGACGCGCCACCGGCGTGGCAGGGCTTGCGCCGCGTCCGCGAATCGCTATCATCTTTGGCGAGGTCAACGTCGACCTGCCGCAGAGCCACAGCCCCGATGGGGATGGGGCACTTGTGTGTCGTGCCCACTTGCTCTATAGTGGTCATTTGCCCAGCTATGCGCCGCACCCGTGACTTGACGCGGGTGGTTCGCTATGCACGGAAATTTGCTTCAAGCGTTCTTGGAAGGACCGAATCTTGGCCGCCTCGCGCTCTGCGTTGAAGAACACCAATGTCGTCTCGTCCACCGGCCGGATCTCCTTTGCGAAGATTCATGAGCCGTTGGAGGTTCCCAACCTCCTGGACCTGCAGATCGATGCCTACAACTGGCTGGTCGGTAACGAAACCTGGCGCGCGAAGGTAGACGCCCAGCTCGCCGCCGGCCGAACCGACGTCAACACCCGGTCAGGGTTGGAGGAGATCTTTGCTGAGATCTCGCCGATCGAGGACTTCAACGAGACAATGTCGCTGTCGTTCCGCGACCATCGCTTCGAGGAACCCAAGTACAGCATCGAAGAGTGCAAGGACCGCGACGTCACATACGCCGCCCCCCTCTTCGTCACCGCCGAGTTCGTGAACAACGACACCGGCGAGATCAAGTCCCAGACCGTGTTCATCGGCGACTTCCCGCTGATGACCGACAAGGGCACTTTCATCATCAACGGCACCGAACGCGTCGTCGTGTCCCAGCTGGTCCGTTCGCCGGGCGTCTACTTCGAGCAGACCCCCGACAAGACCTCCGACAAGGACATCTTCTCCTGCAAGGTGATCCCTTCGCGTGGCGCCTGGCTCGAGTTCGAGATCGACAAGCGCGACATGGTTTTCATGCGCCTCGACCGGAAGCGCAAGCAGAACGTCACCGTCCTGCTCAAGGCGCTCGGTTGGAGCGAGGACCGGATCCTCGAGGAGTTCGGCGACTACGAGTCCATGCGGCTCACGCTGGAGAAGGACTCGGTCAAGACCCAGGACGAGGCCCTGCTCGACATCTACCGCAAGCTGCGTCCGGGCGAACCGCCGGCACGCGATGCCGCGCAGCAGTTGCTGGACAACTACTACTTCAACCCGAAGCGCTACGACCTAGCGAAGGTCGGCCGGTACAAGATCAACAAGAAGCTCGGGGTCGGGCTGCCGTTCGACCAGCAGACGCTCACCATCGACGACATCGTGTCGGCGATCAGGTACATCGTGGCACTGCACGAGCATCAGGAGATGCTGGGTGACGTCATCGTCGAGGCCGACGACATCGACCACTTCGGAAACAGGCGTCTCCGCACCGTCGGGGAACTGATCCAGAACCAGCTGCGTACCGGGCTCGGTCGCATGGAGCGTGTGGTCCGCGACCGCATGACGACGCAGGACATTGAGGCGATCACACCGCAGACGCTCATCAACATCCGGCCGGTGACGGCCGCGTTGAAGGAGTTCTTCGGCACCTCGCAGCTGTCGCAGTTCATGGATCAGAACAACCCGCTCGCCGGCCTGACCCACAAGCGTCGCCTTTCGGCGCTCGGCCCCGGCGGTCTCTCCCGTGACCGTGCTGGCATGGAAGTTCGAGACGTCCACCCGTCGCACTACGGCCGCATGTGCCCCATCGAAACCCCTGAAGGCCCGAACATCGGCCTCATCGGTTCTCTGGCCTCGTTCGCGCGGGTCAATGCGTTCGGTTTCATCGAGACGCCCTACCGCAAGGTCGTCGACGGCAGGATCACCGACGAGATCGTCTACATGACCGCCGACGAAGAGGATCGCTACTCGATAGCGCAGGCCAATGCCAAGGCCGACGCAGACGGTCGGCTGACCGAAGAGCGCGTCCTCGTCCGGCTGAAGCACGGCGACGCCGACGAGGTGCCCGTCTCTGAGGTCGAGTACATGGACGTCTCACCGCGTCAGATGGTCTCCATCGCCACCGCGTTGATCCCGTTCCTCGAGCACGACGATGCTTCCCGCGCCCTGATGGGTGCCAACATGCAGCGCCAGGCCGTCCCCCTGATCCGCAACGAGTCGCCCTTCGTCGGCACCGGCATGGAGTACCGTGCCGCCGTCGACGTCGGTGACGTCACGCTCGCCAAGAAGCCGGGCGCTGTCACCTCGGTGGCTGCGGATCTCATTGAGATCGCCAACGACGACGGCACCTACACGAGCTTCAAGCTCGACAAGTTCGTCCGTTCGAACGCGGGCACCTGCATCAACCAGCGCCCGCTGGTGGCCCCGGGCGACCGGGTCGAGATCGGTACCCCACTCGCCGACGGTCCCTGCACCGAGCAGGGTGAGCTGGCGCTCGGTCGCAACCTCCTCGTGGCATTCATGCCTTGGGAGGGCCTCAACTACGAGGACGCCATCATCCTCTCGCAGCGCATCGTCCAGGACGACGTCCTCACCTCGATCCATATCGAGGAGCATGAGGTCGACGCCCGCGACACCAAGCTGGGCGCGGAGGAGATCACCCGGGAGATCCCCAACATCTCCGACGAGATGCTGGCCGACCTCGACGAGCGCGGCATCGTGCGCATTGGCGCCGAGGTCGGCGCGGGCGACATCCTCGTCGGCAAGGTCACCCCGAAGGGTGAGACCGAGCTGACCCCTGAGGAGCGCCTGCTGCGTGCCATCTTCGGCGAGAAGGCCCGTGAGGTGCGCGACACTTCTCTCAAGGTGCCCCACGGCGAGACCGGCACCGTCATCGGGGTTCGGGTCTTCGACCGCGAGGACGACGACGAGCTCCTGCCAGGAGTCAACCAGCTCGTTCGCGTGCATGTCGCCCAGAAGCGCAAGATCTCCGACGGCGACAAGCTCGCCGGTCGCCATGGAAACAAGGGCGTCATCTCGAAGATCCTCCCCGTCGAGGACATGCCGTTCCTCGAGGACGGGACTCCCGTCGACATCGTGCTGAACCCGCTCGGTGTACCTTCCCGCATGAACGTCGGCCAGGTGTTGGAGAACCACCTCGGCTGGATCGCCAAGACCGGCTGGGACATCACCGGTGTCGAGGGGGAGTGGGCCGACAGGCTCCGCGAGGTCGGCCTCGGCCGCGTCGAGGGCGATTCGAAGGTCGCCACGCCCGTGTTCGACGGCGCCAACGAGCGGGAGATCGCAGGGTTGCTCGACAACTCGCTGCCCACCCGCGACGGTGACCGGCTGATCGACTCCTCCGGCAAGGCGACCCTGTTCGACGGTCGTACCGGAGAGCGGTTCCCGGATAAGATCGGCGTCGGCTACATGTACATGCTGAAGCTCCACCACCTGGTCGACGACAAGATCCACGCGCGTTCGACCGGCCCGTACTCGATGATCACCCAGCAGCCACTCGGCGGTAAGGCCCAGTTCGGTGGCCAGCGTTTCGGTGAGATGGAAGTGTGGGCGCTCGAGGCCTACGGCGCCGCTTGGGCTCTGCAGGAACTCCTGACCATCAAGTCTGACGATGTCCCCGGCCGCGTGAAGGTCTACGAGGCGATCGTCAAGGGCGAGAACATCCCCGAGCCCGGAATCCCGGAGTCGTTCAAGGTGCTCGTCAAGGAGATGAAGTCGCTTTGTCTGAACGTGGAGGTGCTCTCCGACGACGGCCGGGTCATCGACCTGCGTGAGTCCGAGGACGACATCCGCTCTGCCGAGGACTTCGGTATCGACCTCGGTCGGCGCCCCGGTTCCGACAACTTCGCAGACGTCGGCGAAGTCTGAACCCACGGGGGCCCCGGCCCCCGTGGCCTCCGCGGATGGTCAATGCCGTCCGCAGCCCGAAACACATTGAGACAAATGAGAGACACCGTGACCGCACCGGCGGCGCGGAGGGGAGACAGACAAAGTGCTGGATGTGAACTTCTACGACGAACTGCGAATCGGTCTGGCGAGCGCCGATCAGATTCGTGAATGGTCGCACGGCGAGGTGAAGAAGCCCGAGACCATCAACTACCGCACGCTCAAGCCTGAGCGCGACGGCCTCTTCTGCGAGAAGATCTTCGGCCCCACCCGGGACTGGGAGTGTTACTGCGGCAAGTACAAGCGGGTCCGGTTCAAGGGCATCATCTGTGAGCGTTGTGGTGTCGAGGTGACCCGCAGCAACGTGCGCCGTGAGCGGATGGGGCACATCGAACTCGCTGCCCCGGTGACGCACATCTGGTACTTCAAGGGTGTTCCCAGCCGGCTGGGCTACCTGCTCGATATCGCGCCGAAGGACCTTGAGAAGGTCATCTACTTCGCCGCGCACATGATCACGGCCGTCGACGAGGAGGCTCGCCACCGCGACCTCGCCTCGCTGCAGGCCAAGGTCGAGGTCGAGACCAAGCAGGTCGCCGCAAAGCGCGACGCCGATATCGAGGCGCGCCTGCGCAAGCTCGAAGAGGACCTGGCCCAGCTTGAGGAAGAGGGCGCGAAGGCGGACGTGAAGCGCAAGGTGCGCGAGGCCGCTGAGAAGGAGGCAGGCCTCCTCCGCACCCGCACGCAGCGCCAACTCGACCGGATCGACGAGGTCTGGGCGCGGTTCAAGACCTTGAAGGTCCAGGACCTCGAGGGCGACGAGATGCTCTACCGCGAGATGAAGAAGCGCTTCGGCAAGTACTTCGAAGGCTCCATGGGCGCAGAGGCGATCCAGAGGCGACTCCAGGATTTCGATCTGGTTGCCGAGTCCGCGTCGCTGCGCGAGATCATCGCCACCGGTAAGGGACAACGCAAGACCCGCGCGCTCAAGCGGCTCAAGGTCGTCAACGCCTTCCTGACCGGCGGGAACCACCCCGCCTCAATGGTGCTCGACGCCGTGCCTGTGATCCCCCCGGATCTGCGCCCGATGGTGCAGTTGGACGGTGGTCGGTTCGCCACCTCCGACCTCAACGATCTCTACCGGCGCGTCATCAACCGGAACAACCGCCTGAAGCGGCTGCTGGATCTCGGCGCCCCCGAGATCATCGTGAACAACGAGAAGCGCATGCTCCAGGAGGCGGTCGACTCGCTGTTCGACAACGGTCGCCGCGGACGCCCCGTCACCGGTCCGGGCAACCGGCCGTTGAAGTCCATCTCCGACATGCTCAAGGGCAAGCAGGGCCGTTTCCGCCAGAACCTGCTCGGAAAGCGCGTCGACTACTCCGGCCGTTCGGTCATCGTCGTGGGCCCGCAGCTGAAGCTGCACCAGTGCGGACTGCCGAAGGCCATGGCGCTCGAGCTGTTCAAGCCGTTCGTCATGAAGCGGCTCGACGATCTCAACCACGCCCAGAACATCAAGGCCGCCAAGCGCATGGTGGAGCGTCAGCGCCCTGTCGTGTGGGACGTCCTTGAAGAGGTCATCGCTGAGCATCCTGTGCTGCTGAACCGTGCACCCACCCTGCACCGACTCGGCATCCAGGCGTTCGAGCCGCAGCTCATCGAGGGCAAGGCGATCCAGATCCACCCGCTCGTCTGCACGGCCTTCAACGCCGACTTCGACGGCGACCAGATGGCGGTCCACCTGCCCCTGTCGGCCGAGGCGCAGGCAGAGGCGCGCATCCTGATGCTGTCGACGAACAACATCCTGAAGCCGGCCGACGGGCGCCCCGTCACCATGCCGACCCAGGACATGATCATCGGCCACTACTTCCTGACGCTGGAGCGCGCAGGCAAGGGTGAAGGGCACGCGTTCTCCTCCCTCGCCGAGGCGGTCATGGCATTTGACGCCGGCGCTCTCGATCTCGGTTCCAAGATCAAGATCCGTCTCATTGACGTCAACGTGCCAGGGCTCGAGGCTCGGGCCGACGGCAGCTTCCTGGTCGAGACCACCTTGGGGCGTGCCCTGTTCAACGAGGCCCTGCCCGCAGACTTCGAGTTCGTCAACACGGTCGTCGGCAAGAAGGTCCTCGGCAGGATCGTCAACGAACTCGCCGAGCGGTACCCGAAGGTCGTCGTGGCCACCGCCCTCGATGCGCTCAAGGACATGGGATTCCGTTGGGCTTCGCGCTCCGGTGTGACGGTCTCGATCTCTGACGTGCAGACGCCGCCGCAGAAGGCCGAGATCCTGGACGGATACGAAAGGCGTGCCTCGAAGATCGACCGGCTCTACGAGCGCGGTTCGGTGACCGAGGACGAGCGTCGTCAGGAGCTCATCGCGATCTGGACCGATGCGACCGCGGAACTGACCGAGGCTATGAAGGACAACTTCACCGAGGACAACCCGATCTACATGATGGTCGATTCGGGCGCCCGTGGAAACATGACCCAGATGCGCCAGATCGCGGCCATGCGAGGCCTGGTGGCCAACCCGAAGGGCGACATCATCGCCCGGCCCATCAAGTCGAACTTCCGTGAGGGCCTCTCGGTGCTCGAGTACTTCATCTCGACGCACGGTGGTCGTAAGGGGCAGGCCGACACGGCGCTTCGTACCGCCGACTCGGGGTATCTGACCCGTCGACTGGTCGATGTTTCGCAGGACGTCATCATCCGGGAAGAGGATTGTGGCACCGAGCGTGGCCTCGCGAAGGTCATCGCGACGTGGAGCACGCCCGGCGTCGACGAGACGGGTCGCCCCGTACAGGTGCCGACCGAGCCCTTCGCAGAGGGCGCCACGGTTGAGACGTCTGGCGATGTCGAGACTGCGGTCTACGCCCGCACCCTCGCCGTCGATGCGGTCGACCGGGAAGGTAACGTGCTGGTCGAGGCTGGCACCGACCTTGGAGACGCAGAGATCCGCACGCTGGTCGCCGCCGGGGTCACCACCGTCAAGGTGCGCTCCGTGCTCACGTGTGAGTCGTCCGTTGGTACCTGTGCACTGTGCTACGGCCGTTCGCTTGCCTCTGGTAAGACAGTTGACGTCGGCGAAGCCATCGGCATCGTCGCGGCACAGTCGATCGGTGAACCCGGAACCCAGTTGACGATGCGTACCTTCCACACCGGTGGTGTGGCCGGTGACGACATCACGCAGGGTCTTCCCCGCGTCACCGAGTTGTTCGAGGCCCGGCAGCCGAAGGGCAAGGCACCGATCTCCGAGGCCAGCGGTGTGGTCCGGATCGAGGATGGCGACCGTTCGCGGAAGCTCGTCATCGTCCGAGACGACGGCGGCGAGGACCTGGAGTACCCGGTCGGACGGCGCACCCGCCTGGAGTTCGAGGACCACAACGGGGAGCGGATCTCGATCCGCGACGGCGTCCACGTGGCCATCGGCCAGCAGCTGACCGCGGGACAGGTCGATCCTCAGGACGTGCTCCGTATCCGTGGCCTCCGCAAGGTGCAGGAACACCTGGTGGAGGAGGTGCAGCGCGTGTACCGCACGCAGGGCGCCCCGATCCACGACAAGCACATCGAGATCATCATCCGCCAGATGCTGCGTCGCGTGACCGTGATCGACTCGGGCGACACCTCGATGATGCCAGGCGAACTTGTCGACCGTCCTAGCTACGAGAAGGCGAACCGGCAGGCACTCTCCGAGGGCGGCAAGCCAGCGGAGGGCCGCCCGGTGCTGATGGGTATCACCAAGGCGTCGCTTGCGACGGACTCGTGGCTGTCGGCGGCCTCGTTCCAGGAGACGACCAAGGTACTTACGGATGCCGCGATCCAGGGCAAGAGCGATTCGCTCGTCGGCCTGAAGGAGAACGTCATCCTCGGCAAGCTGATCCCGGCGGGTACCGGTCTCGACCGGTATCGCAACATCCGGGTCGAGCCGACCGAGGAAGCCAAGGCATCGGCGTTCACCATGAGCTATGACCCGTACGATTACTCGTTCGGTTCCGACGTGGTTGGCCCGGCCGTCCCGCTCGACGAGATGGACTTCGGCGAGATCCGCTGAGCCTGACGCTCTGAGGGGCCCGCGACCTTTGGGTCGCGGGCCCCTCTGCCACATTGCGGCACCCTGTTTCCTGGGTGGTGGTCGATAGTCGTGGTCTGACGGATCAGAATCGGCCACTGGTCGATTTTTCGGGGGCTCGGTCGGGTGTGGCGGTGGACCTGGGCGGCTGGCCAGTGGTCGATAGTCGTGCGGGTCAGAATCGGCCACTGGTCGATTTTCGGGGGCTCGGCCGGGGTAGGGGGGGCCGCAAAGAGATCGCGCGGACGGGAGCCTCCCCGTCCGCGCGATCTGATTGATTCGTGACTTACCTCCTGAACATCACGATGTTGTTGAAGACCCACTCATTCTGCTGGGAGAAGGTGTAGCCCCCTCCAGCCTTTGGGGTGGCCTTGTAGACCGTCGTCATGGTGTAGCTGCGGCAGGCGCCACGACCCGTGGCCGCGGTGTCGCATTCCGTGCGCCACTGCCTCCCGTCCGTGGCCCTCCACTCGCCGGCGTGGCCGAGCGGATTCTTCGCCCACTGAGCCCGCGTCATGTAAGGCAGATACGTCTGGTTGTTGAACGCCCAGCCCTGCTTCATGGAGAACCTGCCGGATGCGTCCCGCGCCACGGTGGACGCCCAGATCTCCGTGCGGCAACGCTCCGTCTGGGAGTACCTGCTGCAGGTGGTGAGCCAGGTGCGGCCGTTGATCTGGTGAGTTCCGGGGATTGTGTAAGGCGCGCTCGGCGTCCACGGCGTGGCGCTCTGCGTCGGCTTGGGTGTTGGCGTGGGTGTCGGGGTCGGCTTGGGGGTCGGCTCCGTGGTGGGTTCTCCGACCTGCGAGTCCAGGAACCGGGTCAGGTCGAACTGGTCTGCATAGGGAGCCACCGAGATGCCGTCGACGCCTTGTGTCTCAGCCAGTTGCTCGAAGGGGGCCGACTGGGAGATGACCGTCAGGATGTTGACGGCGCTGCGCTGGAGGTCACCCAGACGCATGGCCACGCCGCGCGCCGGGTATCCGCCCCTGACGTTGACGGTGTAGGAAACCACCGGGCTGGCCGTGTCCGCCGGGTCCTGCCGAACGACGTCGGTCACGGTGATCGCCGCACGCTGTGCGGCGGTCAAGGCCGAACCACCCAGGAGGGTCGTGACCTCGGTGTAGGCGGCGTCGACGCTCGCGAAGCCCGGGTGTGCGGTGACGGTCTCGTTGTTGATCACGTCGACGTCCACGAACTGGGACTTCAATGCAGTCAGGTCGCTCGTCGAGTTGACCACGGTGCTGACGGTTTCGGTTCCGGTGGCCGACGGGCTGAACGAACCCCACTGCCAGGTGTAGCTGGTGCGGCCGTTGGAGGCGGTGGTGCGGCTGATGTAGACGGGCAGGCCGGAACCGTCGATGTCGACGTTGAGCTTCTGCACCGCGGTCACGACCTCTGTCGGGTTGTTGCCCGGCATGATCAGGTCGTTTCCGGCGTACATCACGGCCGGGGCGCCGGCCCTCGGGCCCGCACCCCAGTCCGTCATCACGAGCCCCTCGAAGCCCCACTCGCCGCGCAGCACGTCCTCGATGAGGTCGTAGTTGGCTGCGGCGTAGGTGCCGTTGACATAGTTGTAGGAGGTCATCACCGACATCGGGGCGGCACCCTTGACCGACATCTCGAAGCCCTTGAGATAGATCTCACGCAGCGTCCGCTCCGAGATCTGCGAATCGGAGGTCGTGCGGGTGGTCTCCTGGTTGTTGGCTGCGTAGTGCTTGATGGCCACGCCTCGTCCGGGGGTCTTCTGGATGCCGAGAGTGGTCGCCACGCTCGCGATGCCCGAGACGAAGGGATCCTCGGAGTAATACTCGAAGTTGCGCCCGTTGAGCGGATCGCGGTGGATGTTCAGGCTCGGCGCCAGCCACAGCGTGGTGCCGTACTCGGCCATCTCCTTCCCGATGGCCTCGCCGACCTCGGTGATCAGGTCCGGATCGAACGTTTGTGCCAGCATCGTGCCGATGGGGAATGCGGTGGCCCACTGGTACGTGGTCACTCCTCTGCTGGTGCTGGACTGAGTCAGGCGCAGGCCCGCCGGGCCGTCCTGCAGGCCGAGCCCGGGGATCCCGAGGTTCTCGTACCGCGATGTGGTGTAGCCCCCGGAGCCGGTGGCCAGCATCAGGGTGGAGCCGGTGGTGCCTGCTCCCTCGACGATGTTGGCGAGTTGCTCGTTGCTCAGCCCTGCGACGAACTGCTCCATCGTGAGCTCACCCTTTGCGACGTCGTACAACGTCGCGCCCGGATCCGTCTGGACGTGCTTGATCTTCTCTCCCTCCTTGGCCACGTAAGGGGCACCGCTGCCCGACCAGTCCGTCTGCGCGGGGTCGATCAGCGCAGTCGTGGAGGAGACCAGGGTGCCGTCGATCGGGTACAGGGGGGAGGTTGTCGGTACCTGGATGCGCTGAGCACGATCCGAGGCGTTGTTGACCGTCTTGACGGATGCCGCATTCAGGTTCACTGTCTGTGCGGCGGCGATCTCCGTGGCCTCACCTTCATAGCTGTAGAAGTTGGCCGGGTTGCTCGTCAGCTCATCGAAGGTGGCGCCGTCGAGTTGGTTGGAGAGACGCTCGGTGATCACGGTGCTGGAAACGTTCAGCTTGGTTGCGACGTGGGTTGATCTGGACGAGTTGCCGACCCGGATGATGTAGTCGCCGCCTTCGAGCACCCAGGAGGCGCGAGACTCACTGTAGGAGGCAAGTTCGGCGAGTTTGAATTCGATGGTCACCTCCTGGGACTGGCCAGGATCCAGAACATCCGTCTTCGCGAACCCTTCCAGTTCCTGATAAGGCTTGTCGAGGCCCTTCTGCGGGGCGGACACATACACCTGGACGACTTCGGCCCCGGCCGAGGTGCCGGTATTGGTCACCTTGGCCCGCACCGTGACCGTGTCGGAATCGGCCTCAACCTTCCCGGCGCGGATGTCGAAGGTCGTATATGACAGCCCGAACCCGAACGGATACCGGACCACATCGTCGGGGTTCTTGGCGAGCTTCTCATACATCGAGTCGAAGTAGCGGTAGCCAACGTAGAGGCCCTCGGTGTACGCCTCGTGGAGCGAGTCGCCGTCATTGGAGGCGAACGTCTGGGAGGCGGGGTAGTACGTGTAGGACGATGCCCAGGTGTCGGTCAGCTTTCCACTGGGGGCGACATCACCGGTCAGGACATCAACGAGTGCGTGTCCCGACTCCTGACCCGCCTGGCTCATCAGCAGGAGAGCGTCGAGTGGCTGGCCGCCTGCCGGGTCCTCGGACGCTGCGTTGATCGCCGAATACCAGCTGGTGTCCATGATGCCGCCGGTGTTGAGAACGACGATTACCTTCGCGTACGTCTTACCCAGCAGGGCGATGTTCGCCCGCTCAATGTCGTTCAGCTGGTAGTCGCCCTTGCCGCTGCGACGGTCGTTGAACTCTCCCGAGTTCCGCGCGATGACGAACAAGGCGGTGTCTGTGGGTGCTGTCGGAAGGACTGTCTCAGGGGTCAGCGCCACTTCGGCGCCGGCGTAGTCGACGCCGCCGAAGATGCCGGTGGTGCCAGAGACCGCGGCGTCGGCCGCGGCGCGCATGGGGGTGGAGTAGCCGGGGCTGGTCGTCAAGAGGTATCCGGCGTCCTCAAGACCCGTGAGCACATTGACCGTGTAGCGGTTGTTGACGCTGCCGGAACCCGTACCGCCCTTGACGGTCACATAGGAACCGACACCGAAAACGGCGACGTTGCCCGTTCGTGCCAATGGGAGGGCGGAGTCGCTGTTCTCCAGAAGAACCATGCCCTGGGTCGCGGCATGCCGGGAGAGCGCGGCGCCCGCAATCTCCAGTTCGTTCGGTTCAACCTCGGTGGTGGCCGCCACCGCGTTCGGGACGGAGGCGGAGGCAAGCACACCTACCAGTGCGAGTGGAATGATCTTCCGACGCCTTTGGTGGGATCGTGGTGTCATCACGGATCCTTTCGGGGGATGAGGGGATGTCCGGGTTTGGAAGAACGTGCTTCCTCGCACGTCACCGGCCCTCAGCAGACTATGGAGACTCGCGCCGGGCGTCGACCGAAAACCACGTAACGTTATCAAAACGTTATCTTTTTTCAGCAAGACCAAGTCTAAAAGATTCCGCTCGCTTGGGTGTGCTAGCGAGAACGGCCTCGCGTTAGCTTGGAACAAGGCCGAAAAAATACCCGTCTGGATACCGCGGACGCGAGCGGGCCCTTCTCTGGGTGTGGGGCTGAAGGCGGTACGCGTCGGCGGGCGTGCGTTGGTTGGCCGCACGCCCCCTGACTTTGGATCTCCCGCGAGCGTGGAGTAGGCTGGTCGGGCGTGCCCGGTTGCTCGGGCCCATTTGTGCGTGCCCTGGCATGGTGGATCGCTTTCGACCGTTGCAACGAGAGCGTGGATCAGCTGAGTCCGCACGGCAGCGGAGCTGCGCCACGGTCGGAAAGGTGTCCTGACTGAGGTGTGGGGAGGCTGCGGCCAGGGAAGACAAACGTACATTCCACCAACAACGAAAGTGATACCAGCAGGTGCCAACTATTCAGCAGCTGGTCCGTAAGGGCCGCACAGACAAGGTCTCTAAGAACAAGACCCCGGCTCTGAAGGGTTCCCCTCAGCGCCGCGGCGTGTGCACGCGTGTGTACACCACTACGCCGAAGAAGCCGAACTCCGCGCTCCGCAAGGTTGCGCGTGTGCGTTTGAGCTCCGGCATCGAAGTCACCGCGTACATCCCCGGCGTCGGCCACAACCTGCAGGAGCACTCGATGGTGCTCGTCCGCGGCGGTCGTGTGAAGGACCTCCCCGGCGTGCGCTACAAGATCATCCGCGGCGCACTTGACACCCAGGGTGTCAAGGGCCGCAAGCAGGCTCGCAGCCGCTACGGCGCGAAGAAGGAGAAGTAATGCCTCGCAAGGGTCCCGCCCCGAAGCGCCCTGTCGTCGCCGATCCGGTTTACGGCTCGCAGCTGGTCACCCAGCTCGTCAGCAAGATTCTGCTCGACGGCAAGAAGACGGTCGCGCAGTCGATCGTCTATGACGCCCTCGAGGGAACGCGTGAGAAGACCGGGGTCGATCCGGTCATCACCCTCAAGAAGGCACTCGACAACGTCAAGCCCTCGGTGGAGGTCAAGTCCCGTCGCGTCGGCGGCGCCACCTACCAGGTGCCGATCGAGGTCAAGCCGGTCCGTCAGAACACGCTCGCCATGCGCTGGCTGGTCTCGTTCTCCCGCGCCCGTCGCGAGAAGACGATGACCGAGCGCCTCATGAACGAGATCCTCGACGCCTCCAACGGCCTCGGCGCTTCCGTGAAGCGTCGTGAGGACACTCACAAGATGGCTGAGGCCAACCGCGCCTTCGCGCACTACCGCTGGTGATTGACTGCCCCCAACCCCGTCGAAGGGTTGGGGGCGCTCACCGTTTCATGCTTGAGACTTTCGAAAAAGGAAACAGCTAGTGACCGACCTGAACAAGGTTCGCAACATCGGCATCATGGCCCACATCGATGCCGGTAAGACCACCACCACCGAACGCATCTTGTTCTACACGGGCAAGAGCTACAAGATCGGCGAAGTCCACGACGGCGCAGCCACCATGGACTGGATGGAGCAGGAGCAGGAGCGTGGCATCACGATCACGTCCGCTGCCACCACCTGCTTCTGGCACGATCACCTGATCAACATCATCGACACCCCCGGGCACGTCGACTTCACGGTCGAGGTGGAGCGCTCGCTCCGCGTTCTTGACGGCGCCGTCGCCGTCTTCGACGGTGTAGCCGGCGTTGAGCCGCAATCGATGACCGTATGGCGTCAGGCGACCAAGTACGGCGTTCCGCGCATCTGCTACGTCAACAAGCTCGACCGCACGGGTGCGTCCTTCGACCACGTCGTCAAGACCATCCGCGAGCGACTCAACACAGACCCCGTCCTGCTGCAGCTGCCGATCGGCGCTGAGGGCGGCTTCCTCGGTGTCGTCGACCTCGTCGAGATGCGGGCGCTGACCTGGCGCGGCGAGACCCAGATGGGTGAGGACTACGAGGTTGAGGAGATCCCCGAGGATCTCAAGGCAAAGGCCGAAGAGGCCCACGCCACCCTGATCGAGCGCATCGCCGATGTCGATGACGAAATCATGGAGATGTACCTCGAAGGTGAAGAGCCTTCTGTCGAGCAGATCAAGGCCGCGATCCGCAAGGGCGTCATCGGCAACATCTTCACTGCGGTGGTTTGCGGCACCTCGTTCAAGAACAAGGGCGTTCAGCCACTCCTCGACGCGGTCATCGCCTACCTGCCTTCCCCGCTCGACGTGCCCGCGATCGACGGCTTCAAGCCGAACGACGAGTCGGTCGTCCTGCACCGCAAGCCCTCCGACGAGGAGCCCCTGTCGATCCTGGCGTTCAAGGTCGCCGCTGATCCGCACCTGGGCAAGCTGACCTTCGTGCGCATCTACTCGGGTGTCCTGAGTGCCGGTTCGCAGGTGCTCAACTCGACGAAGGGCCGCAAGGAGCGCATCGGCAAGATCTACCAGATGCACGCCAACAAGCGCGAGGAGATCGACTCGATCGGTGCAGGCATGATCTGTGCGGTGATGGGCCTGAAGGACACCACCACCGGCGAGACCTTGTGCGATCCGAGCAGCCCGATCGTGCTCGAGTCGATGACCTTCCCGAACCCGGTCATCGAGCAGGCCATCGAGCCCAAGACCAAGTCCGACCAGGAGAAGCTGTCGCACGCGATCCAGCGCCTAGCGGAGGAGGACCCGACCTTCCGCGTCCATACCGACGAGGAGACCGGCCAGACGATCATCGCAGGCATGGGCGAGCTCCACCTCGACGTCCTCATCGACCGCATGCGTCGCGAGTTCAAGGTCGAGGCCAACATCGGCAAGCCGCAGGTCGCCTATCGTGAGACGCTGCGTCGCAAGGTCGAGAAGGTCGAGTACACGCACAAGAAGCAGACCGGTGGTTCCGGCCAGTTCGCGCGCGTCATCATCGATCTGGAGCCGACCGAGCCCGGTTCCGGCTACGAGTTCGTCAACGCCGTCACCGGTGGCCGCGTCCCCCGCGAGTACATCCCCGCGGTGGACCAGGGCATCCGTGAAGCCATGCAGTTCGGCGTCCTGGCCGGCTACCCGGTCGACAACATCAAGGCCACCCTTACTGACGGTGCTTACCACGACGTCGACTCCTCGGAGCTCGCGTTCAAGCTCGCCGGTGCACAGGCATTCAAGGAGGCCGCCCGCAAGGCCGACCCAGCCATCCTCGAGCCTGTGATGGCCGTCGAGGTGACCACCCCCGAGGACTACCTCGGCACGGTCATTGGCGACCTCAACTCGCGTCGCGGCCAGGTCCGGTCGATGGATGAGCAGCACGGCAACCGCGTCGTGAACGCGTTGGTGCCGCTGTCGGAGATGTTCGGCTACGTCGGCGACCTGCGTTCGAAGACCTCCGGCCAGGCGTCGTACTCCATGGAGTTCGACTCCTATGCGGAGACTCCTAAGAACATCGCGGAAGAGATCATCGCCAAGGCGAAGGGCGAGTGATCTAGCTAGCGATCACCGCTCACAGACGACAGGCCGGGAGGTTCACCTCCCGGCCTGTCGTTTCAGGTTGCGACTGGATCCTCCCCGGGGCGGCCGTCGACGATGGCCGATGACCGCGGTGGCGCCGGCGGCAATGCGCCGTGGCGTCTCATTTTGCGCGCATGATCCAGATCGCTAAGATTGGTCAGGTATGGCTCCAGGCGGTAAGCTCGGGGGCCGGACCCTCATTGAGGAAAGACCACACGTCGCACAATCCCGTGCGACGAGATGTAAGAAGGAGCCCTCGTGGCAAAGGCCAAGTTTGAGCGGACCAAGCCGCACGTAAACATCGGCACCATCGGACACGTCGACCACGGCAAGACCACTCTGACCGCGGCGATCACGAAGGTGCTTCATGACCGCTACCCGCAGTGGAATGCCGTCTCGGCGTTCGACCAGATCGACAAGGCGCCCGAAGAGCGTCAGCGCGGTATCACGATCTCGATCGCGCACGTCGAGTACCAGACCGAGAAGCGTCACTACGCGCACGTCGACTGCCCCGGGCACGCCGACTACGTGAAGAACATGATCACCGGTGCTGCCCAGATGGACGGCGCGATCCTCGTCGTGGCCGCCACCGACGGCCCCATGGCTCAGACCCACGAGCACATCCTCCTGGCCCGCCAGGTCGGCGTGCCTGCGATCGTCGTCGCGCTCAACAAGTGCGACATGATCGACGACGAAGACGCCGACCTGATCGACCTGGTCGAGATGGAACTGCGCGAAATCCTGGACGCACAGGAGTTCGACGGCGAGAACCTGCCCATCATCCGGGTCGCAGCCTTCCCCGCCCTCCAGGGCGACGAGAAGTGGGCCGATTCGATCATGGAGCTCATGAACGCTGTCGACGAGTACATCCCGCAGCCTGAGCGCGACACTGACAAGCCCTTCCTGATGCCCGTTGAGGACGTCTTCACGATCACCGGTCGTGGCACCGTCATCACCGGCCGCATCGAGCGCGGCATCGTCAAGACCGGCGAGACCGTCGATATCATCGGCATCCGTGACGAGAAGCAGACCTCGACCGTCACCGGTGTCGAGATGTTCCGCAAGATCCTCGACGAGGGTCGCGCGGGCGAGAACGTCGGCCTGCTGCTCCGCGGCACGAAGAAGGAAGACGTCGAGCGTGGCATGGTCGTCATCAAGCCCGGCTCGACCACGCCGCACACCGACTTCGAGGCCAGCGTCTACGTGCTGACCAAGGAGGAGGGTGGCCGTCACAAGCCGTTCTTCTCGAACTACTCGCCTCAGTTCTACTTCCGCACGACGGACGTGACCGGCGTCGTCCAGCTCCCGGCTGGCACCGAGATGGTCATGCCTGGCGACAACACCCAGATGACCGTTCACCTGAACAAGCCCGTCGCGATGGAGGACAACCTCAAGTTCGCCATCCGTGAGGGCGGCCGCACCGTCGGTGCAGGTAACGTCACCAAGGTCATCAAGTGACCTCCTGACTCCCAGAGTCGTCAAAGGGCCGCGCGGGAAACCGCGCGGCCCTTTTTGGATGCGTCGGGATGTCCGCTCAGGGCCGGTGTTCGTTCGGCCGATCTTGGATGTCGGGAAGGAGATCGGTGGTTTAGATTGAATGAGAATTTCGATCAAAGCTGATTCGACTGGAGTCCCATGCGACCACCCCATACCCCCCGATTGAATTTGCGTACCGCGCTGGTGGGCCTGCTGGCTTCGGCACTCGCCGCAGGGGGCGCCGCCGGAGAGCCTGCGCAGGCCAGCCCCACGGACGCCCTCGACGTCTCGTTCGGAGGGTCGCTGGTTGGCACGACGCAGTACACAACCCAAGGCGATGAAGCCCAGCGGGGCACCCTGCACCGCGTCAGCGGTACCGAGCAGCAGGTTCCCACAGGAGTATCGCTTACGGGTGGTACGCAGGGTCTCCGGTTCGACGCCTCAAGCCTCGACCTGGAATCCGGCAACCAGAGCTTCGTGATGGAGACGAGGTATACCGCGACGGCCACGCCGGAGATGGCGACCTACCTGTCCGCCGGCGGCAACGTCTTCGTGCGGGCCCAGAACGGGAGGCTGCGCTACGGCTACTCCAGCAACGCCACCGGAGTGTGGGTCGACACGTTCAAGGAGGCGACTCTGCCGGAGTTGAACGTCGAGCATGCGCTGTCCCTCCACTACCGCTGGGCGGAGTCCGGCGTGATGATGGACGTTAGCCTCGACGGTGAGGCGCTCCCGCCGGTCACCGGAGCCAGCCCGGCCACGGTGTCGACCGGCCTGGGGAAGCGTTCGGGTTCGGCAATGAGGTCAACCCCGACGGAGGTTCCCGTGGTGTCGTCGCCACTATCCACCAGGTCCGGGTCAACGGCACCGACGGGGTCGGCGAGGACTTCGAGTTGCAGCCGACCCCGGTCACCACGGATCAGCTCTACCTTGGATTCGACGGCGCCTCCACTGACGGCGGCTACTCCAAGGCCGCCTCGGAGGTAGTGGAGGGGGAGGTCGTACTGCTTGGCGCCCCGGCACTCGGCGACTCTGCGCTCACCTTCTCAGCGGCGAATCAGGCACTCATCTTCACCCCGTCCAGGAACGCCATGCCGAACGCGGACATCGACACCGGTTTCGTGGCTGAGGCAGAGTTCACACCGACCGGTAGCCAGCGCGAGTTGGCCACCCTGATCGGCATCGGTGGCAACTTCTTCGTTCGGTTCAGCAACGGCTCGCTGCAGTACGGCTACTCCGGCAATGCTGGTGGTACCTGGCGTGACTTCGTCTCCGGGGGCGGTGCGTTGCAGGTCGGGGTGAGCCACATCGTTTCGGTGGCCTATGTGCCCGATGGCTCCGGGGGAGCGGTGGTCACCGTCTGGCTTGACGGCGTCGAGCAGGCGAAGGTCGCCGGCGACCTCCTCAGCCGCCAGGACCGACCCGGTTCGGTGGTGTTCGGCAACGAGGCCAACGCCGGTGCCCAGAACCGCGCCTTCAATGGATCGATCGACCGCGTGCGCTTCGGGTTGCTTGACGGTGGGTTCGTCGATGGGGCATTCACCTTCCAGACCCTGAAGTCCCCGGTCGAGTGCCAGGACGGCATGATCGAGCCCGGCAACTATGTGCCGGTGTCGGCCAGCGACTGCGATGCCGACATCATCGCCAAGGCCAGCGCCGTGCGCCCCACCGAGGCGCAGCAGACCTGGCAGGAGTTGCAGCTGACCGGCTTCATGCACTTCGGCATCAACACCTTCTACGACCAGGAGTGGGGCCACGGAACCGAGGACCCGGCGCGGTTCGACCCAACCGGAGAGGTCGACGTCGACGCGTGGGTCAAGACCTTGCGCGACCAGGGCTTCAAGATGGGCATCCTCACCCTGAAACACCACGACGGCTTCCAACTCTGGCCTTCCCGCTACTCGAGCTTCAACGTCGCCTCAACACCCTGGCTGAACGGCGAGGGTGACATCATGAAGGAGTTCGCCGCGGCGGCGAAGAAGTATGGGCTCAAGGTCGGCGTCTACCTGTCCCCGGCCGACTCCTGGGCCGAAGAGGAGGGCATTTTCGCCAACGGGTCACCCAAGTCGACCCGCACCATCCCGACGCTCGTCCAGGCGGACGACCGCATCGGCCGCGACCTGCCGACCTTCCAGTACGAGGCCACGGACTACGGCCAGTACTTCCTGAACCAGCTCTATGAGGTGCTGACCGAGTACGGGACCATCGACGAGGTGTGGTTCGACGGCGCCTCCGGTAACACGAACGGTTCGGAGCAGTTCGACTACGTTGCCTACTACGACCTGATCAAGAACCTCCAGCCCGATTCGCTGATCGCCGTTGGCGGCAACGACATCCGCTGGGTCGGCAACGAGGGCGGTTACGCCCGTGACGAAGAGTGGGCAGTCGTCTCGGTTGAGAAACCGACCGACGGCGGCAAGATCGAGGCCGTCAACGAGCACTATTTCAACACTCGCTACGACGACCAGTGGCTGGTCTCCGCGGTGCGCGGAGGCCGGACCACAGACCTGCACTGGTGGCCGTCAGAGGCCGACATGAAGCTGACCGACGGCTGGTTCGCTCACCCGGGTGACTCGCCCAAGCCTGGCAGCACGCTCCTGAACAGCCACTGGGACAAGACGGTCGGTCAGAACGCCGTCATGCTGTTGAATGTGCCTCCGACGACGTCGGGCAGCTTCGCCCCGGCATCGGTGGCCGCGTTGCAGGACTTTGCCAGCCAGCGCCGTCAGCACTACGGCAAGGATGTCGCACTGGGCGTGCCAGCCGAAATTGGCGGCTCGGTGACCGGGGCGGTGACGGACGGCAACTCCCGCAGCTCGTGGACCTCGGCTGACGGGGCCGACCAGACCCCCATCGTGGTCGACCTCGGCAGCCCGCAGGCGGTCAGCAGGATCAGCATCAGCGAGGACACCCTCGCCCATGGCCAGCAGATCCGTGGCTTCAAGGTCGAGTACCTCAGCGGGGCCGAATGGGTCCAGGCGGCGTCAGCGTCCACAGTCGGTGTCAACCGGATACTGCGGTTGGCCTCGCCGGTCAGCGCACAGCAGTGGCGGCTGACGGTCACCTCCGCCCGAGGGGCCTACGGCATCGCCAACTGGGCGCTGTATCAGCAGCAGAGTGACCCGGGCAAACCAGGGGAGATCTGGATCGATTGTGAGGCAGCGACCGCCGGCACGGGGACCGAGGAGGCACCGCTCAACTCCGTAGAGCAGTTCCGCCAGCTGGATTTGGCTCCCGGCGCGGACATTCACTTCAAGTCCGGAACGACCTGCGGTGGCTCGTCGGCCGAAGTGTGGGTCTATGGGACGGATGCTGACAAGGCCGTCATCGACACCTACGGCGGTAGCGAGCAGCCCACCATCGGTGGGGTCGCAGCCAAGTCCTGGTTCCAGGGCAAGGGCGGCGACGGCTTGGTGCTGTTCCCCGAGTCGCCGACGCCTACGCCGACGCCGACGCCGACGCCGACGCCTACGCCGACGCCGACGCCGACGCCGACGCCGACGCCGACGCCGACGCCGACTCTGACGCCTACGCCTACGCCGTCGCCTACGCCGACTCTGACGCCAACGCCGTCGCCTACGCCGACGCCGACTCCGGGCGGTGGTGGAGGCACACCTTCGGCAGGGCCCGGCTGGTTGCCGAGCGCCCCGTACACGCTGCCCGGCCACCACTTCCTCAACGGACGGCAGTGGAACACGACCTGCGAGGACTACTCACAGACCATTCGTTGCCGCACCGAGATCTGGGCGAGCGTCGTGGTCAGGCAGGGCGGCGCGTACCAGATGCGGCACGGTTGGGCCTTCAACAACCTGACCTACCTGCCGTACATGAGCCGTACACAATGGAAGGAGAACCCCCTGGGCGTGCAGGGTGCCTGGATCGCGGCAGACGGGCGCCGCTGGAGCACGGAGTGCGATACTGCGGCGACCGGGCGCGGTGCGTGCAGGAGCTATGCGTGGACCACGGTCGTCTCGGCGAAGCCGAAGGCCGGAGGTGGGTACACCTTCAACCAGAGCGAGGGGTGGGTTTTCAACAACCTCGTGCTGTTCCGCCGCTGACCATCTGTGACCTGCTGCCCCTGATCCGGCTTGCGGGCCAGGGGCAGCGCCGCGTCGGGAAGGTTCAGCCTCGCTTCTGGATCGAGGCCCATTCATCGCGCAGACCGACAGTACGGTGGAACAGCATCGGGGAGTCCAGGTCGGCAGCGAAGTAGCCGAGGCGCTCGAACTGGACGACCTCACCCGGCGCGGCGTCACCAAGCGCACGCTCAACCTTCGCGTCGCTCAGGAGCTCACGCGAGGCGGGGTTCAGGTCGTCAAGTGCCTCGCCGGTGCGTTCCCCGGGGGCCTCCGCGGTGAACAACCGCTCGTACAGTGCGACGGTGGCGTCCTCGGAGTGCGCGGCGGAGACCCAGTGCATGGTCGACTTCACCCGGCGGCCATCAGGCGCGTTGCCACCCTTCGTCGCCGGATCATAGGTGGCAAGCACCTCGATGATGTTGCCATGCTCGTCCTTGACCGCCTCCGTAGCGGTCACGAAGTAGGCGCCCCGGAGGCGTACCTCGCGGCCGGGGGACAGCCGGAAGTACTTCGGCGGGGGCACCTCCCTGAAGTCGTCTGCCTCGATCCACAACTCGCCCGAGAAGGCCACCTTGCGGGTGCCATCCTTGGCGCGTTCGGGGTTGTTCGTCAGCTCGAAGTGTTCAACCACCGGCTCCCCGTTCTCGTCAGTCGGCCAGTTGGTCAGGCGTAGCTTCAGAGGGTGGAGCACCGCCATCCGACGCTGGGCGGTGGCGTTCAGCTCGCGCCGAACATAGCTCTCCAGGTACTCGACCGACTGGCGCGAGTTGGTCCTGGTAGTGCCGACCTCGCGGCAGAAGGACCGGATCGCGGCAGCAGGGTAGCCTCGGCGCTTGAGACCTCGGAGGGTCGGCATCCGGGCGTCGTCCCAGCCCTCCATAACGCCGTCGGCGACCAGTTTGGCGAGCCTTCGCTTCGAGGTGACGGTGTAGGTCAGCTCAAGGCGCGCGAACTCGTACTGGCGAGGGGCGTCCTTCACGTCGAGCTTGTCCAGGAACCAGTCGTAGAGCGGCCGGTGGGATTCGAACTCAAGCGTGCAGATCGAGTGTGTGGTGCCTTCGATGGCGTCGGACTGGCCATGTGCCCAGTCGTAGGTCGGGTAGATCGGCCACCGGTCGCCCGTACGGTGATGGTGAGCGTGCCGGATGCGGTACATGATGGGGTCGCGCAGCTGCATGTTCTCGTGCGCCATGTCGATCTTGGCCCGTAGGACACGCGAGCCTTCTGCGAACTCGCCTGCCCTCATGCGGCGGAACAGGTCGAGGTTCTCAGCAGCCGCGCGGTCGCGGAACGGTGAGTTCACGCCCGGCTTACCGAAGCCGCCACGGCCCGCGGAGATCGCCTCGCCGTCCTGGTCGTCCACGTAGGCCAACCCGGCGTCGATCAGTTGCTCTGCCCAGGTGTAGAGCTGCTCGAAGTAGTCGGAGGCGTAGCGTTCCTCATCCGGCTCGTAGCCGAGCCAGCGGATGTCCTCAAGAATGGAATCGACGAAGTCGGTGTCCTCCGTCTCGGGGTTGGTGTCGTCCAGCCTCAGGACGCACCTGCCACCGAAGTCGCTGGCCACCCCGAAATCAACCACGATCGCCTTCGCGTGCCCGATGTGCAGGTAGCCGTTGGGTTCTGGTGGGAACCTCGTCTGGACCCGGCCGCCGCGAGTGCCCTGAGCTACGTCGGCATTGACCGCGTCGTAGATGAAGTTGGTGGGCGAGCCGGGTTCTGTCATGGCGTCATGTTAGCGGCTTGGGCCGCGACCCATCCTACCGGGAGGACGGGCACGACCAGTGTGGATGGAAGGCCCGACGCTCGGAGGAGTGCCTGCTGCCTGAAGCGCAGGCTGTTGCTACCGTCCACGCTCCCAATTCGGCCTGAACCTGGAGGGGGTGGCGTCCGTATAGAGTTGGGGCACTATGACAACTGAGGTTCCAGCCCGCACCCGAGTCGCCCCTTCGCCCACCGGCGACCCCCACGTCGGTACCGCATTCATGGCGCTGTTCGACCTTGCCTGGGCGCGAAAGACCGGCGGGCAGTTCGTGCTCCGCATCGAGGACACCGACCGGAACCGCCTCGTCGCCGGCTCCGAACAGCAGGTCTACGACTCACTTGAATGGCTCGGGCTCGGCCCGGACGAGAGCCCACGCAAAGGTGGGCCTTACGCGCCGTACAAGCAGTCAGAACGCCTCGACACCTACCTGCCGTTCGTGGAGCAGCTGATCAGGGACGGCCACGCCTACCACTGCTGGTGCTCGTCGGAGCGACTCGCGGAACTTCGCAAGGAGCAGGAGCGCCTGAAGCTCTCGACCACGGGCTACGACCGGCTGTGTCACGGCAAGAGCCGTGAGGAGCGGGCGCTGCTGCCGGGTTTCAGTGAAACCCCCGTCGTTCGGATGCTGATCCCCGATGACGCCCCGCTCGAGTTCGACGACATCATCCGCGGCACCGTCAAGGCACCCCGCCCCGACGATCAGGTCATCCTCAAGGCGGACGGATTCCCGACCTATCACCTTGCAGTGGTCGTCGACGACCACCTGATGGCCATCAACACCGTCGTGCGTGGCGAGGAATGGATCTCGTCGACCCCGAAGCACGTCCTCTTGTACCGCTGGCTCGGATGGGAGCCGCCGGCGTTCGCACACATGCCGCTGCTCCGCAACACCGACAAGTCGAAGATTTCCAAGCGCAAGAACCCGGCGGCACGACTCATGTGGTTCAAAGAGGAGGGCTATCTGCCGGAGGCGGTGCGCAACTTCCTCCAACTGCTCGGCTACGCGGGAGACGAGGAGCATGAGGTTTCCACCTTCGAGGAGTTCGTGGAGCGTTTCTCGTGGGCCAAGGTCAACACCGTCGGGCCGATCTTCGACCTGAAGAAGCTTGACTGGCTCAACGGCCACTACATCCGCTCGCTCAGCGCAGACGAGCTGACCGCCCGGATCGCGGCCTTCGCAACCGACATCGGTCAGTGGGTCAACCCGACCGACTTCGCGCTCGACACCCTCCGCAAGGCGGTCCCGATCATCCAGGAACGCCTGGTCACCCTCAAGGACGCACTGCCGCAACTGGACTACCTGCTGGAAGCCGACGCGAACCTTGTAGTCGATCCGGCGTTGGTTGAGGCGCTTGCCGAGAACGCCGCTGAGGTGCTCGACGCGGCGATTGACGTCGTCGGCTCGGTCGACTTCGACGCCGCCTCCATTCAGCAGGGTCTGAAGAGCGGCATCGTTGATGCGCTCGGCATCAAGCCCAAGTTCGCCTTCGCGCCGATCCGGCTGGCGATCTCCGGTCGCAAGGTGTCGCCGCCGTTGTTTGAGTCGATGGAGATCCTCGGCCGCGAATCGTCACTGAGCAGGCTCAGGTCGTTGCGCGCCCAGGTGTAGCGCTCGGCGGGCCCGCAACAGGGTCACTCCTCGATGATCAACTCCGGGTACTGGGGTTGCCACATCGCATCGAATACCTGCTCGACGGGGTGCGTCAACGGGCGTTCCGCCACACCGTCGTCCTCGGCGGCGGCCGCGACGGCAAGCGCGACCGTTGAGGAGACCCTCCGCAGGTCCTGGACGCTCGGCAGCAGCGAGTCGCCACGGCGTTGAACCACTGACAGGGATGCGACCGCTTCGGCGGAAGCGGCGATCATCGAATCGGTTACCCGGTTCGCACGGCAGACGGCGACGCCGAGGCCGAGCCCCGGGAAGACCAGCGCGTTGTTGGCCTGCGCGATGGTGAAGGCCGTTCTCTCGTAGGCGACAGGGGGGAAGGGCGAGCCTGTCGCGATCAGAGCCCTGCCATCGGTCCACTTGATCAGATCCTCGGGGACCGCTTCAGCGAGCGAAGTGGGGTTGGACAGAGGGAAGATCAGCGGCCGGTCGACGTGTGCGGCCATGTCGCGCACGATCGGCTCGGTGAAGGAGCCCGGCTGCCCGGAGGTGCCGATCAGGACGCTCGGGTGCACGTTGGCGACGATGTCAGCCAGCAGGTGGTGGCCCGGATGCTCCAGCTCCCAACCGGTCAGCTCGCCGATGCCTCGGGCGTAGGGGCGCTGGAAGTCACGGAACTTCATCGTGGCGTCGTCCGTGACCAGTCCCCGGCTGCTGGTGACCCAGAAGCGGGAGCGCGCCTCATCGGCCGTCAGGCCCTCTTTCACCATCAGGTCCACCAACAGGTCGGCGATGCCGATGCCGGCGGTGCCGCCCCCGTGGATGACGAAACGCTGGTCCCTCAACCTCTGGCGCCGACTCTTGACCCCTGCGAGGACTGCGCTGGCGACTACGGCCGCGGTGCCCTGGATGTCGTCGTTGAAGGTGCAGATGTCACCCCGGTAGGTATGCAGCAGCCGGTGGGCGTTGTTGGCTCCGAAATCCTCCCAGTGCAGCATGGCGTGGGGGAACTTGGCGTGGACCACCGAGACGAAGCGGTCGACGAACTCGTCGTAGCGGGCGCCACGGATGCGCGCGTGCCGCTCCCCGAGGTACAACTCGTCGTTGAGGAGCCGCAGATTGTCGGTGCCAACGTCGAGCACGATCGCCAGAATTCGGTCGGGGTCGATCCCGGCGGCGGCAGTGTAGAGCGACTTCTTGCCCATGCAGATCTGGACACCGCCGACCCCCTGGTCGCCGATCCCGAGGATTCCCTCGGAATCGGTGACGATCAGCAGATCGACGTCTTCCGGACCCGCTCCGCTGTTCTCGAGCGCCTGCTCAATCTCGTCCGGCCGGTCGATGGAGACGAAGATGCCGCCGAAAGCCTGATACCACAGGCTGAACTGCTTGATGGCCTCGCCGATGGTAGGGGTGTAGACGATCGGCATCATCTCGGGCAGGTGGTCACTCAGCAGCCGGTAGAACAGGACGGTGTTGCGCTCACGAAGCGCCTGTAGATACGCGAACCGCTCCAGCGCGGTCTCCGCCTTGTTGAACCGCTCGTACGCGCGTCGGAGTTGCAGTTCTATCGGGGTGACGTTGGTCGGGAGGAGGCCCACCAGCCCAAGAGCCCTTCGTTCCTCCCAGGTGAAGGCGGTGCCCCGGTTGATCCGGGGGTTTCCGAGCACGTGGCGTCCGCGTGCCTTGATCAGCACACGCGTTCCATGGCCGCCTGGGAGAACCTCATATTGGCTGTTGGGCATGGCCTCAGACTACCGGTGACCAGCACCTCGGCATGCCCAACGGGCCGACCTCGTTGCCGCGCCCGTGGTGCAGACGGTCGCCGGTGGAATCGGCCGCCGCCAGCGAAACCGCGCGGGTGTCGCAGAAAGCGCATGTGGCGGAGTCCGAAGGCGATCCTCATGCGTACGGGGCTATGGTGGAACCGTGGTTACAGCACATCCTGACAACTGGCGGATCACCCCGTCGGCGATGTTCCTTGTCGCGAATATCGACCGGGGTGGTGAGTCGACGGTGTACGGCACGCTGGCCAGCCTGGCAGGGCTGACCAAGAGCGTCGGATTCCGGTATCCCGAGCGCAACCTGACCCTCTTCACCGGAATCGGATCCCTGGCGTGGGACCGGCTCTTCGCGGGTCCGAGGCCGGCCAGGCTGCACCCCTTCAGAAGCCTGGAAGGGCAGCGGCACACGGCGCCGTCGACTCCCGGAGACCTCCTTTTCCACATCCGCGCCGACACCCCCGACCTCTGCTTCGAACTGGCGACCCGCATCCTCGATGCGCTCGATGGAGCCGTCACCGTGGTCGACTCGGTGCAGGGGTTCCGCTATTTCGAGACCCGTGACCTGCTCGGATTCGTCGACGGCACCGAGAACCCGACTGGTGAGGCCGCCGAAGCGGCGACCACCGTCGGCGCTGAGGATTCCCGCTTTGCGGGCGGCAGCTACGTCCACATCCAGAAATACCTCCACGACATGCCTGGCTGGAAGGCCCTCTCCGTCGACGAGCAGGAACGGGTGATCGGACGGAAGAAGTTCGACGACATCGAACTGGCAGACGAGGACAAGCCGACCAACGCACACGTCGTGCTCAACTCGGTGGAGGATGACGACGGCAACGAACTGGACATCGTCCGGCTCAACATGCCGTTCGGTGACGTCGGGCGCGGCGAGTTCGGCACCTATTTCATCGCATATTCCCGAGACCCGGCCGTCACCGAGCAGATGCTGGAGAACATGTTCATCGGGGACCCACCCGGCAACTCGGACGCGATCCTCGAGTTCTCGACGGCCATCACCGGCGGGCTCTTCTACGTGCCACCCGCCGCGTTCCTCGACGACCCGCTCCCACTCTCACATCTCACACCCGCCCCGACCTCGCCTGTCGGCACCGCCCCGGCCGCGCCGTCGTCGTCGGGTTCCCTGAACATCGGAAGCCTGAAAGGACAGAACTGATGAACAACCTCTACCGCGAACTCGCACCCGTCACCACCGCCGCGTGGGAACAGATCGAGGAGGAGGCGTCGCGCACCTTCAGCCGCCACATCGCGGGCAGGCGGGTGGTCGACGTCAACGGGCCGCTCGGTCCTGAGGCCGCCGCCGCCAACACGGGGCACCTGAGCCCGGCCGCCCCTCCCGCCGACGGCATCGAGTCGAGCCTTCGCGTCACGCAGCCGATGGTGCGCCTGAGGGTGCCGTTCGTCGTCAACCGTGAGGACATCGACAACTGCGAACGGGGCGGCCAGGATTCAGACTGGGACCCGGTGAAGGAGGCGGCCAGGAAGCTGGCGTTCGCCGAGGACCGCGCGATCTTCGAAGGCTACGAGGGTGCTGGGATCTCCGGGATCCGTGCCGGGGCTTCCAACGCGCCGCTCAGCCTTCCCGCTGACGCCATCGACATCCCCGACGTGATCGCGCACGCCGTCACCGAACTCAGGCTGGCCGGGGTCCAAGGCCCCTACAGCGTCCTGCTCTCGGCCGACGTGTACACTCTGGTGGCCGAAACCTCAGACCACGGGTATCCGATCCTTGAACACATCCAGCGCCTCGTCGACGGGAGCATCATCTGGGCCCCTGCGATCGACGGCGCGTTCGTGCTCACCACCCGGGGTGGCGACTACGACCTGCAACTCGGCTCCGAAGTCGAGATCGGCTACCTGACCCACGACCTGGAGACGGTCACGTTGTACCTGCAGGAGACCTTCACCTTCATCGACTACACCGCGGAGGCGGCCGTCGCGCTCAACTGAGTGACGGGCTCAACCCCGCCCTGACGGCGTCGTCCAGCCGCTCAGGTCGGGGCCCTTCGGCACGATCCCGAGCGGGTTCAGGTCGAGATGCACCTTGTAGTAGTGGTCCTTGATCTGGTCGAAGCGGACGTTGTCGCCGAAACCGGGGAGCTGGTACAGGTCGCGGGCGTATCCCCAGAGGTTGACCATCTCGGTGAGCTTGTTGCGGTTGCATTTGAAGTGACCGTGGTAGACGGGGTCGAAGCGCACCAGGGTCGTGAACAGGCGGATGTCGGCCTCGGTGATGGCATCTCCCATCAGGAACCGGCTGCCCCCGAGCCGCTCCTCGAGCCAGTCGAGCGCGGTGAACAGCCGGTCGTACGCCGCGTCATAGGCCTCCTGCGACCCGGCGAAACCACAGCGGTACACGCCGTTGTTGACCTCGGTGTAGACGCGGCGCATCACTTCCTCCATCTCATCGCGCCGGTCCGTCGGCCAAAGATCGGGTGCATCGGCGCGGTGGTACTGCTTCCACTGGAAGAAGAGGTCCTCGGTGATCTGCGCGAAGTCGTTGGTGACCACCTCGCCGGTCGTCTCGTCGACGATCGCGGGCACGGTTATGCCGCGCGAATAGTCGGGGAAGCGCTTGAGGTAGGCGTCCTTCAGCCGCGGGATCCCGAGAACTGGATCGACCCCACCAGGGTCCAGGTCGAAGGTCCAGGAGTCGGCGTCGTGGGTCGGGCCGGGGTTGCCCATCGAGATCACGTCACCCAGGCCGAGCAGGTCACGCACGATTATCGAACGGTTCGCCCACGGGCAGGCATAGGCCGCGATCAGCCGGTAGCGACCCGGCTCGACCGGGAAGTCGTTGGTGCCGGGCTCTGGGTCGACGACGATCCGGGTCGTGATGTAGTTGGAGTCGCGCTCAAACGCCTTGCCTTTGGTCGAGTACACGCCGCCCTTGTCATGTTCCGAATGCTCGCTCATGTGGCAACGCTACCCCCACCTTCACAACCTGGACGTGGGTCGCACGGTCGTCCTATTGCGGATCGTCTCCGCGTCGTGCTCAGCCGCGGAGCCAAGCTCGGATGGCGCGGACGCGCTCGTCGACCTCATTCTGCGTGGCCTTCGCCAGCGGAGGGCCGCCGCATTCGCGGCGCAGGTCGGCGTGGACGTGGCTGTGCGGGACGCCCTTGATGCGGGCGTACTGCGCCACCAGGGAGTTGAGTTCCTTGCGTTTCGAGGCCATTGCCCGGTGGAGTGCGACCTCGGGCTCGACCTTACGGTCGTCCTTCTCCCGCCGCCTCAACTGGCGGCGCTGCCGCTCGGCCAGCAGAACCGAAACCTGGCTGGGCTCCAGCAGGCCAGGGAGGCCGAGGTAGTCGGCCTCGTCCTGCGAGGAGGGCTCGGCGTGCATGCCGAAGGCCTGTGAGTCGAACAGCACATGGTCGAACGTGGCCTGCGACTCCAGGGCCTCGAACTCGCCCAGCAGATCCTCGGAAGCAGATTCCGAGCGGTTTGCCTGTTCCATCAAGGCCTCGGTCTCGGCCCAGATGTCGGTTTCGTCGCTCTTCGGCCGCCCCAGCACGTGGTCGCGCTGCTTCTCGATGGTCGAGGCGTGCGCCAGCAGAACCGGTACGGTCGGCAGGAACACCGTCGCGACCTCTCCGCGGCGACGGCTGCGAACGAAGCGGCCGACGGCCTGGGCGAAGAACAGTGGGGTCGAGGTTGCCGTGGCATAGACCCCGACCGCCAGCCGCGGTACGTCTACACCCTCGGAGACCATCCGCACTGCGACCATCCACCGCTCGTCGGAGGCGGAGAACTCGTCGATCCTGGCGCTGGCCTTCGAATCGTCGGAGAGGACGACACACGGCCGCTTTCCTGTCAGATCGGTCAACAGCTTCGCGTAGGCACGGGCGGTGGTCTGGTTCGTGGCGATCACCAGGCCGCCGGCATCGGGGATGTGGCGGCGGACCTCCATCAGCCTGCGGTCGGCTGCGCGCAACACGGCCGAGACCCATTCGCCCTGCGGCGCTAGCGCCGTGCGCCAAGCCGCAGCGGTCAGGTCCTTGGTCATGGGGACGCCGAGGTCGGCGGCCAACTCGTCGCCCGACTTGGTGCGCCACCGCATCGGTCCTCCGTAGTTCATGAACAAGACGGGACGCACGACGTGGTCGGCCAACGCCTCGGCGTAGCCGTAGGTGTAGTCGGCGCGCGACTGCTTGACGCCGGGGGCGAGTTCGTCATAGGCGACGAACGGTATGGGGTTGTCGTCCGAGCGAAACGGTGTGCCGGTCAGTGCGAGCCGACGTTTCGCGTTGCTGAACGCGTAGGTGACCGACTCGCCCCAACTCTTGGAGTCTCCTGCGTGGTGGATCTCGTCGAAGATCACCAGCACGTCCTTCGACACGCACAGCGCCTCGTAGACGTAGGACCGGGCGGCGACGCCCGCGTAGGTCACAGCGGAGCCGTCGTATTCGCGGGAGCGACCCTTGCGTGAGGAGCCCCCGGTGCCGGGGTCCAGTTGGATGCCGACCCGGGCGGCGGCGTCGGCCCACTGCACCTTCAGGTGTTCGGTGGGGGTCACCACGACGATGCGCCGGATCTCGCGGGACTGCAGCAGGGCCAGGGCCACCCGCAGGGCGAAGGTCGTCTTGCCTGCCCCCGGGGTGGCGACGCACAGGAAGTCGCGGGGCTGGTCGCGCGCGTACTGATCCAGCGCGTCCTGCTGCCAGGCACGCAGGGACGACGCCGTGCCCCAAGCGGCGCGTTGGGGGAAGGCGGGGGAGAGATTTTCCAGTGCGGAGGAGGACATACGGTCGGCCACTCTACCCGCGCTTTGCCCCGCCGGGCGACGACGTGACGACACGGTCACTGGCGGCACCGGTTGGTTGAGCCGGTCCCGCCGCGCGGAGCGCCGAGGACCGTGACGGTTGAGCCGGTCCCGCCGCGCGGAGCGCCGGGGACCGTGACGAAACCAGTGTGACGTTTCTGCGGAGTCTCTCAAAGATGCTGTGGTCAAGACCCTGCACCGTGCGCCAGAAGGTTTCGTCACGCGCAGGCGTCGCTGCGCTCCTTCGGCGCGGCTCAACCAGCAGCCGGTTGAGCCGG
>NZ_FQZG01000012.1 GCF_900141915.1 Tessaracoccus bendigoensis DSM 12906 | reverse complement strand
CGACACCAACCAAAACGCTCGACACCAGCGAAACACAGCAGGTAACCCGACATAACGCTGGTAACGCGGCACGACCAGCCACCGCCCACCCCCGTGACCAGCGATCCGACGCGACCCCGTTCGGACGGCGACACAGCAAAAGGCCGCCGCCGAGGTTTCCCTCGACGGCGGCCATCAGCCACAGTGGGCACGTCAGCCCTTGACCGCTCCAGCGGCCAGGCCCGACTGCCAGTAGCGCTGCAGGAAGATGAACAGCACCACCAGCGGCAGCACACCCACCAGCGAACCGAGCAGCACGGCCCCCCGGTCAGGCGAGAAGTAGCTCATCATGCCGTACAGGCCCAACGTCACCGGCTTGAGTTCCGGCGAGCTGATCATCATCAACGGGAGCATGAAGTTGTTCCACGTCGCGACGAAGATGAACAGGAAGATCGTCACCATGGCGGGGGCCAGGAGGCGCAGCACCATCGTGAAGAAGATCCGGGCCTCACCCGCACCGTCGATCCGGGCGGCCTCGAGCAGTTCCGTGGGCACGGAGGTGGTCGCGTACACGTTTCCGAGGAACACGCCGAACGGGGAGACCATGCAGGGGATCAGGATCGACCAGATCGTGTTGTTCAGGCCCATGTTGGTAAACAGCATGTACATGGGAACGGTGAGCAGGGCGACCGGCATCAGCAGGCCGACCATGATCGTTCCCAGCATGGCGTTGCGACCGGGGTAGTTGAACTTCGCCATCGCGTAGCCTGCCGACACCGACAACAGCGTCCCGACGACGGCGGACGCCGTCGAGTAGAAGATCGAGTTCAGCACCCAGCGCGGGAACAGGCCCTGGGTCCATTCGATGAGGGCCGCCCAGTTGGCCGACCAGTTGAGGCCGTTGGCGAACCAGAAGCCGTTGGTCGAGACCAGGTCGCTGTTCGTCTTCGACGAGGCGATGATCACCCAGTACACCGGGAACAGGAAGTAGATCAGTGCGACCAGGAGCAGCACGACGGTGATGACGCGGGCAGGACGGCGCGGCGCGATGGAGCGCGGTGGCTGGCCTTCGATGGATGGGCGGTACTGCAGCTGACCGTCCGCAGTGGTCTTCATCTGCGTTGACATCACTTATTGACCTTCCGCTGTGCAACGAAATACAGCACCGCGAGGACGCCCGCGATCAGCGCCATGAGGACCGAGATCGCCGACGCCGGGCCGGTGCCCGACGGCGTCAGCTGACCCATCATCGTGTTGTACGACATCATCATGGGGGTGTAGGTGTTCGGCATCCATCCGGTCAACTTCTGCATGACGGTCGGCTCGTTGAACAGCTGGATCGTGCCGACGATCGAAAGCAGCACCGCGAGCAGGGCCGCGGAGGAGACCAGCGGGATCTTGATCCGGGTCGTGATCTTCCAACCGGACGCGCCGTCGATCCGGGCGGCCTCGTACAGGTCGCTCGGGATAGCCTGGAGCGCGGCCAGGAAGATGAGCATGTTGTAACCGGTGTAGGTCCAGGTGGTCATGTTGGCCATGGACCAGAGCACGACCTGAGGGGCCATGAAGAACGGGTTCCCGCCCAGTTCCGGAAGGTTCGCCGCGATGGGCGAGACCTCCGGCACGTACAGGTAGCCCCAGATGATCGCGGCGATGAGCCCGGGGATCGCGTACGGCAGGAAGAAGCTGAGACGCCATCCTGCGCGACGGCGCACCAGGAAGGAGTCGAGGACCAGTGCGAGGACCAACGCGATGACGATCATCACGGGGATCTGCACGATGCCGAACAGCATCACGCGGCCGACACCCGCCCAGAATGCGGGGTCGGTGCCCGCGACGATGTAGTTCTCGAGGCCGACGAAGACCGACGTCTTCTCGCCCCCTCCGAAGAGGCCACCACCCGCTGCCTTCTCCTGGAAGAAGCTGGAGTAGATGGCCGAGATGATGGGAGCCGCGAAGACCAGGCAGAAGCAGATGAAGAACGGCAACGAGAACGCCCATCCGCTGAGAGCCTCGTGCTTGGCCTGCCTGCTCCACCTCCCGCGGGCCTTCGGCGCGCTCGAAACAGTTGCAGCACTCATGTGCTATTCCTTGCTCTGGTCGATGGTTGTGTGCTTTGAGGGTGGAAACGCCGGGCCCAGATGCTGAACATCTGGACCCGGCGTCACTTGGATCAGTTCGCGACCGGGAGGCCCGCGTCCTGCAGAGCGGCGATCGAGGCGTCCTGAGCTGCGGTGAAGACGTCGGCGACCTTTCCGGTGCCGCTACCGGCTGCGGCGGCAGCCTCGTTCATCTTCGGGCCGACGGCGGAGAAGCCGGGGATGTAGTTGACCGCGTTGGTGTTCTCGTTGGCGGTGACAAGCTCAGCCATGACGTCCTGGCCACCGAACTGGCGCGACATCTTCTCGGGGGTGGTGGCGGCAGCCGTGGCGGCCGGCACGAGGCCCTGCGAGGCGAGGTCGTCGACCTGCGTGTTGAACCAGGCGTTGAACGCCATCGCTTCGGCCGGGTGCTCGCAGCCCTTCATGACGGCGACACCGGAGCCACCGTCGGGGCCGGTCATTGCGGAGCCGTTGATCGCAGGCAGCTGCGCCACGCGCCACTGGCCCTCGAAGGCGGTGCCGTCAAGGGTGTCGAGCGCAAAGCCGGTCTCCCAGGCTGCGGCGACGTGGCCGATGATGCTGCCATCGAGGATGGCGGCGTCCCACTGCTCGGACCAGCGGTTCACGACGAGCGCGGACTTGGCGTCGAGCATGTTCTGCCACATGGTGGCGACGGCGGTGGTGCCGGCGTCGGTGGTGTCGACCTTCCACTGGTCGTTCTCGGAGGAGAACCAGTTAGCGCCTGCACCTGCAGCCTGACCGGCGAGCCAGTTCTGGGCCTCGTCAGGGGTGAACACCGCGGCGTACTTGCCACCGGCGGCGGCCTTGGCTGCGACAGCCTCCAGCTCCTCGGCGGTGGTGGGGACCTCAAGTCCGAGCTTCTCGAACTCGGCCTCGTTGTACATGTAGATGAGGGGCCCCGAGTCCTGCGGCAGGCCGACGGTCGTGCCGCCGACGGTCATCTGACCGAAGGCGCCACCGAACTGGTCCTTGTACTTGTCAGCCTCGGTGGTGACATCCTCGACGAGGCCCTTGACGAACATCTCGGGGACCTCACCGTAGCCGAGCTGTGCGAGGCAGGGCGCGTTGTTCGCCTTGACGTCAGTCTCGAGCTTCGTGATCATTTCCTGGGCCTTGCCATCGAACTTGGTGGCGGTGACCTGGATGTTGGGGTTCTCTGCGTTCCACTTGGCGACGATGTCGGCAACCTTGGTCATGCCTTCGCCGTCGGGGAGACGGTGCATGTAGGCGATCTCAACCTTTTCGGCGGGAGCCGAGGCGGAGGTCGCGGTGGAACCTGCGGTGGCCGACTCGGTGGCCGACGGGGTCGTGGTGCCACCACAGGCCGTCAGGCCGAGGGCGGCGACGGACAACAGCGCCGTCACCTTGAGGGGAGTCTTGAACGAGACTGACATTAATCCTCCGGATCTACTTTGAGCGGGAGCTCTACTTCGAAAAACGCTACACCCGGGACACCGGAAAGGGATCGTGCGTGAGCGCAAACGCTCACTAAACACACCAGAATGAGCGGTCAAAATGATCACTTCGTAATCAAACCGTGATCGTTGCCAGCTGAACCGCCGGTTTCGGGCCCGCCCGCGTCTCGGGCAACCGGCGAGGCGCCGCCCACTCGGAAGGTAGGCTCGCATCGAGAATCGATGATGGGAGAGAAGATGACGGATCTGGCGAACGTTGGCGTGGTCGGCATGGCGGTGATGGGCTCGAACCTCGCGCGCAACCTTGCCCACAAGGGGCATAGCGTGGCCGTCTTCAACCGCACCGCCTCCCGCACCGACGCGATGATCGCAGAGCACGGCACAGAGGGCGACTTCCGCCCCGCGCACGAGCTGGCGGACTTCGTCGCCTCGCTCGAGCGGCCCCGTCGCATCATCATCATGGTCAAGGCGGGAGCGCCTACCGACGCGACCATCGACGCCCTCGTCCCGCTGTTGGAGGAAGGCGACATCGTCGTCGACGGCGGCAACGCCTTCTTCGAGGACACGCGTCGCCGCGAGGAGAAGCTGCGCGGGCTCGGGCTGCACTTCGTCGGGGCGGGCATCTCGGGCGGTGAGGTCGGGGCCCTTGAGGGGCCCTCGATCATGCCCGGCGGCTCCCGCGAGTCTTACGAGGCGCTTGGGCCCATCCTCGAGTCGATCTCCGCGAAGGTCGACGGCGAGCCGTGCTGCACCTACATCGGCACCGACGGCGCGGGCCACTTCGTCAAGATGATCCACAACGGCATCGAGTACGCCGACATGCAGTTCATCGGCGAGGCCTTCGAACTGCTCAAGGGTCTCGGGTTGTCCTACCCGGAGATGGCCGACGTGTTCGCCACCTGGAACACCGGCGACCTGGATTCCTACCTCATCGAGATCACCTCAGAGGTGCTGCGCAAGGTGGACGCCGCGACCGGCCGACCGCTTGTCGAGGTGATCGTCGACGCCGCGGGCATGAAGGGCACCGGCACGTGGACGATCCAGTCGGCGCTCAACCTGGGCACCCCCGTAAACGCGATCGCCGAGGCGGTGTTCGCGCGAGCGATCTCGTCGTCGCCCGCCCTGCGCGCCTCCGCGCAGAAGGCGCTCACCGGGCCGGACGGAAAGGTCGACGTCGCCGACCGGGACGCCTTCATCGAGCAGATCCGGGAGGCGCTGTGGGCGAGCAAGGTCGTCGCCTACGCCCAGGGGCTCGACGAGATCAGGATGGCTGCAGAGCAGTACGGGTGGGACATCAACGTCGGTGAGGTCGCCAAGATCTGGCGGGCCGGCTGCATCATCCGGGCGCGCCTGCTGGAGCGGATCCGCTCCGAGTACGCGGCCGGCAATCTCGTCACCCTGATCGAGGCGCCGTCGATCGCTTCCGGGCTGGCCGACGCGCAGGACGGTTGGCGCGAGGTCGTCGCGACGGCGGTCAGGGCCGGGGTCCCGGTCCCCGGCTTCTCCGCGGCCCTGGCCCACTACGACCAGGCCCGGGCACCGCGGCTGAACGCGGCGCTGACGCAGGGGCTTCGCGACTACTTCGGGGCACACACCTACCGCCGTATCGACCGCGAAGGCGCCTTCCACACCAACTGGTCGACCGACGGCGCCGAGATCCAGGAGTCGTGACCGGCCGGACCGTCCGACCGGGGCTGGGTTGTCGGCCACCGTGTTGTCGGTGGGCGCTGGCAGACTTGCCCCATGACCGACCCGCTGGCGCGCTTCTCGCCTCCCACGAGGGAGTGGTTCGCGGGCGTCTTTCCTGAGCCGACACCGGTTCAGGCCGAGGCGTGGAGGGCCGTTGGCGCGGGCGAGCACTCGCTCGTGGTTGCCCCGACCGGGTCGGGCAAGACCCTGGCCGCCTTCCTGTGGGCCATCGATTCCTTGGCCGGGTCCGTCGGTCTCGTCGCGGCCTCGGGCACTTCGCGCCGGGGATCCGGTTTGGCGGGCGGGGCTTCCCGGATCGTCTACGTGTCTCCGTTGAAGGCGCTCGGGGTCGACGTGGAGCGCAACCTGCGCGCACCGCTGACCGGGATCAGGCTGGCGGCGGAGCGGCTCGGGTTGCCGATGCGCCCGATCAGCGTCGGCGTCCGCTCGGGCGACACCCCAGCCAGGGAGCGCGCCGCGTTGCTCAGACATCCACCCGACATCCTGATCACCACGCCCGAGTCGCTGTACCTGATGCTCACCAGCGGCGCGCGCGAGACGCTCACGGGCGTCGGCACCGTGATCGTCGACGAGATCCACGCGGTCGCAGGCACCAAACGCGGCAGCCACCTGGCACTCAGCCTGGAACGGCTCGACGCGCTTGTCGGGTCGGATGTGCAGCGGGTCGCGCTTTCGGCCACCGTGCGACCCATCGACCGGATCGCCGCTTTCCTCGGCGGCGACCGGGCGGTCACAGTCGTGGCGCCGCCGACGCGGAAGCTGTGGGACGTGACGGTGCGGGTGCCCGTGGCCGACATGAGCGACCCCGGCCCGCCGCCTGGTACCGAGGCGCCGTCCGACCCGCTCCTGGCGCTCGGCGGCACCGACACCGTCGCCGTCGACTCCCCCGGCTCATCGCTTTGGCCTCACGTCGAAGCCCAGATCTACGAGACGGTGAAGTCGGGTCGCTCGACGCTGGTCTTCACCAACGGTCGGCGCACGGCGGAACGGCTGACGGGTCGGCTCAACGAGCTCTGGGCGGAGGAGCACGCACCGGAGACGCTGCCGCCGCTCCCCGCCCGGCCGCCCGCCCAGGTGATGGCCCCCGTCGACACCGTGCGTGGCGCCCCGCCGGTGATCGCCCGGGCGCACCACGGGTCGGTCAGCAAGGAGGCCCGCGCGCAGATCGAGACGGCGCTGAAGTCGGGTGCGCTGCGGTGCGTGGTGGCGACCAGCTCCCTGGAGCTCGGCATCGACATGGGCGCGGTCGACCGGGTCGTCCAGGTTTCGGCGCCGCCGTCGGTGGCCAGCGCGCTACAACGGGTCGGCCGGGCCGGTCACGTCGTCGGGGCGGTGTCGCGCGGCGACGTCTATCCGTTGTTCCGGGGCGACCTCGCCGCGGCGGTGGTCACGACGGAGCGGCTGCTGACCGGTGAGATCGAGGAGTTGCGCATCCCCCGTCAACCGCTCGACGTGCTGGCGCAGCAGACGGTGGCCGCAGCGGTGGCTGCGGGCGAGGCGGGGCTCGACGTCGACGAGTGGTTCGCCACGGTCACGCGGGCCCAGCCGTACGCGGGGCTGCCTCGGGCCCTGCTCGACGCGGTCGTCGAGCTGCTGACCGGCGCCTACCCGTCGGCCGACTTCGCCCATCTGCGCGCCCGGCTGGTGCTCGGCGACGACAACCGGCTCTACCCGCGCCCAGGCGCGCTGCGGCTGGCCGTCACCTCGGGGGGCACGATCCCAGATCGTGGCCTGTTCGGGGTATTCCTCGCCGGGGATGAGCAGGGTCCGCGGCGCGTCGGCGAGCTGGATGAGGAGATGGTGCACGAGTCGCGAGTGGGCGACGTGTTCACCCTCGGCGCGTCGTCGTGGCGGATCGAAGAGATCACCCGCGACCAGGTGCGCGTCTCCCCCGCGCCCGGCAACACCGGGCGGCTGCCGTTCTGGAAGGGCGAAGACGAGGGTCGCCCCACCGAGCTGGGGCGAGGGATCGGCGCTCTGCAGCGCGAGGCATCACGGGACCCGGCCCGGCTGGATCGCGGCTATCTGGACGGCCACACCAGAGGCAACCTCGCGGCCTATCTGCAGGAGCAGCGCGCGGCGACCGGGGTGGTGCCTGACGAGCGCACGGTGTTGCTTGAACGGTTCCGCGATGAGCTGGGTGATTGGCGCGTCGTCATCCACTCCCCCCTCGGCAGGCGGGTGCTCGGCGCCTGGGGAACGATCATCGGCGCGGTGCTGTCGGCCGAGGGTGGCGTCGACGTGTCGCCGGTGGGCGGCGACGACGGGATCGTGTTGCGGCTACCCGACTCCGACCTGGTCGACCGGCTGGCGGAGCTCATCGTCCTCGACCCCGAGGAGGTGACAGGGCTGGTGACGGCGCAGGTGGGCGGCACTTCACTGTTCGCCTCCCGGTTCCGCGAGGCCGCGGCCAGGGCCCTGCTGCTGCCCCGCCCCGACCCGGGGCGCCGGGCGCCGCTCTGGCAGCAGCGTCAGCGAGCCGCGCAACTGCTTGAGGTCGCCCGGCACTATCCGCGCTTCCCCATCATTCTTGAGACCATCCGCGAGGTGACCCAGGACGTCTACGACGTACCTGCGCTGGTGGAGCTGATGCGGGCGCTGCGCTCGGGCTCGGTCCGGCTGGTCGAGGTCGTCACCGAGCGGCCGAGCCCGTTCGCGGCGAGCCTGCTGTTCCGCTACCCCGGGGCGTTCATCTATGACGGCGATGTGCCGCTCGCCGAGCGCCGGGCCGCGCTGCTCTCGCTCGATCCGGAGCTGCTGGCCGCGGCCCTCGGGACGCTCGACCTGCGGGAGGTCCTCGATCCCGACATCGTCGCCGAGGTCGTGGCCGAGTTGCGGCACCTGACCGACGAGCGCCGCGCCCGGACGACGGAGCAGTTGGCCGATCTGCCCCGGTTGCTCGGGCCGATCCCACTGTCGGAGCTGCCTGCGCATGTGGCGGATCTCGACGTCGATCGCGCCGTGGAAGAACTCGCCGGTCGGGTCGCCGTCGTGCAGTTGGCGGGGGTACCACAGCTGGTGTCGGCCTCCGACGTCGGGCTGCTGCGGGACGCGCTCGGCGTGCCGGTGCCCGCGGGGTACGCCGCGCCGTCGACGCCGGAGGGTCGCGACCCGTTGACGCAGCTGATCGCGCGATATGCGCGCACGCACGGGCCGTTCACGGCGGCCGAGCTCGCCGCCGATCTCGGGCTCGGGCCGTCGACGGTGCTGCTGGTGCTTGAGCGGGAGTCGGCCGGTCGCCGGTTGACGGTGGGCCGGTTCACCTCCACAGACGTGGAATACGTCGATCCCGAGGTGCTGCGTAGGCTGCGGTCGAGGTCGCTCGCGAAGGCCCGCTCCGAACTGCAGCCCGTCTCGCAGACGGGCTACGTCCGGTTCCTGGCATCCGGCCACCAGTTGGTCGAGCGGCCCGCATCCGGCCCTGACGAGGTGTTACTCGCGCTGCAGCGGCTCGCAGGGGCCGCCCTGCCCGCCTCCGCCTGGGAGACGCACGTGCTGCCCACCCGGTTGCGGGGGTACTCGTCTGCGCATCTCGACCAGTTGATCGCCGAGGGCGAGGTGCTGGTCCGCATCGTCGGCAGCGCCGGGCCGAACGACCCGTTGGTGGCGCTGGTGCCCGCCGACGATCTCGGCCTGGTCGGCGAGGCTCCCCAACCGCCAGATCAGGACTCTGTGGCATTGGCCGCCGCACTGGCCGAGGGCGACGGGACGTTCGGGTCGCTGCCCAGCGGTGCCCACACCGTCGATGCCTGGTGGCGGGCCGCGGAGCAGGGCGCGATCGCTCCGGTGTCGTTTGCTCCGGTGCGGGCGCGGATCGGCGGGTCGACCCGCGCGGCACACAAGTCGTCTCGCCCCGACCCGCGCCGCCGGGCCCGGATCCCCCGCCTCGGTCGCATGCCCGCCTCCGCGGGGTCGACGGCGCCCGCGGTCGGGGGTCGGTGGTACCGGGTCCGCGACCCGCAGCTTCCCGCCGCCGAACGGGCGCTCGCGCTGGCGTCGTCGTGGCTGTCGCGGTTCGGGGTGATCACGCGCGGCGGGGTCACGGCCGACGGCACCCCCGGCGGTTTCGCCGCCGCGTATCGGCTGCTCTCCGAGCTTGAGCAGGCGGGCAAGGTGCTGCGCGGCTACCTCGTGGACGGGTTGGGCGGCGCGCAGTTCTCGACCACCGACGTCGTCGGCGACCTTCGCGCGCATGCCGACTCCCCCGACCAGGGCCGGTGGCCGTCCGGGTCGACCAATCCCACCCCGGTGGTGCTGGCTGCCCTCGACCCAGCCAATCCCTACGGCAGCGTGCTGCCCTGGCCCGAGCACGCCACCGCCCATCCTTCGAGGGCCGCCGGTGCCCTGGTGGTGGTGGCCGACGGCGTGCTCCTGGCGCATCTGACGCGCGGCGGCCGGGTGCTGACCTTGTTCGGCGAGGATCGGGCCGAGACGGTCGCGCTGGTGGTGACGGCGCTTCGTGGCGCCGCCGCGGAGGGCCGGATGCAGCGGCTCCGCATCGAGGAGGTCGACGGCGAACGGGTCGGCGCCAGCGGGCTGGAGCAGGCGATGCTCGATGCTGGCGCGCGGCTCACGCCGAAGGGGGTCACGATCGAGGCCCCCCGTGCCTGAGGGCGACTCCGTCTGGCGACTCTCTGAGCGACTCCAGCCGCTCGTCGGAAGGGAGATCGCGCACTCGCAGTTCCGGGTGCCGCAGTTGGCAACGGTCGATCTCAGCGGCAAGGAGATTCTGCGGGTCTGGCCGCATGGAAAGCACCTGTTCTGGCTGGTCGGCGACCTGGTTCTTCACACCCATCTGAGGATGGACGGCCTCTGGCGGATCCACCAGGAAGGCACCCGCTGGTCGCTGCCAGCGCACACCGCGCGGCTCGTCGTCCGGGTCTCCGGCGGCATCGAGTTGGTGGGCCACGACCTCGGGATCGTCGAGCTGTGGCCCGCTCGGGAGTTCGACGCCCGGATGGGCTGGCTCGGGCCCGATCTGCTGGCCGACGATTGGGACACCGCCGGCCGCTGGGCCCCGTCGGGCCGGGAGGAGGCGCTTCGCCGGGTCGGGTCGGAGCCCTCCCGCACGATCGGTGAGGCGCTGCTAGACCAACGCAACCTGGCCGGGATCGGCAACGAGTACCGGGCAGAGGTGTGCTTCCTCAGCGGAGTGCACCCGGCCTCGCGGGTCGCCGAGGTCGACGTCGCCGCCGTCGTCGACCTCACCGTCAAGCTGATGCGCGCCAACCTGTCGAGCCCGGTGCGCACGTTCACGGGCGACCAGCGGCGCGGGTCGACGACGTTCGTGTTCGGCCGGGCTGGTCGCCCGTGCCTGCGCTGCGGTGCGGCGATCGCCAAGGACACGCTCGGCGGGGGGACCAGTGTCGCCGACCCCGACGCCGGGCGCGAGCGCATCATCTGGTCGTGTCCCCGCTGTCAGCCTGTGGCTGGGTGAGACGTCAGATCCCTGCATCCCGCCGTCAGATCCCTGCCGCGGGTTTAGCGATGAGCACTATCCCGGACTCGATGCACGGACAGCACGGTTTTATCGTTCAATCGTCCAACGAACCCGTAATAGTGCTCAACGGCGCCTCCACCGTCCAGGCCTCCCGCACCGCCGTCCAGACTCCCGCGTACCGCCGTCAGAGCCCTGCCACGGGTGCAGCAATGAGCACTATCCCGGACTCGATCCGCGACACGCCGTAAGTAGGCGTCCTTTCGACAAGCGAACCCGCAATAGTGCTCAACGCCAGACCCGCCCCGCGCCCCGTCAACCGGCGACGAGATGAGCAGCCAACCGGGAGCGGGTCTCCGCGCCCAGGTCGACGGGGCGACCAGACATGTCAGACGAGACCAGCACCGTCCTCGCCCTGACCAAGACCTCATCCGAATCGGGGTCGATCAACTCGGTGGCCAAGGTGATCGACGTGCCTCCCAACTTCACCGGAGCGACCCGCGCGACGTACGGCTCGATCCGGTGCCCGATCTGGGCCACGTAGTCGACGTCCTGGCGCACCACGAGCCACATCCGGTCGCTGCCCTGCGTGCCCACCCTCGCCATCGCCGGGTCCCATCCGGTGGTGGCGGTGATCCTGGCCTGCTGGACGTAGTCGAACACCATCGCGTTGTTGACGTGCCCGTAGGAGTCGAGGTCGGACCACCGCACCTTGATCGAAACCGGGGTGCCGCGCCCGTTCAGGGACGGCGCCTCGACGGTGCGCAGCGACCCCGCGTCGATCCGGTGCCCCGCGAAGAACCCACGGTGGTCAGGCTGCAACCGAACGGGGCTCTGCAGGTCGAAGTCGAACGCACACAGCACCGTCCGGGCGACCACGGCGACCCGATCGGACTGCCGCAACTCGTAGGCGACCTCGAGCCGCGAAGCGCCCAACTGGCTGATGCCGAGTTCGACCGTGACGGGGTCGTCGCGGTATTCGACGGGCCGGTGGTACTCAAGCTCGTGCGACACGACGACGATCCCGCTGTCCAGCAACGGCGAGGCCGACCCTGAGCGCAGAAACGCGACACGCGCCTCCTGCAGATAGTCGACGATGACGGCATTGTTGACGTGACCCTGAGCGTCGAGGTCCGACCAGCGCAGCGAGCAGCGGTACCCGAACACTCAGTCTTCCTGCGGGTATAGCTTGGCTACAAGGTCGGCATAGCGCTCGGCGACCACGCCTCGGCGGATCTTCATGTTCGCCGTCACCCCAGAGTTCTCGACCGTCAGCTCATGGTCGAGGATCGCGAACTTCTTGACGGTTTCCCAACGCTCCAGCTTGGCATTGACCCTCTCCATCGCGCGTTCGATGGAGGCGTGGATCTCGGGTCGCTGCGACAGCTCGGCGTAGCTGCCCTGGATGCCTCGCTTGTCTGCCCACTTCTGGAGCAGCGTTGGGTCCAGCACGACCAGCGCCGAGACGTACTTGCGACCATCGCCGACTGCGATCGACTGCGCGATGTAGGGGATGTTGGCCTGGATCGCGCTCTCGACCTTCTGCGGGGCGACGAACTTGCCGCCAGAGGTCTTGAAGAGGTCCTTCTTGCGGTCGGTGATCCTGATGTGGCCACTCGGCAGGATCTCGGCGATGTCTCCAGTGTGGTACCAGCCGTCGACGAACGTCTCGGCGCTCTGCTCGGGGAGGTTGTGGTACCCAGGCGAGATGATCGGCCCACGTAGCAGGAGCTCCCCGTCATCTGCGACCTTCGCGTCGATGCCAGGAATCTGCCGACCGACAGTGCCGAGGTGCGGATCCCGCCAGTGGTCGACGCCAGCGATGGCGCTGGTCTCGGTGGCACCGTAGCCCTCGACGATGAGGATGCCTGCCGCGTAGAACCACTTCTGCACCTGGGGGCTCAGCTTGGCCGCTCCCGAGACCATGAACTTGATCCGCCCGCCCAGCTTTGCCTTCAGCTTCGAAAAGACGAGCTTGTCCGCGAGCTTGTACTGCACGGCGAGCAGCCCTTTGAGCTCCCGGCCCGCGAGACGGTCGTCGATGGTCTTGTAGCCGACCGAGAACGCCCAGTGGGAGATCCTGGCCTTCAACCCGGTGTTGCCGGTCAGGACGGCGCCGCGGACCTTCTCGAAGATGCGCGGGGCGCCGCACATGATGGTCGGGTTCACCTCTCCGAGCCCTTGGACGATGTGGTCGATCCGCCCGTCGACGGCCGTGCAGAACCCGATCGAAAGCTGACAGGCGATCAGCGCCTTGCCGAACACGTGGCTGAGCGGGAGCCAGAGGTAGTGGAGATCGTCCTCTCCCAGAAGCTCCAGGTGCTGGACGCCGACGCCCTCGTAGACCCATGAGATGTGATTGAGCCGAACCCCCTTTGGGCGACCGGTCGTGCCGGAGGTGTAGATGAGGGTGGAAAGCGAATCGCGGTTGGTCGACGCGATGGAATCCTCCACCGCTTGTGGATGCTCGGCGAGGTGACCGACCCCCAGCTTCAGCAGTTGCTCGTAGGACAAGACGCGGTCGTCGAGCGTGACGCCTTCGGTGTCGAGCACCACGATGGTGTGGATCTGGGCGGTCAGCTGCTGGTCGTCGACGACCTTGGCAAGCTGCTTCGCGTCCTCAGCGACCAGGATCTTCGTGCCTGAGTCGGCGAGGATGTAGTCGACCTCCTCGGCGCCGGTGTTCGGGTAGACAGTCGTCGTGGCTCCAGCGGCGAGCGCGATCGCCAGGTCGAGCAGGATCCATTCCAGCCTCGTGTTGGAGCAGATTGCCACCCGCTCCTCATAGTTGAGTCCACGGGCCAGCAGGCCTGCGGCGAGTCTGTCGATGATGGCGCTCGACTCCCGCCAGGTGAAGGACTTCCATGTGTTGGGGCCGTCGGCGCCGTCAGGGGCCATGAACGCGGGCTTGTCCGGGGTCGCCTCGACCCTCTGCCTGAGCATGTCGCCCACGCTTGTAGGGGCATTTGCTAGGAGTTGTTCGCGGATCGACATCTTTGACCATTCCTTCGGCTGTCCTGACGAGTTACCGGCAAGACTAACGTGAATGGAGTAGGTCTTGGGGCAACGACATGCTTGAAATCTAAAGCATGTGGTACCATCATCGACATGTCTGAACCGGTTGCAGGCTGGCTCGACGAAAGCCAGCAACGCGTCTGGCGGAGCTACCTCCTGGCCAAGGCGCACATCGAAGAGTACCTTGACGCCGAACTGCGTCGCTTCAACCTCAGCCTCTCCGAGTATGAGTTGCTCGTCCGACTGAGCGAGTCACCTGACCACACCATCCGCATGGGCGAACTGGCGGCGTCGGTCGGCCACTCCCGCTCCCGCCTGACCCACACCGTCAAGCGCATGGAGCAGGCCGGCTACGTGACGCGCACCTCCTGCGCCGCCGACGGGCGCGGGGTCCAGGCGACGATGACAGAGATGGGCTTCCAACTCCTGAAGCAGGCGGCCCCAGCCCACGTCGACTCCGTCCGGCGCGTCTTCGTCGACGCCATCTCACCCGATGATTTCACCGCACTCGGGCGCGCGATGCAGGAGGTCCTGGCGGTGGCAGACTAGGACGGTGACCATCACCGCCACCTCGCCCCATGCCCGCCTGTTGGACCGGTTGGGTGACCTCGCGGAGATAGTCGACACCTCCAACCTCACCCGCGCGCTGTACTCCAGCGACGCCTCGCTCTACCGGGTGCAGCCCGACGCCGTGGCCCACCCGCGCACACCCGATGAGTTGATCACGCTCGTGCGCGCGGCGCTCGACGTCGGCGTCCCGATCACCGCGCGTGGCGCGGGCACCTCGTGCGCGGGCAACGCCGTCGGCCCAGGCCTTGTGATCGACGTAGCCCGCCACCTCAACCGGATCCACTCGATCGACCCCGAGACCCGGACGGCGGTCATCGACCCCGGCGTCGTCCAGGACCAGTTGCAGCAGGCCGCTCGCCCGTTCGGGCTCAGGCTCGGGCCCGACCCATCGACCTCGAACCGCTGCACGGTCGGCGGCATGATCGGCAACAACGCCTGCGGCCCGCGCGCCCTCGGGTACGGGCGCATGGCCGACAATGTCGTCAGCCTCGACGTCGTCACCGGCAATGGCGATCTCATCACGCTCGGCACCGACGACGTGCCCGAATTGCGCACCCTGGTCGCGGCGAATCTCGGCATCATCCGCACCGAGTTCGGCACCTTCATCAGGCAGGTCTCCGGCTACTCACTTGAGCATCTCCTGCCTGAGAAGGGCTTCGACACCGCCAAGTTCTTCTCCGGCACCGAGGGCACCCTCGGCGTCATCGTCCGGGCGACCGTCCGGCTCGTCGCGGATGCACCGGAGCGACTGATGGTCGCCCTCGGCTATCCGGCCATGGCCGACGCGGGGGATGACATCTCGAACCTCCTGCGCTTCAAGCCGACCGCGTGCGAGGGACTGGACCGCCGGATCGTCGACGTCGTCGCCGCCAAGATCGGACCCGAAAGCGTCGCCGGCCTGCCCGCGGGAGACGGCTGGATGTTCCTTGAGGTCGTCGGCGACGATCCCGCCGAGGTGCGCTCCCGCGCCGAGGCCGTGGTGCAGGCGTCCGCCGCTACCGAGGGGCAGGTCATCGAGGACCCGGCGAGGGCTGCCCAACTCTGGAAGATCCGGGCCGACGGCGCCGGCCTGGCTGGGGTGAGCCTCGCCAAACCCGCCTACGGCGGATGGGAGGACGCGGCCGTCCCACCGCAACACCTGGGTCAATACCTGCGTGAGTTCGACAAGCTTCTGGAACGACACAACCTCCACGGCCTCCCGTACGGGCATTTCGGTGACGGTTGCGTCCACTGCCGCATCGACTTCCCGCTCACCGACCGCGACGGCGCCGCCCGCTACAAGGACTTCGTCGAGGAGGCGGCTGTCCTGGTCGCCCGCTTCGGCGGGTCGATGTCCGGGGAGCACGGCGACGGCCGCGCCCGCTCCGCGCTGCTGCCACACATGTACTCGCCTGCGGCGATCGAACTGTTCGGGCAGGTCAAACACATCTTCGACCCGCGAGGCCTGCTCAATCCGGGGGTCCTGGTCGATCCCGCCCCGGTCGAACAGGACCTGCGGATGGTCGCCGTCAGCCGATCGCCTCTTTCGTCGAGCGCTGCGGAGTTCGTCGAGGCCGTCCATCAGTGCTCCGGGGTGGGCAAGTGCCTGGCCGACACGACCGGCACCGGCGGGGTGATGTGCCCGAGCTTCCAGGCCACCCGAAATGAGAAGGATTCGACTCGCGGGCGTTCCCGGGTGCTGCAGGAGATGGTCAACGGGTCGCTGATCACGCAGGGTTGGCGCTCCCCCGAGGTGCACGCGGCACTCGACCTGTGCCTGTCGTGCAAGGGCTGCGCCCGCGATTGTCCTACCGGGATCGACATGGCCGCCTACAAGGCCCGCGTCACCCACGAGACCTACAAGGGTCGGTTGCGGCCGCGCAACCACTACGCGCTCGGATGGTTGCCGCGTTGGGGTCGGCTGATCACCACCATCCCGGGGCTCGGGAAACTGATCAACGTGGTCGGGCGCACCCCCGTGCTCGGGCGCGCCCTTCGCTGGGGGGCCGGAGTGGACCGCCGCCGCGAGATCCCCCAGTTCGCCTCCCGCGCCGCACGTTCCCGGCCTATCAGGTCATCCGGCGGAGCGCCCGCGAAATCGAAGGGTCGCGTTCTGATCTGGGTCGACTCGTTCTCCGACTGCTTCGAGTCGACGACGTTCGCCGCCATGGCCCAACTCCTGGTCCGGCTCGGTTACGAACCGGAGGTGTTGCGCGAGACGGCCTGCTGTGGGCTGACCTGGATCTCGACCGGCCAACTCGATGGTGCAAGGCGTCAACTCTCCAACGCCGCCGCGGTGATGGCAACCTTCGTCGAGGCCGGTGTGCCGATCGTCGGCGTCGAGCCATCGTGTACCGCGGTGTGGCGCAGCGACGCCCCCGAACTGCTGCCAGACGACCCGAACGTCGCCGCCTTGGACGGTGCGGTGCTCACGTTGGCCGAGTTCCTGGAGAGCGACTCCGACTTCACACCTCCGGATCTGAGCGGCCACACGATCGTCGCGCAACCGCACTGCCACCACGCGTCCGTACTCGGGTGGGCGAAGGACCGGGCGATCCTGGAGTCGACCGGCGCCGACCTGGTCGTCGTCGGCGGTTGCTGTGGGCTGGCGGGCAACTTCGGCGTCGAGCGTGGGCACCACGAGGTCAGCGTCAAGGTGTTCGAGCATGATCTCGGCCCCGCCGTCGAGGCGCACCCCGACGCGATCGTGCTCGCGGACGGGTTCTCGTGCCAGACGCAACTGACGTCACTCGCAGGCAGGGCGTCGATGTCGTTGGCGGAACTGTTGGCCACGCACGACGCTGGTTGATGAAGCAGCCGTCGAGCGCCCCCCTGGACCCACGAGAAACGTTGCCCGAATCGGCATAGCCATCTCGCTTTTTTCTCGCATTTGGTGGGAAAACGTCAGCATCGCCACAGTTCTCGATTGACAGTCGGTTTATCCCTAACGTACGCTCATCCCACCGCATCCCACCCAACGTCGGGTCGCTCGCTCATATCCAGCGGTGCGCATGGTGCTCAGAGAGGAGCCATACGTAAGAGGTCGAATCAGAATCGCAGGGGCTGGGGGGTGGTCATCCCGCTGGCGCTTGCCGCAACACTGTGCGTAGGAACATTGCCGGCTCAGGCCGCCACCACCAACCCCAATCCGAGTTCGCGGGAGACCGCGCACGCCAAGCTGTCCCGCCGGGCGGCCACCGAAGGCATGGTGCTGCTGGACAACACCGGGGGCGCCCTGCCCATCGCCGACAACGGCAACGTCGCTCTCTTCGGGGTCGGCGCGTACGCCACGGTAAAGGGCGGAACCGGCTCGGGCTCGGTGAACAACCGGGCCACCGTCGACGTCCGCACCGGCCTGGAGAAGGCCGGGTACAAGGTCACCACCAGCCCCGTCTATTACGACGCCATGGTCGATGCCGTGGACAACGCGTCGGGATCTGGCGGAATCTTCGGGTCGATCGACTACGCGTCCCTGGAGCAGGCACTCACCTCGACAACCGTCCAGCCCACAGCGGCGACCGACACCGCCCTGTTCATCGTCGCCCGCAACTCCGGCGAGGGCAGCGATCGTAGCGCCAGCAAGGGAGACTTCTACCTAAACGACATCGAGGCTGCCAACCTCAGGCTGCTCGGTCAGACCTACTCAAAGGTCGTCGTCGTCCTCAACACGGGCGGCATCGTGGACACGGAGTTCTTCAAGGACATCAACGCCGATGTCCAGGACCCGAACGGGGGCCAAGCCCTGGATTCACTGTTCCTGATGTCACAGGCGGGCCAAGAGTCCGGCCACGCCCTGGTTGACGTCCTATCCGGCGATGTGACCCCTTCGGGAAAGCTCACCGACTCGTGGGCTGCCAACTACGACTACTACCCCGCCTCGGAGACCTTCGCGGGCAATGACGGCGACACCCTGCACGAGGAGTACTCGGAAGGGATCTACGTCGGCTACCGTTACTTCGACTCCTTCTACAAGACGCTCAGCTCCGACCCGGCCACCGTCGTCAACTATCCGTTCGGGTTCGGGCTCTCCTACACCGACTTCAAGATCGATCCTGGCAAGGTCACGGTTTCGGACGGTCGCATCAACGTGGCCGCGAAGGTAACCAACACCGGCACGAAGGCCTCCGGCAAGGAAGTCGTCCAAGTTTACTTCTCCGCGCCGCAGTCCGGCCTTGACAAGCCCTATCAGGAGCTCGCGGGCTATGCGAAGACCGACAACCTCGCCCCGGGGCAGTCGCAGAGCGTCACCGTCAGCTTCGACATCTTCGAGTTGTCCTCCTACGACGAGGCGACGGCCGCCTACGTGGTTGAGAAGGGCGACTATGTGATCCGGGTGGGCAACTCCTCGCGGAACACCGCTGTGGCCGCGGTCCTGCCGGTCAGCACCACCAAAGTGGTTGAGCAGCTAACCAACCAGTACAACGATGTCGCGCCAGCCACCGAGTTGGTCTCGGACCCGGCGGACTTCTACAGCTACGCCGACGAGGCCGAGCAGATCGCGGCGGCTCCGCGCGTCACGCTCCCGTCGTCTGCCATCCCGTTCGAGGACAATTCCTCACCGTTCGACCAGGACGTCGCCGTCGGCACCGATTCGCCGTACTACGACATCGACAAGAGCCCGATCTCCTCGGTCGACGTCTATCTCGACCCTGATCAGGACGACTGGGAAGGCACCGGGGGTGCCTACCCCACAAAGACCGGCGAGAACGTCGTCGCAACAGAGACGAACCCGGAGTGGACCCTCTACGACGTCTACCGTGGCACCGTCACGATGCAGGAGTTCGTGGCCAGCCGCAGGCTCGAGGAGTTGGCCAACATCGTGGAAGGCACCCCGTCAGGCGGTTCGATCACGTCCGTCGTCGGCGCTGCCGGGTACACGACCTCTCGGTACGAGGATCTCGGCATCGCAGGGATGAGCCTGGTCGACGGACCGGCGGGGGTTCGCGTCACGAACACGCTGGCGACAAACCCGGTCAGCTACCAGTGGGCCACCGCATTCCCGATCGGAACGCTGCTCGCCCAGACGTTCGACCGCGCGCTTGTGGAAGAGGTCGGCGAGGCCGTCGGCGACGAGATGGCCGAGTTCGAGGCCACCGTCTGGCTGGCGCCGTCGTTCAACCTGCACCGCGACCCGCTCAACGGCCGCAACTTCGAATACCTGTCCGAGGATCCGCTGGCTTCCGGTCTGGTGGCGGCGGCACTGACTGAAGGCGTCCAGAGCGTGCCGGGCAGGGGCGTGTCCGTCAAGCACTTCGCCGCGAACAACCAGGAGAGCGACCGGAACACCACCGACTCGATCATCGGCGAGCGGGCGCTCCGCGAGATGTACCTGCGTGGGTTTGAGATCGTCGTGAAGCAGGCTCAGCCCATGACGGTGATGAGTTCCTACAACAAGATCAACAACACCTACACCGCCGGGGATTACGACCTCCTCACGGATCTACTGCGCGGCGAGTGGGGATTCAAGGGCCTCGTCATGACCGACTGGGGCGGCATCCGCGCCGGTGCCGTCAACACGATGTATGCGGGCAATGACCTCATCACCCCGGGCAACAATCCCGAGGAGATGATCAACGCCTCTCTGAAGAACACGCCCCGCATCGACGTCAACGGGCTTCCGGTCCACCGGCAGATCGAGCAGTTGATGGGAACCTTCCTCTGGGTCCAGCACCGCTGGGGGTTCAACTCGCTGATCCCGTCCGCCACTGGTACCGAAACCGTCGCTACCACGGTGGACGCCACAACCGATCTCAGCCAGGTGCCCGCCTCGGTGGTTGTGACCGCGGATGCGATCAACAACGAGGTCGTGACTCATCGGGATCCGTACACCTCTGTCAACGAGGCTTACGAAGAGGTCGCGACGATCCTCGACGCAGCTGGCGACAGCTGGGGCGCGACGATGACGTCGGCCGAGGCCGCTGGTGTCACTTTGAGCGGCATCGTGCGGGAGGACCCGGCCGACGACTCAAGCCCGGTCGTCTCGTACACGGTCACCGTGCGGGGAGACTATCCGGCCGCCGGCTACACGATGCGACTCGGTGACCTGCAACGCAGTGCGGCCAACGTGCTCAACGTGGTCATGCATTCGGCACCGTTCGAGCATCTGGCTGACGCCAATGGCGTAAGTGGAATCAATGTGGGTCCCTACGCCGACCAGTTCGACAACCTGCACGAGTTCATGGTCACGGGTCTCGGCAAGGTAACCGATCCGGAGACGAAGCCGAGCCCGATGCCTCAACCGACGGTGACCGTCACGGCCCGTCCCGAGATCGGCTTCACCCCGCAGCGGCCCTACGAGGTTCCCGGCTATCACGAGATTAACGGGCGTCGCTGGTATACCGAATGCGAGTACTACTCACAGACGGTGCGCTGTCGCACCAACATCTGGTCGACTGTGGTGCGCTACGAGGCGGGTGGCAAGTTCGTGACCGAGACAGGTTGGCACTTCAACAACCTGACGTACCTGCCGTACATGAAGCGGGCGCAGTGGGCTGACAACCCGCTTGGGAAGACGGGGACCTTCACGTCGTCTGGCCGCAACTGGCGCACCGAGTGCGACACTGCGGCGACTGGGCGCGGTGCGTGCCGAAGCTACGCCTGGGTGACCAACGTCGTTGAGACCCGGAAGGACAGCGCGGGGGCGACCCGGTACGTGCCCGTCAGCAAGTGGGTGTTCAACAACATCGTCCGGTTCCGGGCGAACTGATTTCATCCTCCTAGAACGGCCGGGGGCGGACCTTCAAGGTCCGCCCCCGGCCGTCTGCCGCGCAACACCGTCTCCCAACTTGAGCTGGGAAGCTGCGCCGGAATCGGCCTGATTTCCCAGAACCTCAATGTGACCGCACTTATCCGCTGAGAATCGAGGTGCAACCACACCCCAGCCCGGTGCGTATAGAGGGTGTAGACGGGAAGGAGGCTCCATGGACGAGGACCAGTTCGACCGCTTCTATGCGGCGTCGTTCGGCCGGGTGGTCGGCGCCATCTATGCGATGTGCGGAAACCTGACCGAGGCGCAGGACTGCGTACAGGAGGCCTTCATCCGAGCCTGGGACCACAGGCGCAAGCTCGACCTTGCCAACAGCCCCGAGGCTTGGGTCCGGACCACGGCCTACCGACTGGCCGTCAGCCGCTGGCGAAAGGCGAGGCGCGCCTTCCGCCAACCCGACCGGGCGCTCGAACACGCCCGCGACCTGGAACCCACCCCGGACCGGATAGTGCTCGAAGCGGCTCTCGCCAAGCTACCCGAGGACCAGAGACGTGCCATCGTCCTGTATCACCTGTGCGACCTGAGCATCGCCCAGGTCGCGGAAGAGGTCGGTTCGCCGACCGGCACCGTCAAGGCGCGGCTGTCCCGCGGCCGCGCCACGCTGGCGCAGTTGCTCAATCCCGAGGTGGAGGTCCGCCATGCCTGAACGCATTCCCCAACTGGATCGTCTGGCGGCGGCAGGAAAGGAGGCCCCCATGCTCCCACCGAGCGAGATCCGACGCCGCGGAAACCGGCGCCGTGCGGGTCGCTACCTGGGCACCGCCGCCGGGGTCGCCGCGCTGGCCATCATCGCCGGGGTCGCCGTGTGGCAGAGCCCGCTCCTCGACGACCGAAGCGGACCCGACTGGGCCGGCCCTTCACCCTCCCCCACCGCGTCTCCGACAGCCACGCCGACTCCCCCACCCACACCGACGACCGTGCCGCCCACACCTTCGACGCCAGGTTCACCCGTAGCACCCGAAGTGCCGAGCGTGACCCCGCCAGGCTGGGCCAACGTCCCCACCGCCGATCTGCTGCTCGACCCCCAGGTGACCGGCGAGGTCAAGGCAGAGCATGAGCCGCCCCCCGGGGTCGCCATCGGCCTGTGCGACCCGGGTGACTACGGCTCCCCCTCGACGTTCCTGGTCCGCGAGCTGGGCTTGGCCGGAGACGCCTACCCGACCGACGTGTGGGCCGTGGTGCTCGGATACCCGAGCGTCGACGCGGCGACCGCCGGATTCGACACGATCAACGACGCGGCCATCAACTGCGCCGGGCAACTGGAGGACGCCGGCCTGACCGATGCCCGGATCCAGGACCATTCCGATGACGTGGTGCTGAACCCGGACATCGTCGACGCCGAACCCGTGAGGGTCGGCTACTCGTTCGGCTTCGGGCTGATCCCGGAAGACGCTTACGACACCGGCCGATGGACCGAGTCGACTGTGCTCCAGGCAGGCGAACGGGTGATGTGGATCACCACCACGTTCGACGGGCAGGACTTCAACTGTTCGGTCGCGCCCGACCCGGACGCCCAGCAGTGCCTCCGCCCAGCGGCGGTGCCCAGCCTCCTGACGCTTCTGGTCGAGTGAACAGCAGGCGGGTCAGCGGGTCAGGCGACGGTGCGACGACGACTTCGGACGCGAAGCCTCCGGCCCGAGCCTGGCGACCTTGTTCTCCTCGTAATCGGCGAAGTTGCCCTCGAACCAGTACCAGTTCGACGGGTCCTCATCCGTGCCCTCCCAGGCAAGGATGTGCGTGGCCACACGGTCGAGGAACCAGCGGTCGTGGGAGATCACGACGGCGCACCCCGGGAAGTCGAGCAGCGCATCCTCCAACGACTGCAGCGTCTCGACATCCAGGTCGTTGGTCGGCTCATCGAGTAGCAGAACGTTGCCGCCCTGCTTCAGCGTGAGCGCCAGGTTCAGCCGGTTCCGCTCGCCACCCGACAGGACACCTGCCAGCTTCTGCTGGTCCGGGCCCTTGAAGCCGAACGACGCTACGTAGGCACGCGACGGCATCTCGAAGTTGGCGACCTTGATGTAATCTAGGCCATCCGAGACGACCTCCCACACGTTCTTCTTGGCGTCGAGGCCCGCACGGTTCTGGTCGACATAGCTGAACGAGACCGTCTCGCCGACCTTGACGCTGCCAGCGTCGGGCTGTTCGAGCCCGGTGATCGTCTTGAACAGCGTCGTCTTGCCGACGCCGTTCGGACCGATGATGCCGACGATGCCGGCGCGCGGCAGCGTGAACGAAAGATCCTTGATCAGGACGCGGTCGCCGAAGCCCTTCTTCAGGTTCTTCACGTCCAGGACGACCGACCCCAGGCGCGGGCCGGGCGGGATGTTGATCTCGGCCAGGTCGACGGCGCGGTTACGCTCCGCCTCTGCTGCCAGTTCCTCGTAGCGTGCGAGACGCGCCTTGCTCTTGGCCTGGCGAGCCTTCGGGTTGGAGCGCACCCACTCGAGTTCCTTCTCGAGGATCTTGGCGCGCTTGGCGTCCTTCTTGCCCTCGATCTGGAGCCGCTGCCGCTTGGTCTCCAGGTAGGTTGAATAGTTGCCCTCGTAAGGGTGCAGGCGCCCGCGGTCGATCTCGCAGATCCATTCCGCGACGTTGTCGAGGAAGTAGCGGTCGTGTGTGACGGCCAGCACGGCACCCTGGTAGCTCTTGAGGTGCTTCTCAAGCCAGTCGACCGATTCGGCGTCGAGGTGGTTGGTAGGCTCGTCCAGGAGCAGCAGGTCGGGTGCCTCGAGCAGCAGCTTGCACAGCGCGACCCGGCGTCGTTCGCCACCGGAGAGCACGCTCACCGGCGTGTCGGCCGGCGGGCACTGGAGGGCGTCCATCGCCTGCTCCAGCATCGAGTCGATCTCCCACGCGTTGCGGTGCTCGAGCTCGGTCTGCAGCCGCCCCATCTCGTCCATCAGTGCATCGAAGTCGGCGTCCGGCTCGGCCATGGCCATGCCGATCTCGTCGTAGCGGCCGAGCATCGCCTTGGTCTCGGCGACCGCGAGTTCGACGTTCTCGATGACCGTCTTATCCTCGTCGAGCGGCGGCTCCTGCAGCAGGATGCCGACGGTGGCGCCCTTCTGGAGGTTCGCCTCGCCGTTGTTGGGCCGGTCGAGGCCCGCCATCAGCTTGAGCATCGTCGACTTGCCCGCGCCGTTCGGGCCCACGACGCCGATCTTGGCGCCTGGGTAGAACGACAACGTGACGTCGTCGAGGATGACCTTGTCGCCGACCGTCTTGCGGACGTTGTACATGGTGTAGATGAACTCAGCCACTGTGAGCAGATCCCTTCGGGTTGACCGCAGGCAAGTATGCCAGCTTGCCCGCGTGGGGCCGAACGCGTCAGTGAAGGATGCGGTCGAGGGCCTTCCGGGCGGCGACGTAGCGTGCCATCTCGGCCTCGGCAGGGGCGACGATCCGGCTCCGTGCGACCTCGGCGACCGCGGCGTCCAACGATTTCCGGGCCCGACGCGCCGCGTCGAGTGCGGTTGCGCCGATGATCAGCTGTGAGCAGACGCTGAGCAGCACCCCCGCGAGGAGCCCGCCGAGCGAAAGGATGGTCGGAAGCGGCACACGGAACCCACCCTCGGGGCCGATCGGCACCATGCCGAGGCCGGGCAACCCGAAGTAGCCGAGCAGCCCGTTGACCGTGAGCCAGCCGAGGCCGACGACGACGGCGGCGATGAGCAGCCACTGCAGCGCCCGGATCACCCCCCACCAGATTGGGGGCCGGGCGACCTTGAGGTCGACGGCCACGACGGCCCGGTCGAGTTCGTCTGGCAGCCCACGTGTCGCGGCGTGGACGACGGCGGTGATCGACCGACTCCACGTGGCCGTCATCCCCTCCCCCAACTCCTGCGAGAATGCCCGAAGCCCCGTCGCCAGGTGTGCGTCCGCGGCCACCGACCTCGGCGGTAGCGAACTGCGGGTCAGCACGGGTGCCTCACCCGGCGTTTTCTCGGGGCCACCCAGACGCAGCCGCTTCAGCGGGTCGGGGCGCAGCCGTCCGAGCCATTTGACCAGGGGCCAACCGGTGGCCAGCTGGCCACGGTACCGCACCGAGTCTCTGACGGCGTCGACGACGACGGGCACCCCCGCGGCGGCCGACAGTTGCGCATTGAGCCTGCTCACCGTCTCCTTCTCGACCTTCCCTGTCGGCCCGTGCCCGACCTCCGGGTCGAACCGGCTGGCCGCAACCGCGACGTCGGCGGCGAGCCGCTGGGCTGCCGCCCGTTTACCGCCGGCCAGGACGACGAGTCGTTCGCGGAGGTCGTCGACCCCCATGCCGGTCAGGGCGCTGGTCGCCAGCAGCGGCACCCCGTGCAGGCCATCGGCGTCCAGCAGCCTGCGGATGTGGGCCAGGCACTGCTCAAGTTGATCCGGCGGCAGGAGGTCGGCCTGGTTGAGCACGACGGTGATCACGTCACGGTGCCGGGCCAACGGGCGCAGGTAACGCTGATGAATGGCGGCGTCGGCGTACTTCTGCGGGTCGAGGACCCAGATGAACTGGTCGACCAGCCCGACCATCCGGTCGACCTCGTCGCGGTGCCGGCCAGAGAATGAGTCGTGGTCGGGCAGGTCCAACAGCACGACATCCGTCAGGCCCGGGATTGGCGGTTTCGCCTCGCGTCGACGCTCGACGCCGATCAGGTCGAGCAGGTCGGGATTGGTGGCGGTGAAGCTCACGGCCAACGTCTTCGAGGTGGTGGGGCGACGGACGCCCTGCTCCGCCAGGCGGGTGCCGCTGAGCGCGTTGAACAAGCTCGATTTGCCCGAACCGGTTGCGCCGGCGAGCGCGACGGTGGTCTGCGGCCCGGCAGCTAGCCGACGCGAGGCGTGCGCCAGCAGCTGGCGGGTATCGCGCACCAGTTCGCCGTCTACACGGCCGTCGACGAGGTCAACCACCTCCGCGAGGGCATCGAGCTTTTCGACCGTCGTCATCTGAGCTCCGGCGCGGTGAGGTCGTCGAACGCCGCCTTCGCCGCCGAACGCAGCTGTGCTGCCGCGGCGCCCAACTTGGCTGCGGCGTCGCCGTCGACGGCGAGCGAGTCGAGGACCGCCCCGAACCTGGCGAGTTCGCCGGCCAGCACCGAATCGATCCTGTCTCGGAGCAGGCGCTGCGCCTCGACCGCGAGCCTGCGCACCTCCTCCTCACCGAAGACCGCCTCAAGGAGGCGCTGCGCCAGCAACGAGGTGCCTCCGGCGATCCCGACCTCCGCGGTCGTCAGGCCGCCGGTGGCGGCGAACACGACGATGATGAGGCAGGCTCCTGCGACGTTGGTGCCGATGGCCAGCAGGCGGGCCTTCATCCTCTTGCCACGGCCCTCTTCCGCAACGAGGCGGAGGATGTCGGACTGCCAGGCACGAACGGCCTCGGCGGCCCGCTCACCAAACTCAGCGGACGCGCGGCTCAGGGACGGTTCGGCCGCAACGATCTCACGCCCCCAGCGGGTGCGGCCCCATGCGGTTGCGGTGTCCTCGGCGGCGCGCTCCCCCGCCTCCACAAGGACGGCGGACAGCGAATCTGAGATCGCGCCCTGCACCGCCTCGGCCTTCTGCTCGCCCCTGAACCAGCCGACGATGCGGTCGCGGATCGCCCCGATACGTTCCTCTATGCCGCGCATGAACTCCCCGGTGCCCACGAGATCCTGCCAGCGGCTGAGGATCTCGCCCCTGAGCATGGTGCCGTCGCTGGCGGCCAAGGCGACCTCAGCCGCGGCATCGCGGTAGGTTGCTTCGGAAATCGAGCGCAGCGCGCTGAGCGCGTCCTCCTGTTGACGCACCCCGTCGATGAGTTCGTCGAGCTGCGGAGCCAGCGAGCGCACCGAACCCGCAAGGGTCTGCACGGCGACCTGCGACCGCGCATCGGAAGCCGACGCGAGGTGGCCGAGCCACTGCCGGATGGCGATGACGTCACCCATGGGGAGCAGCCCGTCGGAGGCGAGCGCACGTTCAGCGACGGCGAAGAGCTTGGCTGACGAGAGCCCGCGTTCGGCGAGCAGCTGCGCCAGGTGACCTGCCACGTCGTTCAGCGCACCGGGTGGGCAGCGGTTGACGATGACGCCGACGACGGTGTTGCGCTGCGCGGCCGCCGCCAGGTAGCCCCAGGGGACGGCGTCGGCGTAACGTGCCGCTGAGGTCACGAACAGCCAGAGGTCGGCCGCGAGCAGCAACTGCTGTGCGAGCGCCCGGTTGATGTCATCGATCGAGTCGATGTCTGGCGCATCCAGTAGCGCGAGGCCTGGCGGTAGCTCCGGGAAAGCGACGATGCGCAGCGCGCGGGAGTCGTGGAATTGGGTGTCGGTGCGCACCAGGCCGGGCAGCACCCGGTCAGAGCGGAACCAGGCTTCGTCGTCGGGATGGCACACCAGCACAGGCGATTTGGTGGTGGGCCTAAGCACGCCGGGCCTGCTGACCTCGACCCGCAGCAGCGAGTTCACCAGGGTCGATTTGCCCGCCCCGGTCGACCCGCCGACGACGGCTAGCAGCGGCGCATCGAGACGGCTTGCTCGGGGCACCAGGTGGTCGCGGACCTCATTGCCGATTGAGCCTGCGAGGGAGCGGAGGGACTCGGCGCCGTCCAGCGGCAACGGGAACTGGGCTGCGGGAATCGTCCGTTCGAGGTTGTCGAAGGCCTCGATAAGCTGTTGCACCCCGCTCATCTCGGGGCCGGCCAGTTTCCTCCGACGCCTGCGGGGCCGGGTGCGGTGGGCGCTGGATAGTGGGACGTCAGCGGCCCAGGACTCTCGCCTGGGAGCAGCTCGGAAGGATAGGCCCGCTTCTTCCTGCGCGGCGGCAGGAGGGGCAGACCCGTGTAGTCGGTCAGCGCCTTCGGGCGCAGCGTCTCGATCTCGTGCAGGATGTCGTGCGCGCGGTCGTCGCCGGGTGCACCGACGGTGCCGCGGGTCATCTTGTCGCGCAGGTAGGCCAACTCGGTGTAGCGGCGCACGAGCTTCGCGGTGTGCCACCACTTCTTCGGGCCCCGGAAGATCGACCAGAACAGCAGACGGGCGCGGCGCAGGGGCCCGCCGAACAGCTCGACCTCACGGGGCCCAATCCAACCCGCGCGCTGGTAGTCGGTGAGCCGGGCCCGGATGATCTGGCCGTTGCCTGCGACGCTGACGATCAGTGAGATGGTGATGACCCCCACCAGCGCCAACGCCATGTACCAGGGCATCATGAGGGCTTCGATGGGGTTGGTCGATGAGAGCCCGTTGAACAGCATGTGCCCGAAGCAGGCGAGCATGAAACCGCCGACCGGGGCGAGCACGCGCACGATCTTGCTGCGCGCGCCGAGCCCGATCGCGAGCCCTGCTCCGGTCATGATCGTGAACAGCGGATGCCCGAAGGAGGTGTAGACGCCGCGCAGCATGACCAGCTCGAGCATCGTCTCGTCGGGGTTGGCGATGGTGATGTCGTTGGTGGCCTGCATCCAGACGCGCGAGTAGTAGAGGATGTTCTCCACGAACGCGAACCCGATGGCCGACAGGCCGGCCAACGCGATGATCGAGAGCCTGGAGACGATCCGGTTGCGCCAGAGGATCACCAGCAGGATCAGCACGGTGGCCTTCGCGAACTCTTCAACGAACGGGGCGGAGAACACGGCTGCGCGGGCCCCGGAGTCGGCGTTGGCTTCACGGGTCGCCATCGCCTGCCCCATCCAGGTGTTGACGTGGAGCGAGAACCAGGTCGAGGCTGCCGCCCCCCACCCGAAGACGAGCAGCCAGACCATGGGTTGGGACGCCCGGAAACGGTCCAGCCAGATGAACAGCACCGAATACGCCAGCGCCGTCCACACCGCGTAGAAGGCGCCCTTGCGGATGGCCTCGTTTGAGATGCCGAGCGATCGGGAACCGTCCTCGAAAACCACGTCCGGGTGCATCATCCAGTACTCGCTGTAGAGCCCGGCGAAGTAGAGCGGAAGCAGGATGAGCGCGAGCCAGAAGACAGGTTTGTCCCTGACCCACCTGCCCGCTCTGGTGAAGTTCAGGAAGAACGGCAGCGCCACCCCAACCACCACGATCGGCACCCAGGCGACCGGCCGCGCCAACACCCAGTGGCGCCACTGGGCCAGGAACAGCGAGGCCACCACCATGACGGCCACCGCCCCGAATGTCGCCCACACCTTGGCGTCGGTGTACCACGGCCGCTGCGAGCCCGACACAACCGCCTTCGGCAGGCCGTTGAGCACCCGCAAGCGGTTCGAGATTCTGGCTTCAGTCATGATGGCCCAAGCGTACCGGTCGTCACAGACCGTTCCCCGCCGATACCGTTGGGGCCATGCACAGCTTCTTCGACGCCATGACCCCGTGGGCCCGCAACGACGGGTCCCTGCACGTCTATGCGCTTCCCGACGACGGCGTCACCGACGCGCTCATGGCGGCATCCGAGCGACTGGACGGCCTGGCCGCACTTCCCCGGATGCCACGCAGCTGGCTGCACTTCACCGTCGGGAGGTTGGCACAGTACGACGATCTGGGCCAGGCCGGGCTGACCAGGCTGGCCGACGAGATCGGGGCACGGATCGCAGAAGTGCCCGCCTTCGAACTGCGGCTCGGTGCGCCCGAGGTGTGGGGCCAGTCGGTCAACTGCAGCGCCGAGCCGTCCGACGCCTGGGATCGCCTGGTCGTGGCGGTTCGGGATGCGGCCTCGGCGTTCAGCGACGAGCCGCTGCCCCAGGCACCCCACTGCCCGCACGTCTCACTGGCCTACGCCACCGGCGAGGTCTCCGACGACGAGGTACGGGGCCGGCTGGCCGACGTGCCCGCCGTCGGTCAGGTCGCTGTGCGGGCGGTACACCTGGTTTCGGTGACGGTGCGACCCGAGGTCGGCACGTTCGACTGGACCGAGCTGGCCAACTGGGACCTCAGGGGGCAGTGAGCCAGCGCAGGGATGAGACCACGGCCTCTTCCGAATCGAAGGATTCGGAGTCGATCGTGGCCTTGATCTTCAGCGGCGGACCCTCGACCTGCTCGAACGTGGCATAGAGCCACACGAACCGTCGCTTCACCTCCCCACCGGTGATCGAAGACGCAGGGACCCACCGGTTGCCGTCGGCCAGACGCGGCGTCTCACCGGACGCGAAGATCCGGTAAACACGATCGGCCTGCGCCTCGGGGTCGAGCCTGCGCTCATCGCGCAGCCGCTCGCGGTGCGGGATCGGGACGAACAGGACGCCGTCACTCCACACATGCATGTCGCGTCGCCCCGCCCATGGCCCACGCACATGCGTGAGACACCCCAGCCAGATGCCCTCCGGCACCGGAGCCACCGTGGCGCCCGGGTCGACGCCGTGGAAGGCCAGCCTGCTGCGCAGCCTCGTGGTGTCTCGGGATGCGATGGCCGTGGCAGCCTCGTTGTCGATGTCGACGACCTCGCCTTCCAGCATGAACTGCAGCCCCGATTCGGCGTCGAACCGGTAGGTTCCGGAATCGGCCAGGCAACAGCGCACCGCGGCGGCGCAGCCGATTACCCAGGGGTCGATCGGCTCGGGGTCGTCGTCCTGGTCCTCGTCCTCATACTCGTCCCATTCGGCGAGGTCCAACTCAAAGTTGTAGTAGAACATGTGCGAAACCTCGCTGCCGTCCCACTCCTGTGGCCTGGAGCCCGCCTCGATCAGGGCAAGCAGGTTGGCGAGGCTCGCCCGGCCCATCGCGGCGTGCCTGAGTTCACTGTCCAGTGCCATGAGCCGCAGCCTGTCGGCCTGAAGGCCCGCGGTGTGGGCCAACTCCCGCCAGGATGCGTATTCGACCTCCCGGCCCCCCAACGCGCCTTCGAGTTGCTCCCACCAGCCCCGGTCGCTATCGAGCAGGTCGGCCGCCTTGTTGGAGGGCCAGTCACGCGGCGACGGCGCATGCAGCGAGTCGCCGGCCGCGGCCTCGGCCTTCTCGCGGGCCCAGCACCCGTCTTCCCAGAAGGCGGCGGCGAGTTCGCGCACGGGCTCCAGCGCCGCGATCCGGCTCGCCTGCTCCTTCAGGGATGCGCGTTTCATCGCGAGGGCGAACAGTTCGAAGGCGCGGCCGAGGTCGTCAGAGACCAGGTCGGCCAACACTTCCCCTCCAGCGGCCGAGATGACGGTGTCGAGGTCGGTGGCCCGAACCGCCGCCGCCATCGCCTCTTTGAGCCGGGCCCCCATGAGCGGGGCCGCGAGCCACAGCAGCCACTCCGCGTAGAGGCCGGCGAACCACCCGCCGACGGCGTCGGCCGCCTCCGCGTGGCGCTGAACGCGGGAAAGCAGCTGCTCTCCCGCACCTCCTTCGTCGCCGATCTGCAGCACCAGTTCGGCCGTCAGCACCGCGCGCAGTTCGTCAATGCTCAACTCGACCAGAAGGCAGAAGGGCAGACCGAGTTCCTTCCGCTGTCCGTTGTGCTGCACGAGCACCCCGGCGCCCGGGATGACGATCATCCGGTCGGGCACGTCGACGCCGGCCGCGGAGCAGCACTCCTCAACCACCCGCACCAGCCTCGGATGCTGGCTCGGCACGAGCGCCACCCCGGGGATCGGCGTCGAACGCCACCTGGCCCACAACAGCCGAGCCAGGTTGAACAGTTGCCAGCCGCTGAATCCGATGAGTAGGCCGACCACCATGGCGCCCACTTCTTCGGTGACGAGCCCGTAGATGCCCAGGGAGAAGCAGGCCAGCAGGACGAGGCCCGCAAGCCATGGTGCGATATGGAAGGCGAAGAGCAGCGCGAGTCTGCGGCCTTGGTGCATGCGGAGCATGGTAGCGGCGAGGGGCCGGGGGCGACCCATCACCCTCCGTTGGCGCTCCCCGCTGGACTCAAACCGAACGTACAGCAGCGGTTCGATCGGCTAGAAGCGGTGTGGAACCAAGCGAGGCTGGGCATCCGCGACGGCGGAGCTCCTCAGCGGGAGGACGACTTTGAGGTCGTCAGAGAGCCGAGCAGACCACCTAGAACGCCTCCCACGCCGGAGGAAGTGGACGCTATTAGAACCGCGAAGGCCAGCGGCGAGAGTGTACGCTCCATCGCCGAGAGGTTCGACAAGCACCGGAGCACGGTGTGGCGGTACACGAAGGACATCCGATAGGACCGGGCATGGCACGGCTGGCGGCGCAGCATACGCGGGTGTGACCCACACGATCTACGGCGGATCCCCAGACAGCGCACGGACTTTGGTGCCTAGGAGCGCAGGGTTGTGTCCCGTCGCCGCTACGCCTAGCGTGTCGGCGGGACGTTGCGCGGCAGGGCAACTAGAGTGAACGTGCTATGTCATTCTCATTGAGCTAGGCGACCTGCACACGTCGTGGCCGTTCGCCAGAACGGAGACGTTGGTGAAGAAGGTCACGGATGAGCCCCCTGAACCGCTTAAGGCTAGATGTGCTGTCTTGCGAATAGCTTTAGCAGGTTAGGCAAGTGACTGAAGCCACGGAGCCGATCGAAGGCTCGACCTCCCAGATCTCCGGTGAACTTGACCTCCGGGGTCTTGCGCCTCGTCAGGGGGCGGACACCCTCGAAGGCTATCTGATCACCGTGGGTGAGACAGTAAACCTACCCGACATTAAGACTCATCTGAGGACTCATCTGATTCCAGCAGACGTTAACGGGATATTTCAGGAGTCGAAGCTTGCAGAGTTTCTAGCGAACCTCGTGACGGACTATTGCATCCCTCGTGAACGGCGTGCCGAAGCGCTCGAAGAACAAATCAGAACAGGTTCCCAAGAAGCTTCCAACGCCTTGCGAAAAGAAGCGGTAGATCTCTTTGTGGAGAGCACGACCTCCGGCGAAGCAGGCGAACTCCTCCTCTACTTGCTTACTGAACGTGTGCTAGGGGCGCCACAAATCCTAAGCAAGATGAGTCTGAAAACCGCAAACATGGTTCACTACCACGGCGCTGATGGCGTACACGCTAAGAAGACCGAACGAGGCTTGGCAATCTATTGGGGCGAGTCAAAGATCCACGCGGATCGCGCGGCAGCCGTACGCGAATGCCTTGACTCTGTTGCCCCTTTCATGACCGATCCCAGCAGGAAAAACGCATCCAGGGATCTGGGTTTGGTGCGAGACAACCTTGATGTCGAGGGCCAAGAGCTTAAGAACACAATGGTTCGGTTCTTCATCAAAAAGAATCCCGAATGGAATCTCCTGGAACTGCGCGCATCGTGCTTGGTTGGGTTCGACCTCGCGCAGTACCCGGGCTACGTTGCGTCCAGTGACATCAAAGATGATGACTCCATCCATAAGCTGATTGCTTCGTGGTCGGAGCATCTAGGTACTCACGTCGGCAACCAAAAACTTGAACGTTTCGAAATAGACTTCTTTATGGTCCCATTCACTAATGTAAGTCAGTTTCGGAAGTTGACCCTTTCGGCACTAGGTCTGGCGAGCGATGACTGAGATCAATGATGAAATACTAGATTCAGAAGTCTTCAAGGATCTTCGGCGCGCGGTGCTGGAAGATTTTGACCGTTCAGCTTTCCCCTCCGCAACTTTTGGGTCAACACGATCTGATATTGACTGGGACTTGGCGCTCTTCCTTACGAGCGCCCTTGATGAAGACGGAAGCGCTTCGGTTCAGCAAGCCGTCATGGAGATTACTTTTGGAGCATTGCAATCGTCAGCCAGCACTCCTGAGAACAAGGCGGCAGCCGCTCTCCTTCTGGAAAGGTTCGGTAACTGGCCATCCATCACGCTAGCCATGAAGCGCCAGCGGATCAGCGAGTCCTATCGGAACGCGCTCCCTCTTCCTCTGCGTCTCGATTCCATCGCTGCAAAGCTTGAGCATACGATTCAGCCAGCGGCCGGTGAACCGTTTCTTGGTAGCGATTTTCAGAAGCGATTCTGGCGAGAAGCCCGGACAAACGGATGGCTGAGCGTTTCGGCACCAACCTCCGCAGGAAAATCGTACGTGGTGAAGCGGTGGGTGATTGACCAGGCAGTCACCGACGAAGAGGCAGTCGTTTTATATGTGATACCGACGAGAGCGTTGGTTGACGAGGTGTCTAAGGAGCTCTTGGACGAGCCCGAACTAAACTCAGTACATATTCACTCCATTCCTTGGGACAGCAGCTTTACGAGCGATGGCTCTCGAATCCTGGTGATGACGCAAGAGCGGGCGCAGATTACTCTTGACCGTTTTCCCGACCTTAGGCCTACCGCCGTCTTCTTTGATGAAGCGCAGAAAATCGGAGAGGGCTACCGAGGAATCCTTTTGGAAGAGGTTCTTCAGGAGGCACTGCGTCGAAACTCGGACTTGAAAGCGGTTTTCGCGAGCCCTATGACGGAAAACCCTGAGGAGCTTCTCACCAGGTCTACCAATGAGGACCGAACACACGCGTTCATTTCGCCAATACCCAGCGTCAGCCAGAACCTCTACTGGGTAAATCCCATACCCCGCCACGCGCCGAAGTGGACAGTTGAACGTGCGGAAAATGGTGAGATGCGAACGATTGCGGAAGTCTCCCTGAGCGAAGAACCTCACCCAAGATCAAAGCGTCTCGCTGCTCTTCCCGCCCAGCTCTCCGGCCCGCAGGCGCTGAACATCGTCTATGCGAACACTCCCGCCGACGCTGAGACCTGTGCAAAGCAGATCTTCGAGTACCTCGGCCCTGAAGCAGAGCTGGTCGATCCCCGAATATCAGAACTCCAAGACCTTATCCGTAAGTCAGTCCATTCGACTTACCTCTTGTCCGAGGTAGTAGCCCGTGGAGTCGCTTTCCATTATGGAAATATGCCCCAACCGGTTCGGCAAGGCGTCGAGGAACTCTACCGGGCTGGATTGATCCGGTTCCTGGTCTGCACTTCGACGCTTCTGGAGGGGGTGAACTTGCCGTGCACGAACATTTGGATCATGAATCCGCGGCGCGGTAAGGGCAACCCGATGACGCCATTTGATTTCTGGAACCTTGCCGGTCGCGCAGGTCGGTGGGGTGCCGAGTTTGCGGGGAACATTATCTGCATTGGCACCCGTGCTAACGGAGGCTGGACAAATCCTGCACCGATGCAGCGAGCCAGCGGTCGCATCACGTTCGCAACTGAGGCCAAAATCATCGATTCTCGACGGGTCTCCGAGTTCATTATGAGAGACGGCGAACATGAACGTGGGGTCAAGAAGGACGAGGATCTTGAGGCCCTGGCCGCGCACCTGTTTGACGCGGCTGCCCGGGGAGAGGACTCGGTGGCTCTCCGAGCGCTATCTGCGGATGAGGCAACGGCTCTAGTTGGCGCGTTTGAACTCAAGGAAGCGGAACTGCAAGTCCCAGAACAGATCCGTAGATCGCACCCCGGTATTAATCCGCAAGCGATGCAGCGGCTGCTGAATGATCTCCGCACAAAGGATCCAGATACCTTGCCGCTCCTCTCTCCGCATGACGAGGGCGCGTTCGAAAGACTTGTGCGTGTCTTGGCTCGATGCGAACGGAACATGCTGGCTGGTTTTGGAGTTCCAGGGAATCGGGCGCGCCTGTCGGTCTTGCTCTTGAACTGGATGAGGGGTCGTCCAATCCCTTGGCTCGTGTCTGAACGAATTGAGTATGAGCGGAATCACAAGCCCGACACCTTTAGTAGCGCGAAGTGTATCCGCGCTGTGCTGGATGACGTTGAGCAAGTCGCTCGATTCAGAGCCCCGAAGTATTTGGCGTGTTACGCAGATATCGTTGACTTGATTGCTCCACCGGATGCAGACTCGCCTGCACGTCCTGACGTTACAATGATGCTTGAGTTGGGGGTCTCTAGGCCAACCGACGTTTCCCTCATGTCTTTGGGCTTATCCCGTACCGCAACGATCCAAGTATCCGAGTTCATCGCCGATGGAAGTCTCACAACGCCTGAAGTCCTCGAATGGCTCAAAGAACAGGATCTCAGCTCGATTGGCGTCCCAGCGATGATTGTGCGCGAGGTGAACGAGGTGTTACGGCGGGCACGGGTCCGCGCAGCATCATCTGATTCGTGAGTTTGTCTAGCGCGTGATGGTTTGCTCTCATGCTCCTTCCGTCCAGCTAGCGACGGCGTGACACTTTTCCTTTCTGATAACGAGTTTGCAGCACTTCTGGCTCACGCTGCCGAACAACTCTTGCCGCTTGGGACTGCGCGTTCAGTGCCGCACGGTATTCAGCGAACTGATCTGCACTTATGGCGTCTTTGGCCTCGCCCAAAGGGGAGGCGCTGGTGATCTCGTGGCGGTAGCGGTACAGCGCGACCGTGGAGGCGTGTACTTCCCACCGTTCTTTCGCCTCGGGGCGGGCGCTGGGTTGCCCGAGCCGCACTACCCATGCGGCTTCCGCTTCTTGGGCGTCTCGCACGAGTCCGCGAGCGGCAGTCTCGATGAGTGCCTGCCGTTGGGTGAGTGCGGTCTGCATGTCCTCCGCGATCGGCTCTGCGGGCGTTGGGATGAGTCCGGCGACTCGTACTCTGGTTCGTTTGCCGGGCGGTAGTTGCTGGGTGGCTTGGTCGAGCGTGGCGGCGAGCTGCGCGGCTGGGTCGGCTCGGTCTTCGCCGGGCGTGAGCCTCGGTGCGAGCGCGGTGAGCGCGACGGATGCGAGATGGCCGGCGGCCTCGTGGCGGGCGAGGGCTGCTTCGAGGCGTTCGTAGTAGGGGCTGGTGAACACGTCGTCGGCCACGTTCTCGGGGAAGGGGGCAACATCGAGGAGAGTTGCCCATCGTTCGGTCTGCGCTTCGCGGGCGAGCAGTTCGTACTCGGCGAGCAACGTGGACAGCGAGGCGTGTCGGTCGACCTCGAGCTCGAGGGTTTCGGTGGCGGAGAGGTCAGCGTCAGTGCGGGCGAGTATCTTGGCGAGCCGGTCCGCCACGGTCAGTGGCTCGGGCTGGTCGAGATGCGCCTCGATCTCGTGCGGGTCGGGCACGATGACATAGGCGTGGTTGCGGTGCTTGCCGCGCGTCATCGCCACATAGAACAACTCCCGCGACGAGGCTTCGGGATCGACGAGCGCGTGCGCGGTGTCCACGCTGGCTCCCTGAGCTCGGTGGACAGTGGAGGCGTAGCCAAGTTCGAGTTCCTCGCGGACGTACTTCGCGGGCAGCACGAGAGCTTTGCCGTGGGGCTTGTCGCCGCGCCCCAACCGGCGCACGGCGAGGGATCCGTCGTCGTAGCGGTGGGTGACGTGCCAGCGGTCGCCGTTCTTGACCCACGTCCTCCCGGTGGACAAGCGGCGGTCGTTGAGCCGGGTGACGACGAGATCGCCGACGCCTGCGGTGGTGCCGTCATGCAGCCGCACACCATCCTCCTGAACCTGCCCAGCTTCGATGAGGTCGGCGTGGGCACGCTCGTTGAGCTGAGCGACCATCTCGCCGGTGCCCGCGATCATCAGCGTGCGCAAGCCCTGGTCGCGATCGGTGCGCCATGTCTCATAGATGCTGTCGAGCATCGCCTCGGCGTCACCGTCGAGCAGTCTGCCCCGCTCCTGGTAGTCCTCCAGCGCGTCCGTGTTCCCGTGTCGCAGGCCGAGGCTCGCAGCCTTCTCCCACTCGTTGTAGAAGCGGCGCACATCGGTCAGTTCGGGTGCTCCTTGCCGGTGGCGGACGAGCATCCCGAACGCTCCGCCCGTCTCGACTGCCGAGAGTTGCGCCCAGTCTCCGATGAGGACGACCTTGGCTCCGACCTCGGCGGCATGCGCGGTGATGCGATCGAGTGCGAGTGTTCCGGCCAGGGAGGACTCGTCCACAAGCACGAGCTGCCCGGCTTCGAGGTTCCAGCGCCCGTGGTGGTGTTCGTAGAGGAACTTCGCGGTGTTCTCCGCTCGCACACCGAGCGATTCGCCGAGCACTTCGGCAGCAGCCGCTGACGGTGCAAGGCCGATTACCGAGTCGCGGCCGTGCGCCGCTGTCCACGCCCGGTGCAGGGCGCGCAGCGCCGTGGTCTTGCCGGAACCCGCCGGGCCGACCAACAGATCAAGGGTCAGCCCGGAACGGGCGATGCGCGTGATAGCGACGGCCTGGTCGGGATCGAGCCTTACGCCCCCGATCTTGCGGGAAGTGTGCCGCGCGACGAGCCGCGCGGTAAGCACCGGGCCACCGTCATCTTGGCTGTGCGTGAGGAGCCGCCGTTCGGCGTCGAGGATGTCCTGACAGGAGTAGGCGATCTGATCGACCGGCTGGAACCTGTTGCCCTCACCCTCGACGTAATGAGCGGGCACGGCGCGGTCGTACTCCGGGGTGAGTCTGAGCGATTCGGCTTCGGCGTGCGCGACGATCTGATCGAGCACTCGGAGACGGTCATCGGTGGTAGCGAATCGGACGCCCATGATCTGCCGCATCGTCTCAGCGTGCAGGTTCCATCGCCCCCAGGTTGCGCGCCGGTTCGCCACGCTTATCAGCACCACGGAGGCGAGATCCTCGATCTGCTCCATCCCGAGATCGTCCGCACGCAGCCGCGCTTCGCTCGCACCCCGGTCGAGCAGGTGCTGCGCCCATGTGGGTGCGTCCTCGCCGAGCAAAACCTCGGCCCGCGCACGCCAATCGGCGGTCAGCTCAGCCAGCGAGTGCAGTTCTTTCTCAGGCCTCGTCTCCAAGGTCGCCTGCTGCCGCAGCTTCGCGATCGTCGCCGCCGAGGGCTGCCGCCCGTGCTCGGCGACGTACTGCTCGATCAGCCGATTCTTGACCTGCTCGATGCCCTCGCCGGCGTCGCTGCCTCCGGTGGTGCGGCGGGAGAACTCCGCGATCAGCGTCGCTGGTACGCCCTCGATCTCCCAGCCGGTGTTGCGGTCTTTGCCCCGGTCGACGGGCACCCATGTCACGCCGAGCAGCCGCGCGGTGTGATCGGTGAGAAGAGCGTTGTACGACTCCGACAGAGCGACAGCGGCCTTATGCAGGCGGCGCGAGTTGAGGGTGCGCCAGCGCCCATCCTGACCCTGCACCTTGTTCGACACCACGACGTGCGTATGCAGTTGCGGGTCAGCGGCTCGGGAGTCGTAGTGGTCGAACGCGGTGGCGATCACGCCCACGATCGGCATCTGCGCCACACCGCCCCGGCCGACCCGAGTCACCGCAACGCGATCCTCCAGCAACGCGATCGTGTCACGCATCGCGGCGTGATGCGCCTGCGCAATCAGAGCTTGCGTGCCCGCATCAGCCACGCCCCAGATCGCGCTCACTGACTTCGGCGGCGAGAAGGTCAGATCGAACCCCGCAACGGCGGTGCGCGGCTTCTTCGCAATCTCCTCCTCCCGGATGCGTTGCACCGCTTGCTCTCGCGCCTCGCCACGCAAGTCGGGGTCGAGCCGTGCAACCCTGGCCGCAATCCGCTCGCGCGGAGGCTGCAACGACGGAAACCGAGCGCCGAGTCGTTCGCCAGTGATCGGGTGGATGCCCTCACCCAGGAGCCGGGCCAAGTGTTCCTCGGTCACGGTGTCGCCCTCGGTCAATGCCGGGGTGCGCCCGTCGTCGAGGCTCAGAAGGCCGGTGCCGACCCAGGTGCCGGGCGGACTCCCGGTCTCGGTGTAGTACCGGGTCAATGGGCTGCTCATCTCCCGGTCGCCGTCGCCGACGACTACCGACTTCAGCAGGTATTCGTACCCCTTGCCGGACGACATGACCCGGATAGTCATCACCACGACGGCCCCTCCCCGAGACGGGTGCGGGAGGGGCCGCCTCAGGGGTCAGGTGGGCGCTCCGCGCCCGGGCCAGGCACCCTGGTGCCAGACGTGTGGGGGATCCTGGCACGCGGCGGAAGGGCGCGCGTCGCCGAGGTGAGTCGCGCCGCCGAAGTCAGCGACAGCTAGAAAGTGGTCAGACAGAACGACGCACTCCGAGCGGCTCATACCCGTCCGTCTTCTCAACGCACATCTCATCGGCCCGCGCAAGCCCGCGAGGCACAGCGAGAAGGACGTGGGGTATACTAGCCCTATGCATTTGTACTTCCTGTGACGGCTGAGCTAGCTGACCGCGCTCGTTGAGTATCTCCGGGCCTGCGGAAGCGACTCGTTCTGACCCTTTCGGGTCGCCGTCATTTCGTGTACCCATTTGCTGACGCTCTCGGCTTGTGGTGCGCCCTTTTCAAGGATTCAAATGCACACCGCTACTCACCCTGTTCCCGCGCGCGCTCGCGCGCAACTCATCGCTTCCGACGTCTCCGTCTTACGGGGCGTCACCCCGGTTCTTAGTCACGCTGACCTCACCGTCACCCCCGCTTCGCGTGTCGCGATCGTCGGGGAAAATGGACGAGGCAAGTCCACCCTTCTGCACGTGCTTGCAGGCACGCTCACTCCCGATAGCGGCACGGTGCAGCGCATCGGCACGATCGGTGTCGCGGAGCAGGAGATGGATGCCTCCGACCAGCGCACCGTCGGGCAGGCCATCGCAGAAGCAATCGCCGAGCCCCTTGCGGCATTGGCGAGACTCGACGCTGCTAGCCACGCACTCGTCGACGGCACCGCAGACGCCGAAGCGGAATACGCGTCCGCTCTGGAGCACGCCGAAGCACTCGACGCCTGGGATGCTGAGAGACGCGTCCGAATCGCACTCGAAGCACTCGACGCAGAAACCGACACGACTAGGCCGCTCGCGGAGTTGTCAGTCGGGCAACGCTACCGCGTGCGCCTGGCCTGTCTTCTGGGCGCTGACGACGACTTCCTGCTACTCGATGAGCCGACAAACCATCTCGACCGCAGCGGGCTCGAGTTCTTGACCGCCCAGCTGCGATCCCGCAACGGCGGTGTCGTGGTCGTGAGCCATGACCGGGCACTCTTGTCGGACTTCGCCGAGACCATCGTCGATCTTGATCCAACTCCGGACGAGCGGTTGCGCGTGTACGGGAACGGCTACTTGGGCTACAGGGAAGGACGACTGGCCGAGCGGGAGCGCTGGGAACAGGAGTACGACAAGCAGCAGGCCGAGCGTGCGCGGCTGCAAGACAGCCTCAGCGCCGCCCAGAACCGGCTCGTCTCAGGATGGCGCCCGGAGAAGGGCACCAACAAGCACGGGCGCGCCACGAGAGCCGGTGGCCTCGTGCAGAACGTCCACCGACGCCGAGAGGCACTCGAAGCGCACGCGATCACCGTGCCCGAGCCGCCCCAGGTGTTCCGCTTCCCCGAACTGCGCACCCGAACCGGCGCGGCGCTGCTAAGCGTCGAGAACGTCAGCGTCACTGAACGGCTTCGCAGTCCAGTGTCGTTCTCACTGTCGCACCGCGGCAGGCTCGTCGTGACCGGCCCAAACGGAACAGGAAAATCCACCCTTCTCAAAGTTGCTGGCGGAGACCTTGCGCCAGACACCGGCGTGGTGCGCAAACCCCGCACGACGCGCCTGGGGTTTCTTCGCCAGGAGTCCGACCTGCCGCCCGAACGGCGAGCGAGCGAGGTCTACGAAACGTACCTCGATGCGCTCGTTGCTGCCGGGATCGTGCCGTCCTCGGATGCGGTCGGGGTGTCGCAGCTCGGCCTCCTGAAACCGCGAGAGCTGAGCAAGCGGGTGGGCGAGCTGTCGATGGGGCAACAACGACGTCTCGATCTGGCGCTGGTACTCGCCGCGCGCCCCCATGTCCTGCTCTTGGACGAACCGACGAACCATCTCTCCATCGCCCTCGTCGACGAACTCACCGAAGCGCTGGGGGCAACCCAAGCAGCCGTCGTCGTCTCTTCTCACGACCGGCAACTCCTGCGTGATGTGGCCGACTGGCCGAGCATCGACCTGTCGGCGATGGCCGGAAGCGCGGTGCCGGTATGACCGAGAAGAAGCTGAACCTGCTGCGCTCCATTCGGCCTCTTGCGACGCGCGACTACCGCCTCCTGTTCGCCGCCGTCGGCATCGAGGTCTTCGGCACCGGCGTGTGGACGATCGTGATGGTCTTCCAGGTGATCGCGTTGAACGACAGTCCGCTAGCGCTCTCAGCGGTGGCAACCGGGATGAGCCTGGGCCTGTTCGTGTTCTCCATGCTTGGCGGAGTGGTCGCCGACCGTTTCTCCAAGCGCCGCATCATCATCACCGTGCAAGGCGGCACCGCCGCGATCATGTCCGCGGTAGCTGCCCTGTCGCTGACTGGGACTATCGAACTATGGCACGTCGCCGTCGCTTCGTTCGCGATGGGTGCCGGAAGCGCGTTCTTCTACCCGGCTTACAGCTCTTATCTGCCCCAGGTGCTTCCACCTGAGCAGCTTCTCGCCGCGAACGGCCTCGAAGGTGCGCTCCGGCCGACCCTCGGGCAGGGCCTCGGACCTGCACTCGGCGGAATCGTCGTCGGCTTGTTCTTCCCCGCCATCGGAGCGGTGATCGTTGCGGCCTCGTACACGGTCGCGTTCATCATCACCCTGTTCCTCAGCCGCCGTGAACATCTGGACGAACCGGTAGCGCCAGAGGATCGAACCAGCATGTGGGGCGATCTCCGTGCGGGCATTCGCTATGTGGTCGGCACCCGCTGGCTACTGTGGACACTGATCTTCGGTTCCTCGCTCGCGCTCATCATTCAGGGGCCGATCGAAGTGCTCCTGCCGTTCCTGACCCGCGACCGATTCGAGGACGCCGAAGCGACCTTTGGCTTCCTGCTGGCCGCATTCGGCATCGGCGGAGCTGTCGGCTCGTTGGTCGTGTCATCGCTGAGACTCCCGCGCCGCTACCTCACGTTCATGATCGCCTGCTGGGGCGGCGGCACTTTGCCCCTCGTGGCAATAGGAATAGCCGACAGTCTGATCGTGATGCTTGCGGCCCTGTTCATCGTCGGAGCCGCCACAGGGGCCGGGGTCGTGATCTGGGGAACCCTGCTGCAACGGCTCGTTCCCCTCGACATGATCGGTCGCGTCGCAAGCCTTGACTTCTTCGTCTCGATCGCGTTCATGCCCGTTTCCATAGCTATTGCAGGCCCGCTATCTCTACTCGTCCCAGTTCCGGTGATCTTCGTGGTTTCGGGAGTGCTTCCCCCTCTGCTCGCTGTGATCGCGCTGACCGCGGGACGTATGAGACAAGCTGAAGCGGGACGTCCGCTGGATGCCATGTAGACCACGGAACAGATAGCGTCGATCTCCGCCATCAGTCGGCATACATGAGGGCATCAGAACTTCGACGAGCGCGTTCGTCCGAGCCTCAGGCCGGACCGTACGCGCCTTTGGTGGCGCGAACTCGAACTATGTATCGCCCTGTGCTGCCGGTGGCGTATGACTGTGTGAAGTTCATCATCGTGCGCGATGGCTCGGCGTTCCTGTTCTCCGAGTTCGGGCAACAACCGGTCAAGGCCGGTGACGTGGTGATGCTGGGCGCGAACGTGCTCTGCGGGTCAGAACCCGAGGGCCACGTCACGGTCACGACTATCTACGCCGACACCGATTTCCTGCTTGACCAACTGCGCTGGCAATACGCGGCATTCCTCGATGACCGGCTGAGCGCGCAAGGGTTCGCCGAGACGATCTACACCGAGCCAGCACAGATCTTGCGCCTCGGCGAAGACCGGGCGGGGATGCTGATGCCGTGGCTCGATGAGATGGTGCGGCTCAGCGTCGACGGGCACCCCGTACGCCACTACTTGCGGATGCAGGCGCTGTGGTTCCAGATCGCCTACGTGATTGCCCCGTACATCAAGGTCTCACCTGTGCGCCTCTCAGCATCTCAGCGTGCGCATATCCGGCCCGCCCTCCCTCGTGATCGACGCTTCGCCCCCTTGCGGGCTGAGGTTCGCCACGTCGCGCAGCTGCTGCGCGAGCGACCGGAGCAGCGGTGGTCGCTCGACGACCTCGCTGCTGAGGTTCACCTGTCGCCCTCGCGCTTAAGCAGCGTGTTCATCGAGGCATACGGCAAGACACCGTTGGCGTTCTTGACGATGATTCGGGCGGAGCTTCTGGCAAAATACTTGCGAGAGACCGACCTCACCGTCGCCGCCGCGATACAGCGCGTGGGCTGGCACTCCCGCAGTCACGCGACCCGACTCTTCCGCGAGTACGTGGGCGTCACACCGGGCTACTACAGGCAGATGCGGCGGGCGTTCACCGCCTGAGCGGTGTACTCGATCACCCAACCCTGAGCCGCATTATCGAGACCATCGGCGCTCGCCCGTTCCGGGCCGGTTTTGCCTGGTAGTCCGGTACAGACTCGTCGGGTTCTTCACGAAGCCTGATGGTCACAGTCTCGATTCCTTGTCCGTCTCGTCTTCCTGAACCTCCCGACGCACCTCACGGTCGTACGGCCACCCACTGGCGGGTGGCATCCGGCGGAAGGGAGGCCTGGCGATGGCTGAGGTACGCGACGCTCGCGCGGCGCACGATCTGATCGCGCGTCGGGCCTCGGCGGTCGCTGCGATCTTCTACCGGCTCGGCGAGAGTGTGCCGCTGCCACTCGTCGCGCGCGAGCTGGCCCGTCTCGATGTGCCGGTGTTCCCGTGCGCGCAAGGCGGGAAGCGTCCGATTCCCGAGCGCGGTTTCCACGAGGCGATCACCGATGCCGGGCAAGTGGAGGCGTGGTGGCGGCAGCGGCCTCGCGCGAACCTTGCCATCCCAACCGGTGCAGCCTCGGGTGTGGTCGTCGTCGACGTTGACGTACACAAGGTCGACGGGTACGCCGCGTTCGGACGCGCCGCACGCTCCGGGCTGCTGCCGGAGCCGTTGGCGGTCGTGACCACGCCCACTGGCGGCAGGCATCTGTATTACCCCGCGGACGCTGGGCGCGAGCAGCGGTCGTGGCAAGTGGGCCGAGCGGGTATCGACTTTCGGGGTGACGGCGGCTACATCATCGTGCCTCCCTCGCAGCGCACGATCGACGGTCACCCGACTTCATACCGAGTCGAGGCCGTTGCCGGAGGGCTGGTGGTGCCGCTGGCGGCGCAGCGGCTGCGCGACTTCCTCGACCCGCGCCCGAAGTACGTGCCCGCGCCGGAACCACCGGGCGGCTGTCCGCTGGACGTTGCTCGGCTCGCTTCGCAGGTGGCTCGCAGGCCCGAGGGCGAACGCAACCTGGGGTTGTTCAAGGCCGCGTGCCGTATGGCCGAGCACGGCCACTCGCCCCGCGAAGCGCTCAACGCGCTCGGCCCGGCAGCGGGCCAGTCCGGTCTGGGCGAGCACGAGATCACCCGAACAGTCGGTTCGGCGTATCGCCACGTCAGCACCTACGGGCCGCGTCGTCGCGCCCCGGTACGCCAGACGGGTTCCGGGTTCGCCCACAACGAGCCGCCGGTCTCGGTGAGTGGTCGGGGGCTGTGATGAGCGCGCGACGACCGGCATGGGGTTGGGCGGTAGTTACCGCCGCGACCGGCACTGTGCTGATTGGTATCGGCGCGTTCTGGCTCTCATTCATGGCTCTGGCAGACCTCGCGGCCCGGTCGGGTATCGCGCCGGGGCAGGCGTGGATCTGGCCTTTGCTCGTGGACGGCTTGATCGTGGTCTCCACCATCGCAGTTGTCGCTCTCGATGGTCGCAGGGGTGCCTGGTATCCGTGGGCGCTGCTGATCTGCGGGGCACTCGTCTCGGTGGCTGCGAACGCTCTGCACGCGGTCGTCGCTGCGGATGCCAGCGTGCCCGCGATGCTCGCCGCGACAGTCGCTGCGGTGCCGCCGCTGGTGCTGCTCGCCAGCACGCACCTCACCGTCGTCCTCACCCGCTCGACCGCCGCGCCGCCGAGCACGGCGCAGGCACCGTCCGAGCTACCCGCTGCGACAGAACCCCTGGCCGCGATCGAGTCCGAAGCAGCGCCGGACGCCGAGCCGGAGGCCGAGCTGGTGCTGGGGCGGCGTGAACGTGCCGCTTGGCTGCGCGAGGCCGGGTGGTCGAACAAGGCCATCGCCGACGAGCTCGGCGTACACGCCTCGACGGTGGGCCGTTGGTTTGCCCCGCCGGTCGAGGAACCGGAAACCACAACAGAGATGGAGACAACATCATGAACATCGACCCGCGAGAGCAGGCACACGGGTACGAGGACTGGCGCGTCGAGGATGTGCCCGAACCGGAGATGCCGGAAGACCGCAGCGAGGTTCGGCAGGTGCCCGAGGCGGTCGCCGCCGCCGACGTGACCCAGCGCAAGAACACCACGGTCGAGACCCCCACGACTGACGAGACGGCCGATGCAGCTGAGGCGGCAGAGGTCGAGCAGAAACTCGAGGAACACCGGGCGCGCGGTATCGAGTGGGTGCGGCCCACCGATCTGATCGCCCGCAACACGGCATCGCTGGCCGGGCGGGGCATCGACATGGAAGTCGAGATGTCGCGCAAGGCTCGCGAACCACTCGTGGCCGGGATGCGGAACCTCGGTGACCGGGCCAAGCGGCTGTCGCCGCTGTCGGCGTTCGGGCACGGCGCCCAGCACCACGCGCCGATCAGGGCTGCGGTCGGGAAGTCGTGAAGCGGTGAATGGCGATGACTCGACAACTAACGCCCGACCGCCCCCGACACGACGGCCAGCCCTGTGCACCTCACCATCAGGAGGTGCCATCATGACGACCCGCACGGCATTCTGTGAACCGGAAGACTTCACCCGCAGCGAGGGCTTGCGGACTCTGCTGAACCGATTGCACGAAGGCGGCCCCGGCGCGTGGCAGTCCGACCCGGTGGTCGCTGACCTGATGGCCTACGCCGCCGACAAGTACGGGGCGCTGGCTCGCAAGCACGGCCTCGACCCGTGGGAGGCAGCCAGTGCCGCGTTCGATGTGATGCGCACCAAGGCCGCGCGCACCGCGAACGACCCCTGGGGCGTGGTCACCCACGCGGTGCAGATCACCTGCATCGCCGAGGAACGTGGGCAGGGCCTGTTGTGCTCGGTGCATCAAGCGCGGCGTCCGCACTACTCGGCGTTCCACGACGCCGAGCGGCTGTCGGATCGGGAGAACCCACTGACGGACTACCACTCGGCGTTCCACGTCACCGACCCCGACCCGCTCAGCACCGAGGAACCATCGAGTTCGACGGCGTGCTGCTCGGCGGGCTCAGCGGTCGAAGACGCCATCGCACTGTTTACGCTGCTGGGCTGGCCCCCGCATATCGCCCGAGCCGGGGTCGAGCACATCTGCCAGGCGCTCGCCCGAGCAGGAAGCCGCCAAAGCGCCTATGAAGCGCTGCGACGCGACAAGCACGCCCGCGCCCTGCTCGACGTGAACAGCACCGCGTGGACAGCGCTGCTGAAAGCGCTGCTCGGGCATCCCAGCCCGGCTTACGCCGCGACCGCTGCCGGGCGAGGCATCCTGCTGCGGCTGCTGATCGGTGAGAACCTGCGCGTCCTGCTGCGCGACGACGATCTCGTGCTGATGATCTCGCTCGCGGCCCCAAAGCGTGGGGGCCGGTCATGAGCAGGCACACCGGGCACATCGAACTCGACCGCACCGTCGAGTCCATCATCGTCGGCAACCGTCACCGCACCGACCTGGGCGACCTGACCGCGTTGGCGGAGTCGATCGCCCGTGACGGCCTCCTGCAACCGTTGACGGTCACCATCGACGGGGTGCTGGTGTGCGGGGCGCGGCGGCTGGCGGCGATCAAGCTGCTCGGCTGGCGCACGGTGAGCGTGTGGGTGCGCTCGGGCGTCTCGGGCAGGCTCGGTCACCTGTTGGCCGAGCAAGACGACAACATGCTCCACAAAGACCTCACCCCGAGCGAGAAGACGGCGCTGTACCGGGAACTGAAGACCCTGATGGCCGAGGATGCCGCGCGCAGGCAAGCGGCGACACGGTTCAGCGCGGAGAACCAGCCCGGAACTGACGGTGCGGGAAAGTTTCCCGCACCGTCAGAGCAGACCGGGCGGGCCAGCGAGCAAGCCGCCGCGATGATTCCCGGCGGCGCGTCCTACAAGACGCTCGACAAGATCGACTACCTGCGGCACGTCGCCGACGACGCCGCCCTGCCCGCTACCGTGCGCGGCGACGCCGCTGCCGAACTGAAACGCATCGACGCCGGTGCCCCGGTGCATCCCGGCTTCGAGCGCATCCGCGCCGCTGTCACCGACGCCGCAGACGAGGACGCCGATCTGGAGTCCGTGGCGCGTGAGTCCATCGCCCGCGCCCAGGCAGGACAGAACAACCCTGCCCCGGCCCCAGCAGGCGAGGCCGAGCCTGCGCGATGGCCGGTGCGCGCGTTCGTCGCCACCTGGAGCGAGCTTGACGACTGGTGGACGCACTACGACGCCGAAATCCTGGCGAACGACCTCACCGACGAGCAGATCGCCTCGTTCCTGGCGACCGCTGACGGCACCAGCACGTTCGCCGACGAACTACGCACAGCGCGCCAGTCGCTGGACAGCCCACGCAGACATCTCCGGGCGCTTTAACCCTTGTCGGGTGCGCGGGCGGCGCACCTGGGAGTCATGAAGACGACTCCCGATGATCCCGCCCGCACCCGCCGCCGACTGATCTCCTTCGTCTGCGCCGGGGTCGCGTTCCTCGTCCTGGCCGCGATCGGCATCTACGGGCTGGTGACCGGCCCGAACGACGCCGCCCCGTCACCCGATGAGCCACCGTCGCCGATTCGCATCGACCCCGACTCGTTGCTTCCGCGTCTGCCGGTGATCGCCCCGTCGACTGACGCAGAAGAGTTCGCGCGCGATGCCGCGCACGCACTGTTCACCTGGGATACGGCCAGTGGGTTTCTGCCGCTGGATTACACCGCCGTGCTGCTGGATGTGGGCGACCCGACCGGGAACGAGCAGGCGGGCCTGGCCTCTGACCTCGCCGCTTATCTGCCGTCGCGTGACGCCTGGGTGGATCTGCGCGAGTACAGCACGAGCCAGCACCTGACCATCACCGACGCCTACGTGCCCGAGCAGTGGGCGCAGGCAGTCGAGCAAGCCCGGCCCGGCCAACTCCCGGTCGGGGCGACCGCCATCACGATCGAAGGCACCCGGCACCGCGAGGGCATCTGGAACGACGAACCCGTGACGTCGGAGCATCCGGTGGCGTTCACGATCTTCCTCGCCTGTCCACCCGACGACCCGCCGACCGGCAGCCGCAACAAGACCGGCACACCCGAGGCGGGTGCGGTGCCGTCCTGCTACCTGCTGCGCCTGTCGATGCTCGACCAGCCGCTGCGCTGAAACGGAGGACATGATGAAGAAAGCAGTCATCGCCCTCGCTGCCTTGCTTCTGCTCGGCCCATTCATCGCGCTGGTCGGGATCGGGGTGTTGATGAACCCTGCCGCGAACGCCGCCTGCACGATTGACGGTTCCGGCATCACCGTGGGGAACATCCCCGATGAGTTGACCGCGACCACCGCGAACGGCGAGAGGATCACGCTGAACCGGCAGCAACTCACGCACGCGGCCACCATCATCGAGATCGGTTCCGGCATCGACGGGGTGGGGCGCGACGGCATCCAGATCGCGCTCATGGCCGCACTGACCGAATCCACCCTGCGGATGCTGTCGAATACCTCGGCCTATCCCGAGAGTGCCGACTACCCGAACGACGGCAATGGCGGCGACCACGACAGCCTGGGTCTGTTCCAGATGCGTCCGCAGTCGGGTTGGGGAACGGTCGCCGAACTCATGGACTCCACGTATCAAGCGCGGGCGTTCTACGGCGGGCCGGACGGCCCCAACTACCCGTCGCCGCGTGGCCTGCTCGACATTCCCGGCTGGCAGCAGATGGGCAAGGGCGAAGCGGCGCAGGCCGTGGAGGTCTCGGCCTACCCCGACAGGTACAACAACTACGAGCCTGTAGCGGCCACGATCCTCACCACGCTCATCGGCTCCGGTGGCCCAGCAGCTGCGACCGACCCTTACTTGGTCACAGCAGGGCAGGTCACGGAGTCCTCGCGGGTCGTGTTCCCCCTGCCCGAGGGCACCTGGGTCGTCACCAGCGAGTTCGGGCATCGCAGCGACCCCTTCACCGGCGAGACCTCCTATCACTCCGGCCTCGACCTCGGCGCAGCTGACGGCACCCCCATCCTGGCCGCCGCTGACGGCACGGTGACTGTGGCTGAGTTCTCGGGCGGTTACGGCGGTCTCATCATCATTGAGCACACCATCAACGGGCAGAGCGTCGCCACCGCCTACGCGCATATGTGGCAGCACGGCATCCACGTCTCGGTCGGAGACCGCGTGAGCGCTGGCCAGCACATCGGCGACGTCGGATCGAGTGGGCGAAGCACCGGAGCACATCTGCACTTCGAGGTTCGACCCGGCGGCACCAACGGCGAACAGATCGACCCGGCCGCGTGGCTGAACCAGCACAACGCCGCCGACCTCCCCGAAGCCGAGGTCGGGCCTCCCAACGGCTGCGGGGGCACCAATGGAACCGCCGGTGACCTGGCACCGTTCGACGGCGACGACCCGAACCGGATGGTCGACGATCCGACCTCGAACGGGCAGATCACCGCCCGGATGCTGCACCTGTATGAGCAGACCCTCGCCCAGTTCCCCGACATCGGGTGGGGTTGCTACTCGCCCCGGCCCGGCACGCAATCGGAGCATCCCCTGGGGCGTGCCTGTGATCTGACGTTCGGCAACGCGATCGGTCAATACCCGACCAGCGAGCAACTTGCCTACGGATGGCAGGTCACCGATTGGATGCAGACTCACGCCGAAGCTCTCGGCGTCGAGTACCTGATCTGGCAGGGCAAGATCTGGTCGCCCGGGCGTGATGCCGAAGGGTGGCGTCCGTACAACGGCGGCGGGATGCACGACCCCGACAACGTGACGGGTGGGCACTACGATCACCTGCACGTCACGGTGAGATAGGCGGCCGGTCATGGATGTGTTTCCCGACTTCGACGGACTGGCTGGTATCGGCGACCTACGGGAGGTCGTCGGGGCGTTGCTGATGTTCGCGCTCGTGATCGCGGTGCTGATGCTGATCGTCTCGGCGATCATCTGGGCTGTCTCATCGAGCACCGGCAACTATTCCGCCGCCTCCAAGGGCCGTGTCGGAGTGCTGGTCTCCCTCGGCGGGGCCGTGCTCGCCGGTGCAGGAGTTGCGTGGATGAACTGGCTGATCGGCGTCGGCCAGCAACTCTGACCCGCCCGGCTTCTGAGCGCCCGCCCCGTCCGGGCGGGCGTTTCTCGTGTGTGGCAGCGGGGAGCACCTGATGGCAGAACCATCCATCGCCTCGTGAAGGAGAACTGCCGTGATCGACATCGACCCTAACTCCAGCGGCTTGCCGGGAATCGAGCAGCTGCGCACCATCGTCGGCGCGGTCATGACCGTGGGCCTGATCCTGTCCGTTCTGGCGCTGATCGTCTCCGCGATCATCTGGGCCTACGGCTCCAACTCCTCCAACCCGCATCTGGCAGGCCGGGGCAAGATCGGCGTCTTGGTCTCGTGCGGTGCCGCCGTCGTCTGCGGCGCATCCGTCACGCTCATCAACTTCTTCTGGGGCGTCGGCCAAACCGTCTGACCCGGCCCATCCATCTCCGAACCACAAGGAGGCTCGTGATGGGCGTGTGCGATATCCCCGTCATTTCCAGCGTCTGCGATGTTGCCGGTGAAGCCGCCGCGTCGTTGATCTCGGCACCATTCGACTGGCTCGCCAGCGCGATGGGCGAAGCCGCCGGCTGGCTCTTCGAGGCCGTGTGGACGGTCTTCGACTCAACCACGCTGGTCGACGTCACCAGCGGCGAGTACGTGGGCGTGTACAACCTGATCTTCGGTATCGCCGTGTTCGTCATGTTGCTGTTCTTCTGCCTGCAACTCATCACCGGCATGATCCGCCGAGAACCCGCCGCCCTCTCCCGAGCCGCCCTGGGCTTGGCCAAGAGCGTGCTCGGCTCCTTCGTGGTCATCACCCTCACAGCCCTGCTGCTGGAGATCACCGACCAGCTCGCGGTCGGCATCATCCAAGCCGCAGGCGAGACCACCGAGACGATGGGCGACAAGATCGCCATCCTCGTTGCCGGGCTGACCGCGCTAAACGTCGGCGCTCCCGGTGTCGGAGCGATTCTGACGATCTTCCTCGCCTCCCTCGCCATCGCAGCCGCCGCGATCGTCTGGCTGAGCCTGCTCATCCGCAAGGCGCTGCTGCTGGTCGCGGTCGTGTTGGCCCCGTTCGCGTTCGCCGGTGCCTCGTGGGATGCCACACGCGGGTGGATCTCCAAGTGGGCGATGTTCGTCATCGCGCTGATCCTGTCCAAGCTCGTACTCGTCGTGATCCTGCTGGTCGCCGTCACTCAGGTGTCGGCCCCGATCGACGGCGACCTGTCGAACATCGCCGACCCCCTCGCCGGGGTCGTGCTGATGGCGCTGGCCGGATTCGCGCCGTACATGACGTACCGGTTCCTGTCGTTCATCGGCTTCGACCTCTACAACTCGATGGGAACCGAGCAGGATGCCAAGAGCGCACTCAACCGGCCCCTGCCGACGCCGGGCAAGCCGCAGGGCGGCGACCCGAAGAAGGTGCTCGACGAAGGCAGCAAAGGCGGCGACAAGAAACCCAGCGGCGGAAGCGGCGGAGCTGGGGGTGGCCCCAAGGCGAAGCCCACGCCTCCGCCGTCCTCGGCGGGCGGTGCTGGCGCAGGTTCGGGTGGTTCCGCCGGAGCAGCAGGTGCCGGTGGTGGTGCGGCGGCGGCCGGGCCGATCGCTGCCGGAGTCGTGGCGGGTGCCGCTGTGGTCAAAGCAGCCGCGACCGCCGGGCCGAAAGCGGGCCAGGCGCTCGCTGGTCAAGCCGATCAAGCCGCGTCCGGTGCCGAGCAGTCAGGGCAGGCCCCGGTCACCCCGCACGCGCCGCCGCCGTCGCAACCGCTGCCGAAGACCCCGACCAGTTCCCCGCCACCGCCGAAGCCCACGCCGACGAAGGAGTGACCTGCCATGCCCAGCACTGAAACGGCCCACGAGCACAGCGGGGGCGAGCTGGTTCCCGTGAAGTTCTCCCGCCTCACCAGGCGCGGCATCCTGCTCGGCCTGTCGCTGAGCCAGCTGATCACCCTCGGCGTCGGTGGGGCGAGCCTCGTGGCCGCGTTCTACGGCGGCGGCGGTGTCCTGTTCCTCATCACCGCGCCTATCTGGGTGCTGGCGGCTGCGATCACCTGGATTCCGGTCGCGGGCCGCCCGCTGGTCGAGTGGCTGCCGGTGGCCTGCTGGTGGCTGTGGCGTAGCACCGGGAGGCAGCTGGCTTACCGGCGCAGGATCGTCACTCCACGCCCTGCCGGGACGCTCGCGCTGCCCGGCGACATGGCGAGGTTGCGCGAGTACACCGACCCCGAGACCGGGGCCGGGATGGTGCACGACCCGACCGCCGGAACCCTCACCGTCGTCACCGAGATCACCCATCCGGCATTCGTGCTGCTCGACCCCGGCGAGCAGGAACGCCGGGTGACCGCGTGGGGCCGGGTGCTGGCGACCGTGTGCCGCTCGGGTCGGATCGCTACCCTGCAAGTGCTGGAACGCACCCTGCCGGACTCCGGGCAGGGTTTGGCCGAGTGGTGGGCCGCGCACGGCACCGCTGACGGCTCGTGGGCGGCGACGACCTATCAGGAGCTGATCGACCGGGCCGGGCCTGCCGGGGAGCGTCACGCGACAACGCTCAGCCTGAGCCTGGACATGCGCGCCGCTGCCCGCCAGATCCGCACCGCTGGCGGCGGCATCAAGGGCGCAGCCGCCGTGCTGCGGCAGGAGATGGGCACCCTGTCGGCGGCGCTGCGCTCGGCAGACCTGACGAGCAAGGGGTGGCTGGGCACGGGGCAGATCGCGGTCATCCTGCGCTCGGCGTATGACCCGGCTATCGCCGCGACGCTGGAACGCCACGGCGACCTCGGCCACGACCTCGCCACCGCAGGTCCGGTCGCGGTCACCGAGTCATGGGGGCATCTGCGCAGCGACTCGGCCTATCACTGTGTGGTCTGGATTTCGGAGTGGCCGCGCTCGATGGTGCATCCGGGGTTCCTCTCACCCGTGCTGCTCAGTAGTGGCATCCACCGGGCGTTCTCGCTGATCTGCACCCCGCTGCGCACCGATCAGGCCGCGCGCGACATTCGCCGCAAGAAGACCGAGTACATCAGCGACGCCGCCCAGCGTGCCCGCATCGGGCAGATCGAAGACGCCTCCCAGACCGCCGAGTACCACGACGTGCTCCAGCAGGAGGCAGACCTCACCGCCGGGCATGGCGTGCTCCGCTACACCGGCCTGATCTCCGTCTCGGCCCACTCGCTCGAGGAACTGGAAGCGGCGGTCGCCGCGATCGAGCAGGCCGCCATCCAAGCCTCCTGCGAGACCCGCGTGCTGGTTGGCCAGCAGGCACAGGCGTTCACCGCCGCCGCGCTGCCGCTGTGCCGAAAGGTATGAGCCGCAAGGTCTGAGCCGTCGAGCGCACCTCCCAACCATCCGCACCGATACTTCAGGAGGCCCGACATGCCCACGTTCAACGACCCGACCGCCGACGCGGCCGAAGCCCGTCAAGCGTTGCGAGGTCTCGCGCACGCCACCTTGCGCATCGACGACCCCGACAAGCTCTACGGCATCGTCGGGGAACTGCTCGGCGCGACGCGCTCGCTCGAACAGTCGCTCATCCAACTCGGCGGGGCCAGCCTCACCCATCAAGATCGCGCCGCCCACGACGACGGTGACCTGGGCCTCGGCGCTGCCGACGCGTGGGCCGCCGCCGACGCACTCCGTCAGGCCGCAGGGCATGTCAGCGCCGCCGAGAGCGCACTCGATCAGGCATCCGGGCACCTGGGTCGGATCGCCTGGCAGCGCCCGCAGAGCATCGGCCCTGCGCAGGACGCGGTGAACGCCGAGGCCGCGCGGCGTGCGCTCGATGAGCGCCGGAACCGGGTGCGCGGCGACGAGTCATGGTTCACCCCTGACCGCATCGCGGACATCAAGCGCGACCGGGGGCTGGGGCGATGAGCCGCAGCGATGATGAGAAGCTGCACGCCTCGGTGCTGGTCGCCCCCGCCAGCGAGCGGCGACGCTACCGCAAGCAGCGACGCCAGGCCGCGAACCAGCTGCACCGCGAGCAGCGGCAGCAGCGCATGGACGAGGCTAAGGCCCGAGCGGAAGCGGAGAAGGCCGAGCGCGCCGCACGCCAGTATCTGCCCGCCGCAGGCGAACCCGGCCCGTCGATGCTGCGCACACCGGGCCGCTTCCACCTGCCCCGGCACCAAGACACCAGTGCCACCTTGTCCGGCGCGTACCCGTTCGTCGCCGAGGGTGGCCTCGGCTCGTCCGGCGTCTTCGTCGGTCAAGACCTCTACAGCGGCGGTTCGTTCGTGTACGACCCGTGGGTGCTCTACGCCAACGGCGTCATCACCGCACCGAACGTCGTGCTGGCCGGAATCGTCGGCTCGGGCAAGTCCTCGCTCGCCAAGTCGCTCTACACACGTAGCCTGCCGTTCGGGCGGCGCGTGTATGTGCCGGGCGACCCGAAAGGCGAACATACCGCCGTCGCGGAAGCCGTCGGCGGACGTGCGATCGCGCTCGGGCACGGCATGGCGAACAGGCTCAATCCCTTGGACGAGGGCTACCGGCCCTCCCACTTCACCGACACCGAGTGGGAGAGCACCGTGACCGCGCGCCGCCGCGACCTCATCGGCGCGCTGGCCGAGGTCGTCCTGGGCCGTACCCTCACACCGCTGGAGCACACCGCGATCGACACGGCGCTGACCGCGACCGTGCGCGAGAACGCGGTGCCGATTCTGCCGATGGTCGTTGACCGCATCCTCACTCCGTCCGACGACAGCGACGGGCGGTTGACTGAGGATGGCCGTATCGTCGGTCACGCCTTGAGGCGGCTGGTTGCCGGTGACCTCGCGGGATTGTTCGACGGCCCCTCGACCGTGCAGTTTGACCCGACGCTGCCGATGATGAGCCTCGACCTGTCGCGGGTGACGGAGAACAGCACGCTCATCAGCGCACTCATGACCTGTTGCTCGGCATGGATGGAATCAGCGCTGCTCGACCCGGCGGGCGGGCAACGGTGGGTGATCTACGACGAGGCGTGGCGTCTCATGTCGCACCCGTCTCTGTTGAAGCGGATGGACGCGCACTGGCGGCTCGCCCGGCACTACGGCATCGCCAACGCCTTGATCTTCCACAAGTTGACCGACCTGGAGAACGTCGGCGACGCCGGTTCCGCGATGCGCTCGCTCGCCAACAGCTTGCTCGCGAACGCAGAGACGCGCGTGATCTACCGGCAAGAGAGCGACCAGCTGAGCGTCACCGCCAAGACCCTCGGCCTGACGACCACCGAGCGGAAGCTATTGCCCTCGCTCGGCGTCGGGCAGGGCCTGTGGCGCATCAAGGAACGCAGCTTCGTCGTGCAGCAGCAGTTGCACCCTGCCGAGCTGGAACTGTTCGACACGAGCGCCAGAGCATCGGGGCTGACTCCCGGCGGCACCCCATGAACAACGACGAACCGCTGACGCACCTGACTGTCATGAAACAAGACTCAGCATCCGCGTTCTCTCTTCGCCCTGCTGCGCCCTACGAGATCGAAGGGCGCATGTTCGAGCCTGGGGAGACCGTCGGCGTCGCCGTTCTGCTCCGTAGCGCCGAGGCCGACCGACACGGCGAGGTTCACGCAATCATTACTGCCGCCGACCTTCCACCTCGTTGGGAAGCCCTGGCGCTCATCGGATACGACACCGGAACGCTCAACTACATCGACCCCCGCTGAGCCTCAGACACCTGAACGGGCTGGCGGAGCGCACCTCACACGCATGAGGAAACCATCCGCCCATGCCCCTGTTCCCGCTCCGGTGTCGATGCCGGTGATCCGCCTTACCGTGCATGAGGACGGCACGATGAGCGCCACGGTTGACGGGGAGCCTCTTGCCCCGCCGGTCGCCGAGGGTGCATGGCGGCGCGGTTCGTTTGCGCGGATTGTCGATCAGGTCACCGCTGAGCGGATGATTCCGGCGCGGGTCGAGGTCACCGAGGCCGATGGTTCGACGTTCACCGACATCATCACGCCCACCGCCCGCAAGAACACTCCCGCGCAGGCCCTGCCGGAACCCGAACCGGCGGAGGTGCCCCGGCTGCTGGAAGTGACCGGGGAAGGCTTCGTGCCCGGCGAGGACATTGCGGTATGCCGCATCCTCCGGCATACCGACGCCACCGGCACCGGCACGGCCCGCGCGCTCATCGACCTGGCCCACGATCATCTCGACCTCGGCTGCGAGGTGGTGCTCGTGGGGCGGGTCTCGGGCACGTTCGTCGTGCGGAGCCTGTCATGAGCACCCCGGCACCGGGCAGGCAGACCGGCTCGTTCGGTGACGAGCTGACCAACGCTGTCATGATCGCCCTGATCGGGGTGTTCGCGCTCGCGCTGCTGCTGCGCGGGTCCGGGTCGGTGGCGGCGTTCCTCACTGGCACCGCCCAGCCCGTAGCCGGCCCCGCCGCCGGGGTCGGTGTGCTGTTCAACCCCGGCGACCCGGCGACCGCGCTGGAGGCCGAGGGTCTGAACGTCGTCGCCTATTGGATTGTTGCGGTCGTGCTGCTGGGGCTGCTGGCGGCGGCGATCATCTGGGTCTGGACGCTGCTGCGCCGCCAGTCGCGCAAGAGTGTGCACGACCCGCACCGACTGGTCGGCATCGCCACGAAACACGATGTCGCCGCAGCCGCGTCGACCAAGGCGCTGCTGGGGCGGGCTGCGAACCTGCGCCCTTCGCTGGCACGCCCGGCACCTGCCGATGTGGGTTACCGGCTCGGCACCTCCCACGGACGCGACGTGTGGGCGTCGGTGGAGGACTCGATTCTGCTGATCGGTCCACCCCGCTCGGGCAAGGGCCTGCACATTGTCATCCCCTCGATTCTGGATGCGCCCGGCTCGGTCGTGGTGACCTCGACCCGCCCGGACAACCTCACCGCGAGCCTGCGCGCGCGGCAGCGCGTCGGCCCGACAGCTGTGTTCGACCCGCAGCATCTGGCCGAGGGCATCCCCGCCGGGCTGCGCTGGTCACCGATCAGGGGCTGCGAAGACCCGCTGACGGCGATGATTCGCGCCACCGGCCTGGCATCAGCGACCGGCCTGAGTTCGGGAGGCGTGGAGGGCGGCGGGTTCTGGGAGGGCAAGACCCGCTCCGCTCTACAAGCGCTGCTGCATGCGGCCGCGATCGACCACCGGCCGCCCTCGGAGTTGTTCCGGTGGACGCTCGATCCGACCGCCGCCGCCGATGCGGTGGCGATCTTGACGAACAGCCCGCTCGCGGCGGGCGGCTGGGCCGAATCGTTGGAGGCGATGATCGACGCCGACCCCAGGACGCGCGACTCGATCTGGCAAGGCGTGTCGCTGTCACTGTCCGCGCTGGCGGACCCGCGCGTGCTCGATGCGGTCTCACCCGGTGAGGGCGAGGACTTCGACCCGGAGACGTTCATCGGCTCGCGCGGCACCCTCTACCTGCTCGCCACCGGCGCTGGAGCAGGGGCCAGCGCCGCGTTGGTGGCCGCGTTCGTGGAAGACCTCGTTGAAGCTGCCCGCCGGGTGGCGGCACGCTCTCCGGGCGCACGCCTGGACCCGCCCATGCTGCTCGCCCTGGATGAGATCGCCAACCTCAGCCCGCTCCCGAGCCTGCCGACTCTCATGGCCGAGGGCGGCGGCACGGGCATCACGACCATGCCGGTGCTCCAGAGCCTCGCCCAAGCGCGTGCCCGCTGGAGCGAGAACCAAGCCAACGCGATCTGGGATGCGGCGATCACCAAGATCATCCTCGGCGGCGCATCCAACTCCCGCGATCTGCAAGACCTCTCCGCGCTGATCGGCGAACGCGACGAGTTCACCGACAGCGTGACCTTGGGCGATCACGGCACCCGCTCGAATCAGCGCTCGATCAGGCGAGTGCCGATCATGCCGCCCGACCGTATCCGCACCCTCCCGTTCGGCACCGCCGTCACCATGCTGCGCTCGGCCCCGCCGATCATCACCGACCTGCGCGCGTGGCCGAAACGACCCGACGGTGACCGGCTCAAGACCGATCGCGCCGAGATCGAGGCGCTGCTGGAACGAGGCACGGATGGCACCTGAGCCGCACCTATCTCACCGACCGCTGACCCCAGGCCGCGCCCTGTGGTCACGGGCGGCAACGACAACGGCACGAGTGTGGTGGAGGTGATGGCTGATGGCCCGCAGGAGCCGCAAAGCGCCGTCCGGTCAGCTGGAGTTCGACCTGTGGGGGCTGGCCGAGCAGACCGCCGACGAGCAGATCAACGAAGCAGCCGCAACTGGGACCGGCGTGGAGGGAGAGAGGCGTGAACAAGTACGGGATGCAGGCGATGCGGCACTGGAAGACCCACGCGCCGCAACGGTTCCAGTTGATCGAGAACCCGACCCGGTTCTTCACCGAGCTGGGCCTGGAGGCGCAGGGCCAGATCACCGAACTGGCGCGACAGATCGAGACGACACCGGCATCGGTGCTGGCGAAGACGGCCTCTTCGGAGCAGACTTACTTGCAAGACGTGGCACACCGGATGACGGCGCTACGGATCGCGGAGGAGGTCGTGATGCAGCAACTCGCCTGGGTCAGCGACCCGAGCCTGCCGCTGGACGAAGCCCGGCAGGAGTGGAACCAGACCACGCCGAACGACGAGAACCTCATCATGTGGGCCGAGCGGATGCAGGACGCCCCCGACTTGATGCCCTCGACGGTCGATCTGGAGCAGAAAGCCAAAGACTGGGCCGTACCGGTCTGGTTCTTGGAGGGTCTGGTCGAAGCGGAGATCCCGAGGCGGTATCTGGAAGAGCACCAGAGCCTGCTGGCGGAGGCCGCGACGATCCGCTTCCTGCGCGAAGTCTACTAACCCCCACCGCCGACACCACCGGCCTGGACGCGGAGCCTGCCGCGCCGGGGCTGCGGTTCGTGCCCGCCACGCACGACGACCTCGCTCCCTCGGGCGCGAAAGCCAGGTTCCGGGCGAACATCGCCGCGATCGAAACCGCCCGGCTGCTCGCCGAGCAAGAGCGCCCGGCGACCGCCGATGAGCAGCAGACGCTCGCGCGCTGGTCGAGCTGGGGCGCCGTGCCGGACGTGTTTGACGAGTCCAAGACCGACTGGACAACCGAGCGCGAGCAGCTGCGGAGCCTGCTGACGCCGGACGAGTGGGATGCCGCCGCGCGCACGACGATCAACGCGCACTACACCGACCCGTTGATCGTGCGGCAGATGTGGCGGGTCATGGCCGCGCTCGGCTTCGATGGCGGCGAGGTGCTGGAACCCGGCTCAGGGCTGGGCACGTTCCTCGGCATGGCCCCCGAGACCGCGCGCATGACCGGGGTGGAACTCGACCCGGTGACCGCCGCGATCAGCCGTGCCCTGTACCCGCATGCCGAGGTGCGGGCTGAGTCGTTCGCCGACACCCGACTGCCCGAAGCGTCGTTCGATGCGGCGATCGGGAACGTGCCGTTCTCCGACGTGACCTTGCATGACCCGGTGCACAACCCGACCCGGCTCTCGATGCACAACCACTTCATCCTCAAGTCCTTGAGATTGACGCGACCTGGCGGAATGGTCGCAGTGCTGACCTCGCAGTACACGATGGACGCGCAGAACCCCGGCGCGCGCCGAGAAATGGCGATGCTCGCTGACCTTGTGGGCGCGGTCAGGCTCCCCGGCGGGGCGCACCGGCGCACGGCGGGCACCGAGGTGGTGACGGATCTGCTCATCCTGCGCCGCCGCGAGGACGGGCAGCCCCCGGCGGATGATCTGTGGGAGACGGTCACCCCGATCAGCGTGGACGGACAGGCCGCGAAGATCAACGCCTACTTCGACCACCACCCCGAGCATGTCCTCGGCACCCTGAGCATCCGGCAGGGTATGTATGGCAGGCCAGCGGTCACCGTCGACGGGGACCTCGACCGACTGGAAGCCGACCTGGCCGATGTGCTCGACCAGATCACGTTCAGCGCCCGCCGCCGAAATCTGGCGTTCACCGCGCCCACGGTGGAGCATCAGGCGCGGCAGGCCGCTCGCGTACCTTCTGCGCCGCAGTTATGGGATGGCAGCATCGTCGCCACCGACACCGGGTTCGGCACCGTCGTCCAAGGCTCTGTCGAGGCGTTGGACGTGCCGAAGTCGGCGGGACCGGAACTGCGCGCCCTGCTGGGGTTGCGCGACGGCGCGCACCGGCTGCTCGAACTGGAGGCCGCGACCGTTGATGACACCGACGAGATCAACGCGGCACGAGAGGGCCTGCATCGCGATTACCGGAAGTATGTCGGCAGGTACGCGCCGCTGAACCGGTACACGCTGCGACGCACCGGACGCACCAACGATGCCGGGGAAGACACCTATGCCCGCACGGTGCCGACCCCGATCCGGTTGCTGCGCTCTGACCCGTTCGGGGCCCTCGTGCTCGCCCTGGAGCAGTTCGACGACACCGACCAGACGGCGACCCCGGCGGCGATCATGACGCGCCGTGTCGTTTCCCCGCGCACCGAACCCCAAGGCGTGGACACCCCTGCGGATGCGATCGCGGTCAGCCTCGACCGCACCGGCAGGATCGACTTGCCGTTGATTGCCGACATGCTCGGCATGGACGAGACCGAAGCCCGGCAGTCGTTGGGCGGGCTGGTGTTCGCCGATCCGATCACCGACGAGCTCATCCACGCGCCTGCGTATCTGTCCGGTGACGTGCGCGTGAAGCTGGAGCACGCCACGGAGCGCGCCGCAGTCGACCCGGCGTTTCAGGCGAATGTCGACGCGCTCACCGAGGTCGTCCCCGTAGCGCTCGGCGTGGAAGAGATCAGCGCCCGCATGGGCGCGGTGTGGATTAGCGCCGACGTGCACGCGCAGTTCTTGAACGAGCTGCTGCGCACCCGCGACGTGAACGTGGAGAACCCGCTGCCGGGCATGTGGGAAGTCCGGGGAGGCCGTCAAGGGCTGCTGGCCACCAGCGAGTGGGGCACTGAGCGTCGCCCCGCACCGGGCATCGCCCAGGCGATCATGGAGCAGAAGACACTGCTCGTCTACGACGAGATCGAGGACGTTGACGGCAAGAAGCGTCGCGTGCTCAACCCGCTGGAGACCACCGCCGCGCAGGAGAAAGCCGACGCCTTACAGGAGCGGTTCGCCGAGTGGGTGTTTGAAGACCCTGAGCGTGCCCGCACGCTCGTGGCCGAGTACAACCGGCGCTTCAACTCCATCGTCTTGCGCGACTACACCGATGCGGGCGAGTACCTGAGCCTGCCGGGGCTGGCGGAGAACTTCACCCCGCGCCCGCACCAGCGCTCCGCCGTCGCACGCATGATCGCCGAGCCGGCTGCCGGGTTGTTCCACGAGGTCGGGGCGGGCAAGACCGCCGAGATGATTATGGGCGTCATGGAGATGCGCCGCATGGGGCTGATCGACAAGCCCGTGCTCGTGATTCCGAATCACATGCTGGAACAGTTCTCCCGCGAGTGGCTGCAAATCTATCCGCAGGCCCGGATTCTCGCCGCGTCCAGCAAAGACCTCACCGCCGACAAGCGCCGTCTGTTCGTCGCGCGGGCATCGGCGAACGAGTGGGATGGCGTGCTCATGACGCAGGGCGCGTTCGAGAAGATTCCGCTGCGCGCCCAGACCCAGCAGGCGTACGTCCAGGCCCAGGTCGACCAGATGCGGGAAGTGCTCGCCACCGCGACGGGCGAGAACGCGATGAGCGTCAAACGCATCCAGCGCAAGCTGCTCCAGCTGGAGAACAAGGTCAAAGCCCGCATCGACACCAGCCGGGATGCCGGGGTGTGCTTCGAGGACACCGGCATCGACTACGTGGTCGTGGACGAGATGCACATGTACAAGAACCTCGCCACCGACTCGAACATCCAAGACGCCGCGATCGAGGGTTCCAACCGTGCCAGCGATCTGCACATGAAGCTCGAATACCTGCGCTCCCAAGGTCGCGAACGGGTCGTCACCGGGGCGACCGCGACACCGATCTCGAACAGCGTGACCGAGGCGTTCGTGATGCAGAAGTACCTGCGCCCGGACTTGCTGGACACCGCCGGGATCGGCACGTTCGATGCGTGGGCGGCCACGTTCGGGCAGACGGTCACGCAGATGGAGATGGCCCCGACCGGCAACAACACGTTCCGCATGAAGACGCGGTTCGCCAAGTTCCAGAACGTGCCCGAGATGCTGAAACTTTGGTCGATCTTCGCCGATGTGAAGACCGCCGAGGATCTGCAACTGCCCACCCCCCAGATCGCCGAACGCGAGGACGGGCGGCGGGCACCGGCCACGGTCGCCGTTCAGCCCACGGTCGAGCTGGCGCAGTTCATCGAGGCCCTCGGCAAACGGGCCGAGAAAGTCGCCTCCCGGTCGGTGTCGCCGAGCGAAGACAACATGCTCACCATCTCGACCGATGGGCGCAAGGCCGCGCTCGACATTCGTATGATCGCATCCACCGACCCCTCCGGGCCCACCAAGGTCGATCTTGCCGCCGACAGCATCCACCGGGTCTGGGAGCAGACGAAAGACAACACCTACCTCGACCCGGTCACCGGGCAGGAATCGCCCGTGCGGGGCGCCTTGCAGTTGGTGTTCTCCGACATCGGCACCCCGAACCCGACCCAGTGGAACGCCTACGACGAACTGCGGGCACAACTCATCGCGCGCGGGATGCCGCCCGAGTCCATCCGGTACATGCACGAAGCCAAGACCGACGTGGACAAAGCCCGCCTGTTCGCTGCCGCACGTGCCGGGCACGTCGCGGTGCTGATGGGTTCCACGCAGAAGATGGGCGTCGGCACCAACGTCCAGAACCGGGCCATTGCGCTGTATCACCTGGACTGTCCGTGGCGACCCAGCGACATCGCCCAGCGCGAGGGCAGGATTCTCAGGCAGGGCAACCAGAACGCCGAGATCGGCATCGTCCGCTTCGTCACCGAGCGATCCTTCGACTCCTACATGTGGCAGGGCGTCGAGCGCAAAGCCACGTTCATCGCGCAACTCATGCGCGGAAACCTCGACTCCCGTGAGATCGAGGAAATCGACTCATCCGCGCTGTCAGCCGCCGAAGCCAAGGCCATCTCCTCGGGGAACCCGCTCTTGCTGGAGCACTCCACTGTGCACACCGAGGTCCAAAGGCTCCGCCGCCTCGAACGCGCCTATCACCGCAACGAGTCGATGCTCTTCCACGCCCGCGACCGCGCCAGCGATCACGCGCGGTGTGCCGCATCCGACATCGAAGCCCTCGAATCAGTACTGCCGCGCGTCACCGATACCTCCGGTGACAAGTTCCGCATCGAGCTACGCGGCAGCACCTACACGTCTCGTGCCGATGCCGCGCACGCGCTCAGCAGTTGGGCGCACGACTCCGATCTGAAATGGGCACCGCGCTACGCCTCCCGCGACTACGGCACCATCGGCCAGTTCAGCGGCTTCGACGTGATCGTCTCGACCAGCCACGCGCTCGGGGGCGAGCCGATGGTGAACATCCGGCTCGACGGCGTGCCGCGCAGCGGGTTCATCATGACCCGCCAGTCGTTCCTCGACGGCGGCATCGGACTCATCCAGCGCATTGAGAACCGTGCCTCCGGCATCCCCTCGCTACTCGAGCAAGCCCGCAGCGACCTCGCCAGCGCCGAAACCGAACGCGATGACGCCGAGCAGCGCATCGGCCAGCCGTTCCGCCACGCCCAGGCCCTCGCCGACGCGGAGAAAGACCTCGCCCGAATCGAAACGCAGCTGGCCGCAATGCAAGAAGACATCGACCAGACCGAAGCTGACGCGTCTCCACCCGCCGCGCAACGCCCGGAAACGGCCTTGACCGTCGAAACGATCCGAGCGCACCGACCCGCGCTCGGCGTGCGAGCCGATCCCGCCCGGACCCCGAGCAGCACCGGAGCGTTCGTCACCGCTGGCAAAGACTCGCGTGACCTTTCCCCACGGGGAATGTGAGAGCACCTGTCCTGTCACACCGGCCACATCAGCGGCGGTGCGAGAGGACAGGAGGATACGTGATGGGCATCAAGAACGGCACGATCATGATCGGCCACATCGCCGGTGACCCGAGACTGACCCACAGCGAGAAAACCGGCACACCCCGGTTCTACGCCCGCGTCGGCGTCGACCACTGGCGACGCGAGGACGACGGCACCTTCACCAAGACCGACCGGACCTTCCACGACCTTGCGGTGCGCTACAAGGCCGCCGAAGCCGCGATGGATCTATTCAAGAAGGGCGACGACTTCATCGCCACCGGACGGTTCGAGAAGTTCACCGACCCCACCACCGGGGCCGAACGCGAGGAGTTCCGCGCCGACACCCTCACCCCAAACCCCGTCAGCACGCGCCTGAGCATCGACCGCGAACCACGCAACGGGCCTGCCCGCCAAGCGCTCGGGGCTGACCGCAGTCAGGCATTCGAGCGGCCCGAGCAGTCGTCACCAGCCCGCGAGACCGCGACGCTGGGCCGCTGAACGGGAACAGATCATGAGCGACGACGACACCCGCGCACACGGCGAGGAGCCCGACGACAGGCCCGACCCCGACCTCGACCCCGTCTCGGCACCGGAGCCTCGCGGTGATATCGGTCCGGTGCTGGAGGAACCGCCCGGCCCGATCAACTGGAACTTGCTCAGCGCCCACGACGCCGAGCACGCCTGGCTGGAACTGAACCAGTGGGTCAACTGGCTGCGCGCCACGTACGGCCTGCCCGCCGCAGTGATCCCTCCCATGTGGCACCGGCACCCCGAGCTGCTGTGGGAACTGTCCGCGCTGCACACCCATTGGCTCAACGCCTATGACCCACAGCAGAACGGCAGCGCCCCCATCGGGTGGCTCCGCGACTTCGCTGATACCCGCCAACGCCTACGCGACTGGGTAGCGGCCTCCGGCACCCGACTGGACCGCGACCGCCCCACCCGGCAAACCAGATGGCCCGGAGAAGAGGACGCCGCCCCGATCGAAGACACCCCGATCACTAACCGAGACGAGGACTTCGTCGCGTTCGTCATCGCCGACGTCGAACGACGCCGCCAGATCGAACACGACTACTACGCCAGCCTCAACCCGGAGACCGGCGAAATCGCCTGAAACTCCAAAGAACACTCGTGGGGTCGAGCCACACAGCTCGGCCCCACACGCATGCCCTTCCCGAGCGTCAGCTGACCCGGTAGAATTAAGGGCACAGGCGACATCACTTCAGCTAGGCCGTCACCCTCCGTGGAGGCGGCATGACGAGCCGGGCATCCCGCCCAGGTGAGTCCATCCCATCAAGGCGTCGCCGCTTGGGAGGACTCGGCCATGCTCCGACTCATCTGGAACCTCAGCATCCACATCCGCACATTCCTGCGCGTCTGGATGCCCACCAACATCCTGCTCGACGCCCTGCGCACCAGGCGTGGACTGCACTGGGGCGCACCAGCGATGCTGCTCTCGATCGGCTACCTCGCCATCGCCTACTGGTGCACCACCCTCATCGATCTCGGTGGCCCCGGCTGGCTGCACCTGATCGTGCTCCTGTGCATCTACAACGCCTTCAAGTTCCTCATCTTCGGCCCCCTCAGCCTCGCCCGACTCCTCAAGGCTCGCCACCACGAGCGGGCCGCGAGGGCGCGGGAAGCTGCGGGTCAGGGCCGTTCACCTAGCGGGCATGAGGCACTACCGGGTGACCAGCACGGGCCGACGCATCTCGGCCGAACCTCGGCAGCGCTCCACACCTGACAACAAGCAACTGATCGCGCTGGTTCTGCACATCGCGGATGGACTTCACGCCCAGGAGCTTGATGAGCACCAGCGTCGCATCGGTGATCGACATAGCACCGCAAACACGACGCACGCCCACTCATCGTCGGGCGAACAAGGAGGCCACCATGACTCTAACGATGCCGATGCAAGACACCGATACGTCATCGCTTCTGACAGCGGTGACGTATCAACGGGTCTCGACTAAGGAACAGGCGACCAAGGGAGGTCGTGACGAGGGGTTCTCCATCCCCGCTCAGCGCCAGGCGAACACGCGCAAGGCCGAGGAACTCGGTGCTCGGATCGTGGCCGAGTTCGTTGACGCGGGCGAGTCCGCCCGCTCCGCCGACCGGCCAGACCTGCAACGGATGCTGGAGTACATCGCCACGCATCAGGTCGCCTACTGCATCGTCCATAAGGTCGACCGTCTCGCCCGCAACCGCGTGGACGATGTGGAGATCCACCGTCGTCTGGTCGAAGCCGGGGTGACCTTGGTGTCCGCGACCGAGAACATCGACGAGACGCCCTCAGGGATGTTGCTGCACGGCATCATGTCCTCCATCGCGGAGTTCTACTCCAAGAACCTCGCGAACGAGGTTGTGAAGGGCTTGACGCAGAAAGTCACGACCGGCGGAACCCCGATGCGGGCGCCGATCGGCTATCTCAACGTCCGCAAACGTGACGAGAAGGGCCGCGAGTACCGCACCGTCGAGATCGACCCCGAACGCGGCCCCATGATCCGCTGGGTCTTCGAACAGTACGCCACCGGTGACCGCACCGTGGTCGAGCTGCTCGACGACGTCACCACCCGTGGGCTGCGAACGCTGCCGACTCCGAGCCGACCGCCGAAGCCTGTAGCCCGCTCGGGGTTCTTCACGATGCTCCGCAACCCCTACTACATCGGCATCGTCCGCTACAAAGGCGCAGAACACCCCGGCACGCATGAACCACTGGTCGACGTCGAGGTCTGGGAACGAGTGCAGCGCCTTCTGGACTCCCGCAAGCTTGCTTCCGAACGACGCCGCACCCACGACCACTACCTCAAAGGGTCGCTGTTCTGCGGCACCTGCGGATCGCGGATGCAGCTCGACTTCCCGGCCAACAGCCAGGGCGTGCGCTACGCCTACTACGTCTGCTCCGGGCGGGCCTCCAAACGGAAGAACTGCACCCGGCGGGCCGTGCCCGTCGGCATCGCCGAGCAGCTGGTCGCGGACTGCTACCGAGACATCTCCATCACCGAAGAGCAGTACGCCGCCCTCGCGGCACAGGTCGAGGTAGCGTTCGACGAACGGCTCGCCTCGAAGTCGTCGGAGATCGCAGAACTCACGACCAACCGCAAGCGACTCCAAGACGAGAGCGACAAACTGCTCGCAGCCCACTTCGCTGATGCCATCGACCTGGACACACTCAAACGGCACCAAGATCGCATCCGCGCCGGTCTCGCCGACATCGACCGGCGACTCGCCCAAGAACACGAAGGAAGCGAGGGCGCAAGACAGCACCTCACCGCTGCGCTTCGCCTCCTGATCGACTGCGCCACCATGTACGCACGCACCGACGACCAAGGCAAGCGCCTGGCGAACCAGGCACTCACGGGCGGCATCGAGCTTGGGGAGGACGGCGAGGCCAAGATCCGCCTCGCCGACCCCCTCGCATCGGTCACCTCACCTGAGGCATCTCTCGATGTGTCAGGTTCTAGTACGTCCGAAAGAGTGCCCCCGGCAGGACTCGAACCTGCAACCGACGGATTAGAAGGCCGTTGCGCTATCCGTTGCGCCACGGGGGCTGGCGGCAAACAGTGTATCCGGTGGAGCGCCCCACTTCTCACGGAGGAAACCCGGCCTTGTCCGGACCGTCGGTCGACTCGAACGTTCGTTCGAAAAATGTCTGAGGGGGTCTCTACAGTTAAACCATGGAGACGATGGCGTTGGACACCGCGCGGGAGGCGGCCACCGGGCTGCTCGCTGGGGATCGTCAGCGGCGTGAGGGTGAGGCCCGGGTCATTGAGGCGTTGTGCGATCTGGCTGCCTGCTACCGGCTGGATGAGGGCGAGTTGATCCAGGAGTTGGTCGAGCGCACGATCCATCTCGGGGGCGAGGGCACACCGACGGTTTCTGAGCATCTGGCCCGCGAGGTGGCCGGCCTACTGGGCTGCACTCCGCAGGCGGCCGGTAGCCGGGTCGCTGATGCGATCAACTTGAAGTATCGCCATCCGAGGCTCTTCGAGGCGGTCCAGTTGTTCCAGATCGACGCCTCGCGGGCGTTGAGGGCGGCAAACCGGTGCCACGAGCTGTCAGCGATCGTCACCGATCAGGTGACGACTCGCTGGTTGCGTCGGCAGGCCGGGCTTGGCTGGACGGCGGCTTTCAATCTGCTGGACAAGTTGATCATCGAGGCCGATGCCGAACTGGCCGCGAAACGGGAGCGGAAGGCGCGGGAGGACCGCGGAGTGTGGCTCTGGGGCCTCTTCGAGGGTGTGTTGAACCTGACGGGGAAGGTCGATGTGCTGGATGGCCGGTTCCTTGATGCCCGGCTCACGGAGCTGGCAGAGCTGCTGAAGGGACAGTTTCCGGGGCTGGATCTTCAGCAGCGTCGGGCCAAGGCGCTCGGGCTGCTGGCCAACCCTGCGTTGGCGTTGGCGTTGATGGAGCAGGCCGCTCAATGCGAGTTGCCCATCCCCACCGGTCCGGTCGCGCCGGGTGAGCCACCAGGGGGCAACTGCGGCTCACCCCCACCCGAGGAGCAGTCGATACCTGTCGGTGCCGACGATCGAGCCGTGGCTCCGGGCGCATCCGCTGAGGCACGCGACGGCGAGGCGGGCTCTGGCACCGATGCGGGCTCACAGCCCGAGGATCACTGGTGCTGGCCGGAAACCGGCTGGCCAACCGCACCCGAGCCACCAGACCAGGAGCCGCCAGAGGACGAGCCGCTGCATCCTCCACCCGACGACGAGGGTTATTTCCCGACGAACGACTATCTACCGCGCTGGCTCCCGCCCGCCTGCCCGACCTGCCGACGAACGGACCAGCCCAGCGGCGCGGGCACCAGTGTGCCCATCGACAAGCTCCGCCCCACGCTCGGCATCGCCGTCCACCTCCACACCGATTCACTCGGCAACCTCACCGGCCCCGCCCGCATTGACAAGGCCGACCACATCACCACCAGGTTGCTCGCCGAACTCATCGGCGAAGGACACGGGATCAACGTGAAGGTCCACCCGGTCATCGACCTGCCAAACCTGGACCCGTCCGACCGGTACACCCCAAGCCCGGTCTTGCGCCGCGCGGTCAACCTGATCTTCGACGCCGAGCCGTTCCCCTACTCGAACCGGCCAAGCGCGGGTCTCGACCTCGACCACACCATCGCCTACCAGCAGGGGCGCCCCTGCCAGACCCGCGTCGGGAACCTCGCACCGCTGAGCCGCGGGGCGCACCGAGCGAAGACCGCAGGCTTCTGGCGACTCGAACAGCCCGAGCCCGGCCAACTCTTCTGGACCAGCCCCCTCGGCTACCGCTACGCCGTCACACCATTTGGCACGCTGCGGCTCTGAGCCGATTCGACAGGTATGGCTCGGGGGGCCCTATGTTTGGGGGCATGAGTGAAAAACTGGTGTGGATCGACTGCGAGATGACCGGCCTCGACCTGGCCAAGGACGCCCTGATCGAGGTGGCGGTACTGGTTACCGACGGTGATCTGAACGTGCTCGGCGATGGCGTCGACGTCCTCATCAAACCCTCAGAAGAGCAGTTGGCCAACATGGACGATTTCGTCCGGGAGATGCACACCAAGTCGGGGTTGCTCGACGAACTGGCCGATGGCCTGACGATGGCGGAGGCCACCGAGATCGCGCTCGACTACATCAAGGAGTATGTGCCGATCCAACGCAAGGCGCCGCTGGCCGGTAACACGATCGGCACCGACCGTGCCTTCCTGGCGCGTGACATGCCCGAGCTGGAGGGGTGGGTCCACTACCGCAACGTGGACGTGTCGTCGCTGAAGGAACTCTCGCGGCGCTGGTACCCCAGGATCCACTACCAGGCGCCGAACAAGTCGGGCAACCACCGGGCCCTAGCCGACATCCAGGAGTCGATCGAGGAGCTGCGCTACTACCGCGAAGCGATGTTCGTGGCTCCCCCAGGCCCGACCAAGGCCGAGCTTCGGGAGATCGCCGCCAGGCATGGCGGGGCACTCACCGGTGCCGTCGACGCGGCCCCTACCGAGCCGACGGAGGCCTGATTTCCCACCGCTGTCAGCGGTGCGCTATCCTTTCCGGGTCGCCGATTGATCGGTGACGATGGTGGGTATAGCTCAGCTGGTAGAGCACCTGGTTGTGGTCCAGGATGTCGCGGGTTCAAGTCCCGTTACTCACCCCAAACGGGTCAGGTTTGAACTTTCGACCAAGGGGCCACCCTTGGTCGAGGGTTCAGCCTGGCCCATCTTCTTTGCCTCCGCGGCCCAACTCAGTGCGTCGGCATGGAGGCCGGGGATGCTCAGCCCGTCGTACGGGTTGCGGTAGCCGACGCGCACGTCGTTGTCCTCGTCGATGTAGATCGTCTTAAACAGCGCCTGGTTGAGGAGCCGACGGTTTGCATCGTCGGCGTGCTCGTAGATGTCGGCGGCGTTGGACAGCAGTTTCAGTGAGTCGTCGAGGTTCGCTCTCGCGTCGGCGTAGTGGCCGTGGTGCGCGGTGATCCGGTGCTCGATGGTCTCCAGCGACGCGGTGATCCGGTCCTGCTCCTTCTTGAGCAGGTCGAGCGGGATGGCTCCGGCGTAGTGGGCTTGCAGCAACTTCTGCTGCTCGCCTTCGAGTTGGGTTCTCCGGGACGCGAGGTCGGCAAGTTCGGCGGCTCCTTCGGCCATCATCTCGTCGAACCGGGCATGGATCATCGCCGAGACCGCCTGCGTCGTCTCGGGATCGAGCTGCACCTTGGCATAGAAGCGCTCGATGAGCCGTTCGACCTGCTCGATGAGCATCGCCTGCCGGGTGCAGTCGCCTCTGCCACCATGCCTGCTCGCGCACACGAAGTACGGGTAGATCGTGCCCTGGCTGCTCTTGGCGTTGCACACCAGTAGCCGCGAGCCGCACTGGCCGCAGAACACCGTCCCCTTCAAGTAGTGCTCGTGGACTTGCGTTGCATCTGCTGCCGAGCGGTGCGTGCCGAGCACGGTCTGCACCTGGTCCCACACCTCGTTGGGGACGATGGCCTCGTGCGCTCCGGCATAGGTCACGCCCTGGTAGCGGACGCTGCCCTTGTAGTACGGGTTCGTCAGCATCCGATGCACCGACGACTTCCCGATGGGTCGGGACGGTCGCCGCGGCGACGCCGCTGTCGTGAGCCCGCGCGCTACGAGCTCCTGGTGAAGCTGGCTCGTCGTCCAGTCGCCGGATGCGAACACCTGGAACGCCCACCGCACCAACGGGGCTCGCTCCTCGTCGATCTCGACGGTGCGTACTTCCCGCCCGAACTCGTCGCGCACGCCGACGTTGCGGTAGCCGATGGGTGCCTTCGTCACGGTGCCGCCCTGCGCGGCCTTCTGCGACAGACCCTTGACGACCTCGGTGGCGAGGTTGCGGGAGTAGAACTCCGCGATCGAGGACATGATGCCGTGCAGCAGCATCCCGGACGGGGTCTCGTCGATGTTCTCCGTGGCCGACACCAGCGTGACGCCGGCGTCCTTGAGGGCGAGGTGGATGGTCACGTCGTCGGCTCGGTTGCGGGCGAGCCGGTCGACCTTGTGGACGATGCAGTAGTTCGTCTTGTGCTTCGCGACGTACTGGATCATCCGCATCAGTTCGGGCCGGTCGGCCTTGCGCGCGGACTCGCCCGCGTCGACGAACTCCTCGATGATCGTTGCTCCGAGCTGGTCGGCCTTGCGCTGGTTCGCCTCGCGCTGGGCCGGGATCGAGAAGCCCTCCGCCTGGCCGCCCTTCTCCGCCTGCTCCTTCGTGGAGACCCGTAGGTAGGAGACGGCGAATGATCCGGGGAACGGGGTGGGCGCTACGAGGCTGTCTATCGCGGTTCGGTCCGCGTCGATGATCGTCATGGCTCTTCTCCACAGTCACTGGTCCTGCCGACGCGGACTTGTGAGAGCGGATGTTGATCGTGAGAAGAGCCCGAAGGCTGTAGGACTAGGCCGAGTCGGCCACGTTTACTTTGCCTCGCCGTGGCGGCGAAGCGCTAGGACCACAACATCCGCCATCCGCGACGGATGCCTCCATTCTACGACGACGCGCTCGCGGAGGCACGAGGGCGCTTCGGTCGCGTCGATCCCTCCGAACGGCACGCTCCCGACTGTTGGAGCGCCAGGCGGATCAGCAGCTCGCAGAGCTTGTCCAGGTCGGGCGGCTCGTGGAACTCGGCGCGGATCGTCAGCTCGCGCTCGCTCTGTTGACGCTGCCCGGTCTTCCGTTCATAGCGGCGCGCCACGATTCACACCTCGCCCGTCTCCGGGTCGATGCCCGCGAAGAAGGCATCCTCTGCTTCCTGGCGCGCATCCACCATGTCGATCACGAACCGAACGAAGTCTTCGTCGCGATCCGTGATCGGTGAGTCCTCGATGGGCTGAGTGGGGTCTTCACCGGGCCAGCTCGTCTGGCGAGTCGGGCGGTCTCGGTCGAGCCGCGTACCGCAGGCCGACACCCAATCACGAAGGCGGGCACGGGCATCGGCGAAGTCGCGGTGCCAGCCGAGCGGTGCCGACCCATTCTGCTCGGGGTCGTATGCGCACAGCCAGTGCAGGTGCAGCGCCGACAGTTCCCAGAGGAGCTCGGGGTGACGGTGCCAGTAGGGCGGAACGACGCTGGCCGGAAGTCCGTAGGTGTGGCGAAGCCAGTCCACCCAACGGTTCAGTTCGAGCAACTCGGCTTCGAGATCGTTGGCGGTCAGCAGATTCCAGTTGACCGGATGCGGCGGCTCGGGCACGTCGAAACGCGGGGACGCGAGACCTGCCTCGGGTGGCATGTCGTCGTGCTCAGGGTGGAACTGATCGCTCATGGCGGGATCGCTCACATTCCGATGGCAGCCGCGGTGGACGGCGCGGCCTGCTGAGGTCCGGTGAACGCCGCGGCGTCTCGGCCGGAAGTGCGTTCGCTGCGATCCACCTCGTAGCGGGTGCGGGCGAGGTCGTGTCCGATGCGCGTCGCGATGAACTCCTCGCCCTCGTACCGCTGGCCGTTGCGCTCGTAGGAGTAGTCGCGCACCCGTCCGTCGGCGATGATGTTGTCGCCCTTGGCGAGCCGCTCGGCTCCCTGCTCGGCAGCACCGCGATACGCAATGAGGTCGTGGAACGTCGTCTCCAGTTGCGTGAAGGAGTTGTCGGGCTCCTTGCGGTAATGCTCGATGCCGACCTTCATGTAGAGCCGTGCGTCGCCGCGGTCGGTGTAGCTGAGCTGCGGGTCCGAGGCGACAAAGCCGGAGATGGACTGGTGGGTACGAATGGCCATGATGGCGTCCTCCTGAACTCGGGCGACCAGCCGTGTGTGGCCGCTGTGTCAGGCAGGTGCGCTTCGGCACCCAGACGCAGCGTCAGGTGACGGGGCGGTGGCGCAGCAGTGTTTCGAGTTCGTCGCGGTCGCTGCGGAGTTGCGCGGCATCGGGGCGAGTCGGCCAGGCGCGGAGGTCGGTGACGATGGGCGGCGCGGAGCGCAGCATCGCAATGCCGGTGCCGAATGGCAGGGTGCGGATGCGGTCTGGCGGCAGGATCGGGACGCGGCGGATCGAGCGCTGGTTGGAGCGGGTGCCGTGGTCGCCGAGTGTCACGCTGTCGGTGTACTCGTCGCGCTCTCCGATGAGCGTGGAGAGGTCTTGGAGGTCGCGGCTGTTGGATGCGCCGCCGAGGATGATCTTGACGATGCTAGCGTCCCAGATCGCGCCGGCCTGGTGTTCACTCCACCTGTCGCGAGCCTGTGCGAGGGACTGCAAGACCGGCATGGTCGTGATCCCGGTGCCACCGCCTTCGGCCATGAGCGTCGGCAGTGACGGCAGCGGTGCGAGATTCCCGATCTCGTCGAGCGCGAGCAGTAGCGGCGGGTCGAGCCGTGCTCCGGGCGAGCGGGCGGCAAGTCGGCGGGCGGTTTCGATGAGGTCTTCGACGAACGCCGCGACCAGCGATGCCGAGGCTCCTGCTCCTGCTCCGGTGGCGAGCAGGTACAGGGTGCCTTGTTCGGTGAGGAAGGTCTCGGGGTCGAAGTGCTCGTGCGGGCCTGGCGTGACGGCATCGAGCACGCGCGGGTCGGCCAGTGCGGCCAGTGCGAGGGAGACGCCTTGCCAGATGCTGTCGCGGGTCTTGGGGTCGGCGTCGATCATCGCGGCCAGGGAGTCGTCCCAGCCCATCGCCGCGTTCGGGTGTGAGTTGAGGATGGCGACGGCTTCGGACGCGGCGCTGGGGTCGAGGGTCCATCTGAACAGCTCGGCTGGCTGGCGGCCGTCGAGCGCGGCGGCATGCAGCAGGCTTTGGAGTGCGGTGCGGGTTTTGCCTTCCCAGAACCCGCCGGACTCGACCCCTCCGGCGCTGAGTCCTGTGGCGGCTGCGAGGCCGTTAGCGCGGATCATCGCGGTCAGCGGATCGTCACAGCCGCGAATGGGCGACCAGCGCAGCCCGGCGGGGATGCCTTCGGCGAGGTGTTGCGGGTCGAACACCGCGACCGGTCCGCCCCTGCGGCGTCGGGCGCGGAGGGTCGCGGTGAGGTTGTCGGGCCTGGTGCTGGTGGTGACGACCGCTCCGGGTGCGTCGAGGATCGCGTTGATGACGACATGTAGGCCCTTGCCTGAGCGGGGTGGGCCGATCAGCAGGATCGAGTCTTCGACAGATGCCCAGACCTCCGTCCCGCGACTGGCACCGAGGAGGTAGCCGACATCCTGCGGGGCTGGTGATTCCAAGGAGGGGCGCAGTGTGGCCGCGCGGTGCAGCAGTGCCTTCGCGGATGCTGCGGTCTTGACTTCATGGCTGGTCGCGATCCCGGCAAGGCGGTGCGGGTCGGTCTCGGTCTTCCGCGTGTGGCGGCGCAGCACGATCCACACCCAGACGATCCCGGTGGCGAGTCCGCCGAGCAGTGCCGCGCTGACGAGCCAGTAGGCGACCGGGTTGAGACCGTCGGCACCGAGCGCGGTTGCCGGGTCGCCGGGGTTGAACAGCACGGCGAGTCCCGCCGCTGCGCCGGCGTCTGGCTGGGGTGTGCCGGTGAGGAACGCGGCGACACTGCCACCGGCGCGGAGAACGAGGGCGATCCCGAACATGCCGATCAGCCCAATGAGGGCGGCATTGGTGAGTTCGTCGCCCATGCCCCCGGCCTGCCGCTGGTTCATGTCAGCCGCCGCACCGCGAGCGTGCCCGAGATGCGCCCGAACAGGATCACCTCGTGTGTGCCGTCGGGTAGGTCGTCGAGGTCGATGAGCGTCCGGGCTTCGCCGGTCCCGGTAGCGTCGGTGTGGGAGACGATCGTCGCGACAGCGACATCCTCGCCAGGCACGAACCCGCCCGCGGTGACCTCAGCCAAGCGCGGCACCCGTCGGGCGTGGCGACTTCGACGAGTTTCCGGCGCAGGGGTCTCGGACGGTGCGACTGCGCGTCGGGGTTTGCGGGTGCGGAGGATGTCGGTGAAGACGCTGCCGTCGTTCTCGCGCACCTCGACTCGGACTGCGATGGTGCGGTCGTTGGTGATGGCATCCATGAGCGGCCCGAACGTCGCGCGCGTCCAGTCGCCCGCGTCCGGCGACGCGAACGGTGTTCCATCGACCGTGGCGGTGAGGGTGCCGTCTGCAGCGACGGTGACGAGGACGTGCGGCAGCTCGACGGGAGCCGTGGCATCGTCTTCGTTCGGGGTGGATCGGCGCGGGCCGGTGAGGTTCATCGGTGTCCTCCTGCGGCGCGGCTGCTGGTGTCGAACAGGGCGAGTTCGTCGGGGTGGAGTTGGTGCTGGCAGACGAAGCTCCTGGCCTTGATCCGCCACAGCCCTTGGCCGACGCCAAGGTTCGGCAAGAGCTGCTGCTCCGTGCCGGTCAGACCGAGGGCGGTCGCGGTCGGTCCGAGCTGGTCGGACTCCTGCCGGTACACGATCCGCGTTTCCGCGTTCGCGAGTAGTGAGTTCGCCAGGGAGCGCATGGCTGAGCCTTGGTCGCCCACGTTGTCGAGGTCGGTGAGCTTGTGGAAGATCAGCATGTTCGCGATCCCGTAGTGCCGCGCGAGTCGCCAGTGCGCATCCATCCGCCGCAGCAGCGCTGGATGGGACATGAGCCGCCAGGCCTCGTCGTAGATCACCCACCGCTGTCCACCGTTCGGGTCGAGCAGCGCGGACTCCATCCACGCCGACGAGCACGTCATCAACACCGAAATGAGCGTCGAGTTCTCGGTGACGCGCGAGAGGTCGAGCGAGATCATCGGCAGCGACGGGTCGAACGCGACCGTCGAAGGCCCGTCGAACAGTCCGGCCAGGTCGCCGGCCACGAGACGGCGCAGCGCGTGGCCGACGAGCCTGCCGTCCTCGGCCAACCGGCCGTCGGCATCCGCGCTCGGGGCGAGGATGCGGTCAACGACCATCGGCAGGATCGGCACATCGTTCTCCCGCACGGTCTGGGTCAGGGCGATGTCGATCGCGGTGTGCTCCAACGGCGACAATCCCCGCGCGAGCACGGTCTCCGCGAGTGCGCCGATCAGGTCACGCCGTCGGGCTGCGACAGTGGACGCCCATTGCTCATCCGAGAGACCGCTGGGCCGGTGGCCTTCATCGAGCGGATTCAGGCGAGTGTTGAGTCCGTGACCGAGGACGATGGCACGTCCACCGACGGCGTTGGCGACGGCGGTGTGTTCGCCCTTCGGGTCGCCGGGCACGTATACGCGCCGTCCGAACGGTAGCGAGCGCGTGTAGAGGGACTTGGCCAGCGATGACTTGCCGGAGCCGACGATCCCGGCCAGCACCACGTTGGGTGCGGTGATGATGCCGCGTGCGTAGAGCACCCACGGGTCGTAGACGAAACTCCCGCCCGAGTAGAGGTCTTGGCCGACGAACACGCCATCGGCGCCGAGACCGCCCTCGGCGACGAACGGGTACGCACCCGCCAGCGTCGCCGACGTGTCCTGATGCCGCGTCAGATGGAACCGGCCCGGAGTGCGCAGCCGCGCAGCGCCGGACTCGCCTGCCTTCGGCAGGTAGACCGTCGCGCGGCGCTCGGCACGCTCCTCCTCGGCCTTTGCCTTCGCGGCGGCGAGCGCGGTCCTTCGCTGCTCGGCGTGGAGTCGGGCCTCGGCCTTGCGGCGCTGCTTGCGGAGCTTCCGCCGCTCCTTCGACGGTGCCACCAGGACAGCGGTATGCAGCCGCGCGCGATCCTCGGTCACCGCACCAGCCCCCGCGACTGCTTGACCGCCGTGATCTTGGCCGGCTCGAACCACGACCCATCCCGCTTCGGGGTCGGCGGGTCGGCTCGCTTCGGAGCGCCCGGCGACGAGTACGACACCAGAAGCTCCGGCCCCGGCTGCACCGGAGCCGGTTCGACCAGCTCGGCATCCTGGGGCTCGGCCTCTGGTTCGGTGTAGCGGCGCAGCAGCGAGACGTAGCCGATATGCGGGTTGACGACCAGCGCGTAGTCGCCCGAGAGCGCAACCCGATCGTTGGTGCCCTCGCCGGGCTTGTCGTAGACATACCCGTTCTCCAGCGCGGCCTGCGTGGTCTCGTCGCCGTAGTCCCACTGCGCGAGGAAGTCCACCGCATCCACGTGTCCCAGCTCGCCCAGGATGTGCAACGGCCGGTCGGCCTCCTCGCCCTGGAGGAACACCACGCTGACCCACCGCGACGGCATGACCTCCTCGACGGCGGGCTCGGGGTGCCAGGCGATCCGCCCCGCGGCGATGAAGCCTTCCGCGAGCCGGTCGTGGGCCCGGTCGACGAGGTTCGCGGCCTGACGCAACTCTTCCGCAGCAGCGAGCGCCTCCCGCACGCCTGCCTCGTGGCTTCCGGCGTCGTTGAACGCGTGCGCGGCCTTGCGCTCGTGAACATCGGCGATCTGGTCGAGCGCCTGCCGCAGCGAGCGCATGCCCGAGGACAGATCACCGATCACCCCGTACATCTCGGCGGGCTGATCGAAGCCCCGGCTCGCGTGCGCGAGGCCGCGCAAGGCTTCGGACGCCTCGGCGGCGTCGGCAGTCGAATCGAAGAACGTAGGCATGGTGACCTCCTGGTGCCGTATGACGGGGAGGTGCGCACCAGCGAACGGAAAATGTCGGTGGTGCGGCCTAGCGTTGTAGATGACACGAGGGCAAACGAGGCAGGAGCCCGACAGAGTGAGCGCAAGTCAGTACCGAGGACAGCTTGACCGCAAGCGCAAACAGCGGATCGACGCGGACAAGAAGGCGGGTGAGTACCGGTCGAAGGAGTCCTCGAAGCGAGCCGATGCCGCCAAGGCGCGGCAGGCTGCCGCAAAGACGACGAGCAGTTCCACCCGCAGCAGCAAGTTGCGGGACGCCGAGCGCCGCGAGAAGGAAGCGGAGACTGCGGGCAAGGAGGCCAGCCGCTGGCAGACCCGGGCAGCCGGCTACGCGAAGGACGAGGCCGCGCTACAGACCAAGCTCTCCCGTGCCGAACAGTCGGAGGCCGATGCCGCCGAGAGACGCCGAAAGAGCGAGCAGCAGCGTGCCGACCGGCGGGCGGCGGCTGAACGTGCCCAGCTTGAATCGCGGATCAGCGGTGCCGAGGTAGCCGTCAGTCACGCGCTGCGTCAGCTCCCAGCGCCCAAGCCGGAGAAGCTCCGAGTGCTCATGCTGGGTGCTTCGGCCGAAGGTGACCTCCGCGTTGGAAGGGAGCAGAAGCGCATCCGGGCAGCGGTCGAGTCGGCTTTGCACCGTGACCAGATCGAACTCGATGTGCGGCCAGCAGCAACTACGGCTGACCTACTGGACGGCATCACGAAGTTCCGTCCTCACGTGGTCCACTTCTCGGGCCACAGCAACGACGACCTGATCGTCTTTGAGGATGAAGCAGACGAACCCCACGAGGGAGTGATCGTGACGGCGCTAGCCTTCGCACGCGCGATCAGCGCAACCGACGATCCTCCGCTCCTCGTCCTGCTGAACTCGTGTCGCTCCGCAGCCCAGATCGACGACCTGGTGGCTCGAGTCGTGCCGTTCGCGATCGGGATGGCCGACAGCATCGAAGACGCCGATGCGATCAACTACGCCGCACAGTTCTACGCGGCAGTCGCAAACGGGCAGTCCATCATCTCTTCGCATCTGTCGGGACAGGCTGCGCTCGAACTCGCGGGACTGGAAAGCGCTGACCTGCCGACCCTTGCTTGGGCACCCGATGTCGATCCATCAGCCACGATCCTCGTCAGCCCTGAAGGCTGAACTCAGACCCGCCGGCAGAGCGGGAGCGCGGCGGCGGTGAAGGCGGCGGCTTGCTGGCCGACGAGCAGCCGCGTCTCACAGGAGGCTTGGATCGCGGCCTGCTCGATCGCGGCGACGGCGGCATCGAGCTCTTCGCCGGTGGGCGCAGAGACGGCGATGAGGCCGGTGTAGCGGAGGATGCCGTGGCCGGCGGTGAGGTCGGCTTCTTGCTGGAGCACGTCGTGATACTCGGCGGTCTGCGAGGCGTCCTCGATCTGGCCGATCTTCGCGCGCTGGGCCTGGTCGGAGATGTGCTCGACCTTCTTCCTGCGGATGTCGCGAGCAGCGGCATCGGAGCGCATCGGGGTGCAGATCAGCGAGAACGACCGCTGGATGCCGGTGGACAGCAGCACGGGCGACAGGAATCCCGGATAGACGAGCGACCTGGGCCACTCGCTGACCCAGAGCACCGCGTGGTGGGCGGAGTCGGTGCGCAGCTTGCCCCAGGTCTCGGTGACCGCAACCGGCCCTGCGGTCGCGAGGGACTGGCCGAGCCTGCCGTGCCGTTCCAGCGTGGCGGCGATCGCTGGGTCGTAGGCGGAACGCAGCATCACCGCGATGTGCCCTGGTGTCAGCCATCCCGACGGCGAGAGGTCGGCGGAGCGAAGCGCCGCGATGAGAGTGTTCATCTCTTGGCGCAGCACGGCGGCAGCACCGCGCATCCCGGCGCCCGCGGTCCTGATCTGCCGAGCGCTGGTCTTCATGTCCAGTGACAGCGAGAGGGTGGTGGCGTGGCGTTCGCCGGCGGGTCCGGCACGGTCGATGAGTTCTGCGTAGGTGTCGGCCGCCCATGATCCGTCCGGGGTGCCGTGGGTGGCCCACCATTCGGCCAGTCCGGTGCCGGAGTCCGGCAGAGTCCGCTCCAAGACCTGAAGAGTCGCGATCCGCCCGGAGCGGCAGACGGTGGCCAGCACCCGGCCCCAGGAGCTGACGCGGCGTTCCTGCTCGCCGGGATCGAGGAGCACGAACGCGGGATGGGTGACCTCGCACACCACGGTCAACGTGGCGGCGTGGGGGTCGTGGATCATCCCCGCTCCGGTGTCGGGGTCGGTGTACTCGCGCAGTCGCGCCATGTCGCCGGGCAGTGCGAGGGTGCCGACGGGGCGCGGGACGACGATCCTGCGCCGGTACAGCAGTTGTCCGCCGGTGGTACGCCACAGCCACCAGCAGGCGATGGGCAGCCACTCCACGATCGGCCGGCCCGCGATCGGTATCCAAGTCAGCGCGGCGGCGAGTACCCAGATCGGGGCACTGTAGGCGAGCAGCATCCCACCTCCGGCGTAGAACGCGCCGATGAGTGTGGCTCCGCCGATGGCGAGTGTGATGAGCTGGGTCAGCGACAGGCCGAGGAGGACGCCGCGGCGGGTGAGGCGGGAGAACTTCACCGGCACGAGTTCACCCGCAGTGGGCCGGTCCTGGTTCGTGCTGCTCATCATCTACTCCTTTGGTGGGCGTGGCGCGGGCGGCGGGGGCTGCTTCGGCGGCGGTGACGGGTCGGTGCTCGGCGGTCGTGGTGCCGAGATTGACGGCGGTGCCGCAGGTGAGGCGGCGGGCGGTGGCGTTGTCTGCGCGGCTGCGTCGGCGGCGTGCTCGCCCTGGGTTCCCAGCGCCGTTCCGGCCTTCGGCCCGGCGGTCGCGGCACCCTTGGCGACACTCGCCCCGACCACCACCCCTGCGGCCACGGGGCCGGCCGCGGCCGCGCCGCCCCCGCCTGCGGCGGCACCTCCACCACCCGCGGCGGGTGCCGGTGCCGGGGTCTTCGGCGGTGGCGGTGTGCTACTTCCTCCACCGGAGCCTCCGCCCGCGTTCCCGCCGCCACTGCTGCTCCCGTCGAGCACCTTCTTCCGATCGCCGCCTCCTTGCGGCTTGGTCGGGACGGGGATCGGGCGGTTGAGTGCGCTCTTGGCGTCCTGCTCGGAGCCGATCGCGTGGTACATGTCGAACCCGACGAACGCGATGAACTTGTACGTGAGATACGGGGCGAACGCGGCCATCGCCATCAGCACGATCCCCGCGATGGGATCGCTGACCGAGGCGAGGTCGGCGTCGATCGGTGCGGAGACCTGGGTGATCGCGACGAGGAACATCACGACGAGCACGAGCTT
>NZ_FQZG01000007.1 GCF_900141915.1 Tessaracoccus bendigoensis DSM 12906 | reverse complement strand
CAGGATCCGCTGTTCATTGGCGGCTTCGTCGTGTTGTCTGCTGACGATGCCGTCGAGGGTTTGATGAGTTGCAGATCCTGCTCAAGTTTCTGACCAGAGTGCTCCGCCCAACTCAAGCGTCGACGTCGACCATGACCAACTGCATGTGGCACTTGGACGTGGCCCGCAGGGCATGCCTTGCGTCCGGGGCCATGTAGAGGACGTCGCCCGGGACGAGTTGATGCGTCGCCCCTTCGAGGTCGAAGTCCATCGTGCCGGTCAGCAGCGTGACGACGACCGCACGGGGGCTGGCGTGCTCGGTGAGGAGTTGGCCCTCGTCGAAGGCGAAGTCGACCACCCGCAGAAGTGGGTTGTTGACCAACACCCTGGAGGTGGTCGCGTCCCTCGTGACGGGAAGGTCGTCCAGCACGGACAGCTGTGTGACGGATTGGGCGAGTTCGGTGGCGGCCATGAGGCTCCGATCGTCAGGATTGTGACTAAGAGATTGTACTTATTCTAGCCTGAGGCTCCGCGGTCAGGGACGTGAGGCAAGGGGGCGGCCGCGCTTGCGGGCAGTCGAATGCGTGCATGGGCGAGATTCGGTGGCCTCGGATTATGTCCCCGGCGCTGTGGGGCTATCCTTGGTCGGGTTGGCCCCGTAGCTCAGGGGATAGAGCAGAGGTTTCCTAAACCTTGTGTCGGAAGTTCGAATCTTCCCGGGGTCGCCATCGACCAGCCTCCGGCGACGCGTAGCTGGGCCTCCAGCCCGCTCCGGTGTCCCCGTGGTCGTCTCCGCTACCCCTGGGTGTCGACTCCACGGCCTCCCGCCGTCGCCGGGGCGTGCTCGACGTCGGCTGTGGGCTCCCTGCCAGCGCGTTGTCGCCGCCGTGGGCTCGTTACCAGCGTTTCTGCGGCGTCACCAGCGCTATGGTGCGTCACCTGCCGTATACCGCTGGTGACGCGACATATCGCTGGTATCGGGGAAGTACCGCTGGTGTCGGGAGATATCGCTGGTGTCGGGGACGTGTCGCTGGTGTCGCGCACCGGCGACCACCAAACCGACCCCCGATAAAAACCCAAACTATTGGTAGTAATATCTGATCCGTGACCGAACTTAACCTCACCCCCAAGTCCTCCTGCGGCTGCGGCGCCACGCATGACGCCCTCCCGGAACTCGACGCCCGGGAGATCCCGCACGCTGTCCGGCATGCCGCCATCCACGGCGTCGTCGACTCGCTGCTGCCCGGCGCCGCCTTCGTGCTGGTCGCCCCTCACGACCCCGTCCCGCTCCTGAACCAGATCGCCGACCGGCACGGCGACGACATCACCGTCGAGTATGTCGTCCGCGGCCCGGAGGCCTGGAAGCTGAAGCTGGCCCGCGTCTGACCCACCAGATCTCCGTCGCGTCGATTTCCCCCGGCGGCGCGGCGGGCCCACCGCCATGAACAAGACCCCGCCGACCACCTTCGGAGACCGTACCCGCGGGTTACGCGTCGCGCTCGTCGTGCTGGCGGGTGTCTCACTGCTGACCGGACTGAACGCCGGCCTGCTCCGGCTCGGCGTCTGGGCGCCCGTCGCATCAGACCGCATTGCCGACCTGCATGGCCCCGTGATGGTCCTCGGGTTCATGGGCACCCTGATCTCGCTCGAACGGGCCCAAGCGCTGCGCAACCCGCTGGCCTACCTCGCGCCCGGCCTCCTCGGGCTAGGGGCGTTGAGCCTTCTGGCCGGCGCCCCCGTCGCGCTCGGCAAACTGCTCCTCTTCGACGGGGCCCTCGCCTTCGTCGTCCTCACCCTCGCGCTGTGGCGGCGCGCCCCGCTCAGCCTGGTCGCCGCCCAGGCCCTCGCCGCCACGTTCGCCGCTCTCGGCGCCGGGCTCTGGCTCGTGGCCGAGATCCCGACGGTGCTGCCCATGCTCGCGGCGTTCCTGGTCGTCACGATCGCATCGGAACGAGCCGAGTTGGCGCAACTGACCATGGGGCCGCGCGCCGTCCCGACCCTCCTCGTGCTCGCCTCGCTGCTTGGCGTTTCCGCCGCGCTCAGCCTGGTGCTGCCGACCGTCGGGGATAGGGCCTTCGGGTTCGGCTGCCTCCTGACGGCGGTGTGGCTGTTGCGCGACGACATTGGACGACGCATGATCCGCACCGACGGGCTCCGCCGCTTCAACGCCGCGGCGCTGCTGGCAGGCAACGTCTGGTTGGCGCTGTCCGGCGTCGTGTGGCTCGTCTCCGGGCAGCCCACATCACCAGGGGTTTACGACGCCGTCGTCCACGGTGTCTTCCTCGGGTTCGGCATGATGATGATCATGGCGCACGCCCCGATCATCTTCCCCGCGGTGCTCGGACGCCCGTTGCCGTACCGCCCCACCATGTGGCTACCCCTTATCATCCTCAACATCGGCATGCTGCTGCGAATCGTCGGAGGCCTTGCCGTGATCACCCCGCTCTATCAGGTTGGAGGCTCGGTCACTGTGGTTGCCGTGCTGTTGTTCGCCGTCACCGTCGTCGCATCGGTGGTGAAGGGGTGAGGCGCAAGCGGTCGTTCCGCGACTACCTGCTGCTGGTCTGGCTCCTCGCCGCGGTCATCGTCGCCCTGACGCACCGCTGGATCCCTGAGGCGACCTGGCTGATGGTGCACCTGGTGGCGCTCGGTGCCATCACCCACGCGGTGATGGTTTGGAGTGCCCACTTCACCGCGGCCCTCCTCAAGACCAGGGACGACGACGTCACCCGCCGCCGGGCCGACCTCAGGCTGATCCTGCTGGCCATCGGGTCACTGCTCGTGTTCATCGGGGTGCCGACCGTCATCTGGCCGATGGTCGTCGTCGGCGCGACCCTCGTGTCGACGGCGGTCCTCTGGCACGGCGCGGTGCTCTTGCGCGACCTGAAGCGGGCGTTGCCCGGCCGGTTCCGGATCAGCATCCGCTACTACGTGGCCGCCGCGTGCTGCGTCCCCGTCGGTGCCGGGTTCGGGGCGACGCTGGCCTTCGGCCTGGATGACCGCTGGCACGCCAACCTGCTTGTGGCGCACTCCATGACGATGTTGCTCGGCTGGGTCGGGCTGACCGTCGTCGGGACGCTGGTGACCTTCTGGCCGACCGTGCTGCGCACCAGGATGGACGACCGCGCCGAGGCCCTCGCTCGCCAGGCCATGCCGATCCTGCTCGCCGCGCTCGCCGTCGTCGTCGGCGGCTCGCTCGCCGGGATCCGACTGGTCTCGGCGATCGGGATTCTCGCCTACGGTGTTGGGTTGGTCTGGTTCGGGCGCAGCCTGATCGCCCCTCTCCGAAAGCAACCACCGCGGGAGTTCGCGGCCGCGTCGATCCTTGCCGGTGCGCTCTGGGCCTGCGTGGCCCTCATCCTGACCGCCGTACACGTGGCCTTCTCCGACGACATCGAACTGGCCACCGACTACCCGATGCTCGCCAGCGTGTGGGTCGTCGGATTCCTGGTCCAACTCGTCACCGGAGCGCTGTCCTACCTGCTCCCCTCGGTGCTCGGGGGAGGCCCGAGGGTGGTGCGGGCAGGCGGGGTCTGGTTCGACAAGGCTGCCGCCTTGCGGCTCACCGTGATAAACGGCGGCCTCCTGCTCTGGTTGCTGCCGCTGCCCAGCTGGGCGAAGGTAACCGTCTCGACGTTGGTGCTGGTCGCCCTCGCCTCCTTCCTCCCGATCATGGTTGCCGGGTTGCGCGCCTCGATCCGTGAGAAGCGCCGAGCGATGGCGGGGGAGCCCGCCGCCGCACCGACCGAACGTAGGAAGGCGTTGACGGGTAGCGGACTGCTCGCCGGGGTCGCGGCGCTGGCCGTAGCGCTTTCGGTCGGGTTCGGCATCGATCCCGGTGCCGCCGGGCTGCCAACCGCGAGTGTCGCCGTCACCGACGTCACGCCCACCGGGCAGACGGTGCGGGTGGAGGTCACTGCCCACGACATGGCCTTCGAGCCGAACCGGGTCGAGGTGAACCCGGGCGACCGGATCGTCATCGAGTTGACCAACGAGGACCCGACAAATGTGCACGACCTGATGATCGGGGACGTACGCAGCCCGCGCCTCGCCGTCGGGGAGACCGCCGAGCTCGACCTCGGTGTCGTCGGGGCGTCCCTGAACGGTTGGTGCACCGTGGTGGGGCACCGACAGATGGGCATGGTCTTCGATGTCGTCGTCGCCGGCCAGCCGCAGGCCACGACGGAGCCGGGCGCGACCCATCAGGGGCACGCCGCGCCAACCGTCAACCCGGAGGCGAAGCTAGCCGACATCGTCGACCCGGTCGCCCCGCCCCTGACCGATGAAACCCTCCACCGCTACGAGTTCAAGGTCACCGAGGTGCCATTGGAGGTCGCCCCGGGGGTCTGGCAGCGGCGCTGGACCTTCAACGGCGGGCCGGTCGGGCCGACGCTCCGCGGCCGCGTCGGAGACGTGTTCGAGATCACGCTGATCAACGACGGCACGATGGGCCACTCGATCGACTTCCACGCCGGGGCCGTCGCTCCCGACGAACCGATGCGCACCATCGCGCCCGGCGAGACGCTCATCTACCGCTTCACCGCGGAACGGGCAGGGGTGTGGATGTACCACTGCTCGACGATGCCGATGAGCGCCCACATCGCGGCCGGGATGCACGGCGCCGTGATCATCGAACCCGAAGCCGGATTGCCGAAGGTCGACCGGGAGTACGTGCTGGTCCAGTCCGAGATCTACACGACGGCAGCGGCCACAGCCGAGGACGCCGACGACGTTCAGGCTGATCGCATCGGCATCGACGCACCCGATTTCGTCGCGTTCAACGGGGTCGCCAACCAGTACGACCAGCAGATGTTCGAGGCCTCGGTGGGGGAGAAGGTGCGCTTCTTCGTGCTCGACGCGGGCCCCGACCGGGCGTCAAGCTTCCACATCGTCGGCGGCCAGTTCGACACGCTCTACCGCGAGGGTGGCTATCACCTCTTGGACGGGGTGGACGCGTTCGGAAACGAGGGGGGCGGCGCGCAGGCGCTCGCGTTACAGCCGGCCGAGGGCGGTTTCGTGGAGTTGACCTTCACTGAGCCCGGCCACTACCCGGTGGTCAGCCACATCATGAGCGACGCAGAGCGGGGGGCCCACGGGATCGTGCACGTTCGCTGAATCGGTCTGGGGATTCTGGTCGGGCTGTGCTGGTCAAATACCCATGGGGGTATACTGACGGCGTTGTCGTCCCACTGAACCGGAGAGAGTCCATGTCGCGAGCCACCGTCCTGCAACCCCTGCTCTGGGCCAGGGCCCTTGTCGTCGTCGCGCTCCTGGCGCTGGTCGGATGCGCCGATGCGCCTCAGGCTGACCTGGTCGACGATGCCGTCATGATCGACGTGCGGACGCCGTCCGAGTATGCGCAGGGGCACCTCGAGGGGGCCGTGAACGTGGACGTGTCCGATCAGGGTTTCGTGGCCGAGGTCTCGGAACTGCCAAAGGATGGCCAGTATGTGCTGTATTGCCGCTCAGGCAACCGTTCGGGCCAGGCCGCGGCCGCGATGGAGGAACTCGGGTTCATTGATGTGATCGATGCAGGCTCGGTCGCCGATGCTTCCAAGCTGACCGGCCTGGAGGTCGTCACCGGCTGAGGGGTTAGGCCGCGGGCGGCCACTGGTGGCGGGTCAACCAGGATAATGCGTGCTGTGCGCAGTGGGGCCATGAACAAGCGGGGCAGCGATTCGCGGTGGTCCTGCAGCCAGATGATCTGCCACTGTCCACATGGGTGATCGCGCCGACTTCCACCGGCCGGCGCGAGGCGTCCTTCCGCCCGGAGATCGAGATCGATGGAGTTCCTACCCGCATCCTGGTGCAGCAGGTCACGGTCATCGATCCCCAGATTCGGTTGGGGGCGTTCGCTGGACGACTGTCCGCGTCCGAGATGGCTGCGGTGGATGAGGCGCTCCGCCTGGTGTTGTCTCTCGACTGACGGGGAGCCCCGCCTTCGCCGGTGCGAGGGTGTCAGGCTGCCGTCAAGGCGACCGGGTGAGGCCAACCTTGGGTGAACCGCGTAGTGCCCGTGCGTCGCTCGAGACGCGCCGTCACGCCCCGGTTGCTGAGCCACGCGGGGGCCATCTCGCCAAGCAGTACGGACGCGGACGCCCAGGCGTTCGCCTCTAGCGCGGTGTTGGCTGCCACCGTCACCTGGGTCCAGATCTTGGAGGCCGGGTCGCCGGTGCGCGGGTCGATGAGGACCTTACCGCGGGCCGCTTCGTCTGATCGGCCGAGCGCCGCATGGGTGGTGGATACCAGTTGCAGGGTGCGGCCGGAGCCGTTGACGACCGGGATCTGCCAGCCGCCTTCCGGGCAGACGCCCGCGACGGCGATGTCGCCGTCGATGCTGACCAGGAACCCAGAGCCGCCGAACCTGTCCGCAAGGGCGAGGGCCAGCAGGTCGGCGGCGTGCGCGGATGCGGTGGCGCTCAGGTCGAGCACACAGCCCCGCGGAAGCGAGACGGTCGTCTCGCCGATCTCGATGCGCTCCCAACCATGCCCAGGTAGCGTGCTTCCACCGGAGGAGGAGCGATGTGCCGTCGGGTCGACCAGGCCCTCCGTCAGGTCGGCGGACCAAAGGGCCGCACTGAGGTAGTCGATAAGCACCGGGCTCGCGGGCACGGTGATGTCGGCGAACCGGGCCATGCGCGTCAGGCGGGAGACCTCCGAGTCGTGGAGGTCGAGCGAGGCGACAGCGGCAAGCGCGGTGAGCTCTTCGATGACGATGTCGACGGCGGGCAGCAGATCCTGCGGCATGGTCGTGATGAGCAGGCAGTCGAGGCCGTCAACGTTGAATGTCGCTTCATGCGGGTAGCGAGTCATCTTGAATTCCTTCCGGTGCCAGACCGCCGGGATGAATCCGGCATGTGTTCAATGAACCCGCCGAATCTGTGCGCAACCTGTGAACGTGGTCAGTGTCCTTTGTGAGTGTGCGTGACCTGTGCGCACAAGCGTGAGCGGCCGCGCGTCGGGTCCGGTTGGCGGATAGGATCGGTTGCGTCCATGAATGAAGGGAATCCGTCGTGTCCGTAGCCGGTCTTGAAGCAGCCCGCCAGAAGATGCTGGATGCGGGGGTGTCCGCGCCCGCGATCGAAGTGTTCTCACGGTTCTACGAACTGCTCGAATCTGGGGCCACCGGGGTCATCCGGGAGGACACGATCGACCCGCTGCTCGACCCGCCGATGCTGGCCGACGTCGACATCACCGACGCGCAGGCGCGTGAGGCGATCGGCAAGACCGTCATCATCAAACTCAACGGTGGCCTCGGCACCTCCATGGGGCTTGACAAGGCGAAGACGCTGCTCAAGGTCCGAGACGGAGCGAATTTCCTCGACCTGATCGCGCGCCAGGTGCTGGCCGCCCGAGAGCGTTACGACGCCCGTCTGCCCCTCCTGCTGATGAACTCCTTCCGCACCGAGCAGGACACCCTCGAACACCTAGCCAAGTACCCCGAGCTGCAGGTCGAGGGGCTGCCGCTGAGCTTCATGCAGAACCAGGAGCCGAAGCTGCGGGCCGACGACCTCACCCCCGTCGAGTGGCCTGCCGACCCGACGCTGGAGTGGTGCCCGCCGGGGCACGGCGATCTCTACCCGGCGCTCGAAGGATCGGGTGTACTCGACCAACTCATAGAGCACGGCTTCCGCTACGCCTGCGTCTCAAACGGCGACAACCTCGGTGCCTGCCCCAATGCCACCATCGCCGGCTGGTTCGCGCAGTCCGGTGCGCCCTACGCAGCCGAACTCTGCCGTCGCACCGTCAACGACAAGAAGGGGGGCCACCTCGCCATCCGTAAGGCCGACGGGCAGCTGATCCTTCGCGACACCGCACAGACCGCACCGGAGGAGATGGACTACTTCACCGACGAGTTCCGGCACCCGTTCTTCCACACCAACAACCTGTGGTTCGACCTCGTCGCGCTGCGCAAGGCCTTGACGGAGCGCAATTCGGTGCTCGGTCTACCGCTCATCCGCAACGAGAAGACGGTCGACCCGGGCGACTCATCGTCGACGCCGGTGATCCAGGTCGAGTCGGCGATGGGTGCCGCGATCGAGGTGTTCGAAGGAGCCACCGCGATCTGTGTCGGCCGGGACCGGTTCCTGCCGGTCAAGACGACGAACGAACTCCTGCTGCTCCGCTCTGACGTCTACTCGCTGACGGCTGAGGGCAAGCTGATCGCCACGACGGACTCGACGCCGGAAATCTCCCTCGACTCGAAGTACTTCAAGCTGGTCGACGATTTCAACCATCGCATCCCGACCGCCCTGTCGCTGCGCAAGGCGACGTCGTTCAAGGTGAAGGGCGACTGGACGTTTGAACCTGGGGTCGTAGTGCGCGGCGCAGTCGAACTGGCCGACGAAGGGGTCCCGACCACCGTTCCGGCGGGCACCAGGCTTGGCGACTGAGGCCGAGGTCGCCTCGGCGCTCGCCCTGGCGCTGACGGGTGCCAGGCTGGCCCCCGTCGGTGTCGCGTCGCTGGTCGATGACCTGGCCGTCGCTGGATTCGATGCTGACAGATTGCTTGCGCTTCGGGCTGAGGCCCAGATCGCGCAGGCTCCTTGGCCATTTCCCGTGCCGCTAGATGAGCGTCGGGCGCTGGGGTTCGCCCGGTTCGACGCTGCGTTGGCCGACGCCAGGGAGACGCTGGGCTTGACCGGCCTGCGCCCAGTCTCTTCTGCGCATCGGCCGCTGAACCGCGATGAGCAGAGGTTGGAGGCCGACCGGCCGCCCCATTGGGGGTGAGGGGTCGCTCGGGTTGAGTTGTTGGGTCGCGCGGGTGAGGAATCGTCCCGAGCGAGAGCGTGCCGACTTGGTCGCGCCGGTTGAGGAGCCGTCCGTTGCGTGTTCGGGCCGGCCGGTGAGCGACATCGAGCGGCTTGGTCGTTGCCATTCTGCGCAATGTGCTTGGTGGTGACGCCGAATTGTGGGAGTGGTCGATAGTCGTCGTCTGACGGGTGGAAATCGGCCACTGGTCGTTAGTCGTCGTCTGACGGGTGGAAATCGGCCACTGGTCGATACTCGTCGTCTGACGGGTGAAAATCGGCCACTGGTCGATACTCGTCGTCTGACGGGTGGAAATCGGCCACTGGTCGATACTCGGGGGCCCGACCAACTGCTTGGGCGGCTCCAGAACCAAGTACGGCACCAGCCCGCACTAACCCGTTGACGAGCCCGCCCCGTCTCGACGTCGTTACCAGCGGAAATGCTCGCCACCAGCGAAACACCGCTGGTGTCCAGACATATCGCTGGTGTCGGGTGAAGATTGCTGGTGACGAGACCTATCGTTGGTGTCGCGCTTACCTGCTCGCTGTCGTCGTTACCAGCGAAAGTGCTCGATACCGGTGAAATACAGTTGGTGTCCGGACATATCGCTGGTGTCGGGTCAGCGCAGGTTAGGCGGCCTTGTTCTTCAGCAGATCGCGGATCTCTGCGAGCAGCGCCTCCGAAGTCGGGGCCGCCACTTCCTCGACCTTCTCCCTTTCGAAGAAGGCCTTCGCCTTGTTGTAGGGCAGTACGACGCCGAAGTAGACGACGGCCGCCAGGATCGCGAACGCGACCAGCGCGGTCAGGAACGGCCCGACGCTGATGCCGCCGGGATTCCAGGAGGAGAAGTCCGGGGTGCCACCCAGCTTGCCGAGGATGTCCATGAACATCGTGGTGAATGCGGTAACCACGGTGGCGAATGCTCCGCCGATGACGAACGCCACCGCCAGTTCGACCAGGTTGCCGCGGAGCAGAAACTCCTTGAAACCGTTCATCTTGACCTGAAACCTCTCGTTGACATTGGCCCACCCGGAGCGGGGGTGGCCCGGGGCTGCGGGATGCCGGACCGGGGCCATGGCGATCGGGAGAAGAACTTACAGGCCAGATGGGTCAAGGCCCAGCCAAGAAGAGGTCAGATACTGCCGAGCACGATGCTCAGGCCCCCCGCCTGCCCTAGGCTCGCCACGATCGCAGCATCGGCCGAGTCGACGTCGACCAGGATCGTGCCGGATGACCGAACGCTGGCCGAACCCAGTTGTGACGTGGGTGTCTCGCCTTCGGGTTGGGCGACCACCCGGGCGTCGCGGCTGACGACCTCGAGGCCTTCCGGCCCTTGTGCGACCAGCGAGATCCGGTCGCCGGGACTGAGGAGCTGTCGAAGCGCCTCATCGGGGACGGGGATCGGGACCACGGCTCGACCCGGCCCTGCAGGCTCGTCGGCTGCGACCAGGCCTGGTTGCAGGATCGTGCCGGGGCCGACCGGGGCGATCAGCTGACGCCCGACGGCGTCGTCCAAGTGGGTGATGGCCTCGGCAGGCATCGCCTCGTCCGGAACTTGTCGCAAGGCCAGATCGGATTCGGCGAGGATGTGGCCTGCGGCCAAGCCGGTCGACGTGACCACCGCCGGGGTGGCCGGGGTCGGGGTCTGTAGCGTCGTCGCCACGATGAGTACCGCGGCTGCGGCCAACAGGGCCCCTACGGCCCGACGGTGCCACGAGACGAAGGCTGCGATGGGGGTGAGTATTCGACGCATGCCCCATCTATCCGACGGTCAGGGCGCCGGATCACCCTTATCCACAGGGCAATTCCGGGGGGCAATTACCTCAGGCGGACTTGGCCTCCACCTTGGCCGGCTGCGGTGAGGACTTCTTCTCGGTCGCCGGGAGGCTGGAGGACGACGTCGACTTGCGGGAATCGGTGCGGTAGAAGCCCGAACCCTTGAACACCACACCGACCGCGCTGAACACCTTGCGCAGTTCGCCGGCACATTCGGGGCAGACAGTCAGGGCGGGGTCAGAGAACTTCTGAACGGCCTCGAGTTCGCTTCCGCAGTTGTGGCAACGGTACTGGTATGTGGGCATCGGGACCTTCGGACGGTGTGAATGGGGATTTACCAGTCCATGATAGTTCGCGTCGCCAGATTGACCCATTCGGTCTCAGTGACGACCGCGTCGACGGGGATGTCGTGTGGGAGTGTGGGCACCGTGTCGAGGACCTCGGCGGCCCTCGCCAGCGCCACCACCGGGGCCCCGGAGTGACGGTGGGGGAGAGCCCGGTCGTACCATCCGCCGCCGGTTCCGAGCCGCGAGCCGTCCCGTCCGATCGCCAGGCAGGGAACCAGGATCAGGTCTGCGGCGTCGAGCGCGTCCGGCCCCAGCCGAGCACCGGTGGGCTCTTCAATGCCGGCCCATGCGGGTTGCATGGCCGCCCAGGAGTCGAACAGGGCCCAGTCGACGCGTCGCCTGAGCACCGGCAGCAGAACCGCCCAGCCACTCGCGGCCAGGGCGTCGATCAGAGCGTGGGTTCCGGGCTCGCCGGGCCGCGACGAGTAGAGCGCAACCGTCCCCTTCCTGGCCGCCAACCGGTCGAGGATGTGGCTGTCGCGGGCGGCGTCGCTCTTTTCCCAATCGGAGGGGCTCATCCGTGCTCGGGCGGCGAGCGTCTCGACGCGCAACTCCTCCTTGAATCGGTCCCGGTGCATTGACCTATCGTATGGGGCATGGCTTGGTTCACCCGGAATAAGCAGGAGCCCGTCGTCGTGCCCGAACCCGTCGAGGCGGAGATCGAGGAGGTGCCGCGGCTTCCCGCGCCCCCCGCCCTCGACGCGGCCGGGATGCGCAGCGTCGCTGACCATACGCGCTACCTTCTGAGCCTTGTCGAGCCGTTGCGGCCCTTCGGCATGTCGCTCCTCGATGCCTGGAACCAGGTGTTGTGCGAAGACATCGACTCGATGATCAACGTTCCTCCCAGCAGCACCGCCAAGGTAGACGGATACGCGGTGCGGGCGCTCGATCTCCTCGACGGTGAGGATCAACTGGCCGAGCCGCTCCAGATCGTCGACGCGAGCGTCGAACGGCTGCCCGAAGGGAGCGCCGTCGTCGTCGCGTCCGGCGACGTCCTTCCCCGAGGTGCCAACGCGGTGCTGCCCTCGGCCTTCGGCACCGTCGACGACGGAAGGGTCCGCCTGGTCGAGAAGGTCTCGGTCGGGGAGCACGTCAGGGCGGCGGGCGATCATCTTCGCGTCGGGGCGCGCCTGCTCAGCGAAGGAGACAGGCTGGGCGACCGCTCCATCGGGCTACTCGCCGGGTCCGGCATCGACAAGGTCATGGTGCGCCCCCGGCCCCGTGTGGTCGTGATCAGCTCCGGGGAGCACCTCGTCGACCCCGGATCCCAGATCGGCCATGGCGAGGTCGCCGACTCCAACTCGTTCATGATCGCCGCAGCAGCCGAGGCCGTCGGAGCGACGGTGTTCCGCGTCGCAGTGCACACCAACGACCCCGCCAGCATCAGGCAGGTCATCACCGATCAACTCATCCGCGCCGACCTCGTCATCTCCACGACGGGTGGCCGCCGCGAGGATTACGAGGCGGTCGTCAGCGTCATGGCCGACCTCGGGCTGGTCGATGAAGCCAACGTCGCGATGTCGCCTGGGCGGATGCAGACGTTCGGGCTCATCGGTGATGACCAGGTGCCGATGCTGATGCTCCCCGGTAACCCGGTAAGCGCCTACGTCAGCTTCCATGCCTTCGCCCGCCCCCTCATCCTCAAGCTGATGGGCTCCGCGACCCAGCACCCCGCGGTGCGGGCGATCGCCACCCAGCCCGTGCGGTCGATGCTCGGCCAACTGCATCTCCTGCGCGGCACGGTCACCTCGGAGGGTTCGGTCCGTCACGTCGCGCCCGTGTCGATGCCACACGCACTCGGCGAGTTGGCTGCGGCAAACGCTCTCATCGTCGTCGATGAGTCGGTCGAGCAGGTTGGGCCGGGGGAGGCCGTGAAGGTCTGGCTGTTGGACGAGGAATAGGGCCAACGATTTTGACCCGATCCGGCGACGCGCCCGGCCTGTCGGAAGACGGATTACACCGTTGTTGTTTACGGTAGGCGCATGCTCGCCGGAATCCTCATCGCCGCTGTCGTCGTCGCCGGTCTCACCCTCGCAGTCCCGTGGGTGCAGTCGCAGCGCCCGGCCGACGTCGAACTCGAGGACGACCCTGCGCGACGGTTCTCCAACTCTGTGCAGATCCTGCGCCGGGAGGTCGAGGACTACTGTGACGAAGATGCCTCCATCGTCTCGACGCCGTCGACCCGTAGGGCGGAACGCTACGAGTTGAGGATGCTCGCGAGGCAGGCAGCGCGTCGGCGTCTGGCGGTGGTCTCGGCACTGTCGGTGGCCACGGTAACCCTTGTCGTGTCTGCCCTGATCGGCGTCGCCCCGTGGTGGGGCGTCGCGGTCCCGGCGGGGCTGCTGGTCGCGTTCCTGGGTGTCGCGCGGTTCTCGGTGGTCGCCATGAACCGCAACCTCGACGCCAGGGCTGCCGCGATCGAATCGAGCTTCGATGAGGATGAGGACACCGAGGTCATCGACCTGACAGAGGTCGAGAAGACCGAAGGCCTCGAGATTTCCGTCGACCTCTCCACGCCGACCGCCAGCGGGGGCTTGTGGGAACCGATCCCCGTGACGCCTGCCACCTACGTGTCACAGCCCCTGTTGCCTCGCACCGTCCGCACCATCGACCTTTCCGCCCCCGTGGTCGCGGCTGCGCCGGCCGTCCCGACGGCTGACAACCCGGCCGACGAGGTCGTGGAGGCCGAGGAGTCGATGTCTTTCGGGAACGTGGCCCAGTTCAGGCCCCAGGCGGTCGGGGAGTAGGCCCCCTGGGTTTGTGGCCGGTCGGGAGACGCTGCTAGACTCAGCGACGCTGAAAAGCATGGGGCTATGGCGCAGTTGGTAGCGCGTCTCGTTCGCAATGAGAAGGCCGGGGGTTCGAATCCCCCTAGCTCCACCCAAAGTGTCTTACGGGAACACGCGACATCGGTAGATGTTGAGTGTTCCCGTTTGGCTTCCCTGCCTCCACGCGCTTCGCTGATGATCGTATTGAACGGTTCCGCGAGGCGCGGGCGCAGCTGCTCGTCCTCGCTGATCTCCAGCCGCGTGTAGAACGCCTGGTTCGCGAGCCTCCGGTTGCCGTCGTCGGAGTGCGCGTAGGCGCGGTGCGCGTCGGTGAGGAGTCGCAGGGAGTCGTGGAGGAACGCCCGCGCCCCGGAGTGGTGCTCGTCGTGTTCGCTGAGGCGTTGCTCGATGTCGGCGAGCCCGGCTCGGATGCGGTCTTGGTGACGCTTCAGCGTCGACAGGTCGATGGCGTCAGCGAAGTGCGCCGCCAGCAGCTTGTCGCTCTCGGCTTCGAGGCGTGCTCGGTTGGCGGTGAGGTCGGCGAACTCCTGATTCCGACCGGCGCTCTGCTCATCGAACGCGGCATCGACTTCGGCGGCGAGGTGCTGGTAGTCATCCTCGCTAATCGTGATGGAAGCGTAGGAGTCTTCGACGAGCCGTTCGGCGACTTGGACGGGGACGGCGCGGCGGGTGCAGGTGGTCTTCTTCGCGGCGCGACCGGAGCAGATGAAGTAGGCGTAGGTGGTGCCGCGCGGGTTGGTGGCGAAGTCCAGTAGCATTCGTGACCCGCAGGAGCCGCAGTGCAGTAGACCTTTCAGGTGGTGCGCGTGCTGCACGTGCCTCGTCATCCGCGCGTTGCGCGCTTTCAGCAGCGATTGCACCTGATCGAACAGCGCGGGCTCGATCAGTGGCGCGTGCGCACCGGGATGCAGCGCGCCCTTGTAGCGGATCACGCCCGCGTAGTACGGGTTCGTCAGCAGCTTGTAGAGCGTGTTCTTCCCCAACGGCTTCGACGGCCGCTTCGGCGACGGCACCGTCGTCAACCCTCGTGCGGTGAGATCACGCAACAGGCCGGGGACCGAGGTCTCACCCTTGGCGTAGGTCTCGAACGCCCACCGAATCAACGGTGCACGCTCGGGATCAACCTCGACGGTGCGAATCTCCCGGCCCTGCTCGTCGGTACGCCGCACGTTGAGGTAGCCGACCGGGGCGCGCATCGGCGTACCGCCCTGAGCAAGCTTCTGGGTGAGCCCCTTCGTGACCTCGGTAGCGAGGTTGCGGCTGTAGAACTCCGCGATAGACGACATGATCCCGTGCACCAGCATCCCCGACGGCGTTTGATCGATCGACTCCGTCGCCGACACGAGCGTCACCCCCGCTGCGAGGAGGGCTTCGTGAATCTTCACGTCGTCGGAACGGTTGCGGGCGAGCCGGTCGAGCTTGTGCACGATACAGAAGGTCACCCTGGATGCGGCGATGAACGCCAGCATCTCCTTGAGCCCATCACGATCCGCCGACCGCGCGGATTCTCCTGCGTCCACGAACTCGCGCACGACCCGTGCGCCCAGCTCGTCGGCCTTCCGCGCGTTCGCCTCACGCTGCGCCGGGATCGAAAAGCCTTCCTCCGTGCCGCCACGTTCGGCCTGCTCCCGCGTCGAGACGCGCAGGTAGGACACCGCGAGCAGCACCGGAGCGCCCGCCTCAACGGTGGCGTCAGTAGGGACGGTGGTGGTGCTCATGGCGGGTTCCTTCGCTGGGAGAGGGGTCTTCAATCGCCTGGAGTAGTTCCCAGGGACGGTGGTGGAAAATGTCCACCACCGTGGTGCCGTGGGGTGCGGTCGCCTTCGGGGGCTGACGGTCCCGGAAACTTTCCGGAACCGTCCGGGCTACGCGATGATTCCGGTCCGATGCCGTCGGGCAGGCCCAGCCCGTAGGGGTCCGGCTCGCCGTTGACCCAGGCGCTGTGCCGTGCGTCGGCGATCCCGAGCACCCACGCGACGAGCCTTCTCGTGTCGGGCTCGTCACGCCGTGTCACGCGCAGCCGCAGGTTCCTCGCATCAGAGTTCATGCCAGGTAGGTGCGCAGCACTTCCCAAAACGCGACCACCCAGACGAATAACCGCCCGCCGCAAGACGCACTTCCGAGGGGACACGCCTCTTGCAAGTCGAGGACCGTACTACTCCGTATGGAATTGTCTTGAGGTCAGACTACGCTTCTTCTCGGTCTGGGAACAGGTGGAACGCGATCTTCGGCAACCTGACCAGCCCGCGCCCGAGCGCCGCCGTGAACAGCTCCTCGGCGATGTGCTCGAACTCGGGAGTGAGGAAGCTGGCGGCCGCGTCAGCCACCTCAGAGTCTTCGTGAGGGTCGTCGGCGCGGAGCATCACCACGATCGTCGCGCGGATGTCGTCGCACCAGTCCTGGGTCGCCTGCGCGATCGGTTTGATCGCCCCGGCCACCCCGTCAGCCATCAGCCGGACCAGAGCCTGACCCTCGCGACGGTCGAACAGACGATCCAGCGCGGCGACGATGTGCTCACGCACCGCCTCGACCTCTCCACCTTCAGGTGTCGGGGTGCCATAGAGGAACGCCAGGGTGCTCGCCCGCATGTGGCTGATCGCATCCAACGCCAGGCCCTCCTTCCCCTTGCCGGGGAAATGGTGGTACATGCTGCCCTGACCGACACCCGAGCGTTGCTGGATCATCACCGGGCTCGTCGCCTCGAACCCACGCTCCGACAGCAACTTGCATGTCGCAGCCACGAGCTTCTGCTTCGAGTCAAACGCCGGACGCCCCGGACCCCGCCGCTCCACCACCAGCCTGACCACACTCCTCACCGCCGAGCGGCGTCTCTGGTCGCACCGGCCAACTCCATACAGAGTAGTAGGGACCTTGATCTGCAAGACGCGTGACCTTCCAGATGGAGCGCTTGGACGGGGCAGGAACTCTGGCACGACAGCGCCGGCTTTCCTTGTCCACCGTTCTCCAAGGCTGGCGACCAGATGGGCTTCGCCGACACTCTCCAGAGCCCTTGGTCGGAAGCGCACCGACCCGAACCGAGACGGCCCGAGCCTGGGCTGATGACCGAATCACCGGTCGCGATCCGGTACGACCACCAGGGGAACTGGCATGTCGATCAGTCGGCGGGTGCGCAATGTCGAGTCGAGCCGATCCTGCACCGCATGCGGGACTTCTTCCACTCAGGTAGTTCCGTAGCGCTGCAGGACGCCAATTCCGGCGGAGCCGAACTCTATACAGTTGCGCGATACATCGAGTCGCTGTACAGTAGGACTGTATAAGGAGGTGTCATGAACCGTGACCCGCACTTGCCACTCACCGAGACCGTCTACTACGTCCTGCTCGCCCTGCTCCAACCCGCGCACGGATACCTCATCATGTCGCGCGTCGAGGAGATGAGCGGCGGGCAGGTGAGGCTCGCCCCCGGGACTCTCTACGGGGCGCTGGACAACCTCGGCAAGCAGAAGTTGATCATCCGGGTCCCGAGCGACGATCCGCGCCGGAAGGTCTACCAGATCACCGAACAGGGAGTCCAGATACTCGCCGAGGACACCCAGCGCATGGCCCACATGATCGGCCTGTTCGATGACATGAGCAACGAAGGAACAACCCCATGAGAAAACTCAAGTTCTTCCTGGACTTCGACAAAGAAGAGCGATGGTTGAATCGTCTGGCCGCGCAGGGCCACCTGCTCTCCAAGGCCGCATTCGCCACCTACACGTTCACCGAGATCGAACCCGGCACAGCGGTGGTTCGTGTCGACTATCGACCTTCGATGAGCGAAGCGGACTACGCCGACTACGTGACCCTGTTCGCCGACTCTGGCTGGCAGCACCTCTCCGGCTCTCGGAAGGCTGGTGCGCACTACAAGGGCGGTGCGCAGTACTTCGCCTCCTTCGACGCCGACCCTGACGCAGACATCTTCTCGGACGCCCACTCACGGGCCGGTCGCTACCGGCGATCCATCACGGCGTTGAGCACCCTCGGCTTCCTGCTGCTGCTCTTCTGCGTCGCCACTCAGGCCGCAGGAGCAAGCCTGCTCCCCCCACCGCACGACTGGTACCAAACCCCCGGACTGTGGGACAAACACGGCATGGACTTCGTTGGCTCGTTTCTCTTCGAGACAGTCTTCGTCGTACTCCCGCGCGTGGGCGCGGGGGCTATCCTCGTCATCTTCACCGTATTATGCCTGGGGGGTGCCGTCTACCAATGGGCCCTCTACCGCTCCCGAACCAGCCCTCGCCGATAGGCTGGTGAACGTGAAACGGGCTATGCGGTTTTTCATTTCGGGTGCGATTACTGGCATAGTCATGGTGGCGATCTCGTTCTTCATCGAAGATCCCACGCAAGCGAAAGGCACACTGTGCGCGGGGCTGATCGCGGGCATCACCATCGCGGCGATACCAATCTACGACATCAACTCATGGCCACTCGGTAAGCGCTCACTCGCACATTTTCTGGTGATGCTCGTCACCGTTCTTCCGCTAGTTCTCTGGAGCGGCTGGTTCACTGTGACAACAGCCGTTGGCGTATTCTCCCTAGTTGGCGTCGTTGGCTGGACTATCGGCTACCTCGTCAATCGGGCTCAGGAAAAGAAGCAGGCGCGCCTCGGCTGACTGAGCCGCCCTCGACGACGCTGCCCGTTCTCGCTGCCGCCACCGTAACGCGCTGGTCATGGCCGGCATCGACCTCGAACTCGAACACCATCATGCGAGCTAGCGGGTCTTGGCCCACACGGTTGCACGATGAACTCCGAACCGGCGCGCCAGCGCGTTCACGCTCACGCCCTGCCCGCGGGCTGTTCGCATAGCGTCCACTTCCGCCTCCGTGAGTGGTGTTCGGGTGCGTCTCCTCGGCTCTGCCGATGCCCCAATGAATGGGTCATCAGGCTTACCGACAGGCGCAGCGACGCCGCCAGACCCCTGATTCCACGCGGAAACAAGCCTCTCGACGCGTGGTCGCCTGTTCCCGTAGTGCCCCATTGCGTCCACATAACCGGTTACGTTCGAACCCTGCCCCGCTTCATCGTGGGGCAGGGTTCGAACGTTGTTGGGGCTGGTGTCGGTGGCCAGGATCGTGGCGATGGTCTGCACGGGCTCGGTGGTGACGTGCTCGGCGTCATCGATGGTGATCTTGGTGAACAGTGCCCGGTTGAGCATCCGGCGTTCGGCGGGTTCGGCTTTGGCGTAGAGGTCTCCCAGGTCGGTGAGGATGTCGAGGATCGCGTCGAGTCCGATCTTCGCGTTGGTGTAGAGGGTGCCGAGTGAGTCGAGCCGGCTGTTGATTGCGTGGAGGCTGGCGCGGATGCGGTCTTGCTCGGTCTTGAGCAGGTCGATGGGGATCGCGTCGGCGTAGTGGGCTTGGAGCAGCTTGACCTGTTCGGCTTCGAGCTTGGCCTTCTGCGCGCTCAGGGTGGCTCGTTCGTCGGCGGACGCGGCTGCGAGAGCGTCGAACACTCGCCCGAGCACGCTCTTGATTCGGGTGGCCTCGTCGGAGGTGACGCCTTGCTGCTGGTAGGCGTGGGTGATGTGGTCCTCGACGCGGTGGACGAGGATGGCGCTGCGCTGGCAGGTTTTGCGCTTGAGGCGTCGTCCGGTGCAGGTGAAGTAGTCGTAGGCGATGCCCTGGTGGTTGCGGGGCCGCTCGTACATGAGTCGCTTGCCGCAGCCACAGTAGATCGACCCTTTCAGGTAGTGGTCGTACTTCTGGGGCTTGTCACCGACGACGTTGTTCTGACGCAGGATCGTCTGGACCCGATCGAAGGTCTCTGGGGTGACCAGCGGCTCGTGGGTGCCGGGGTAGGTGACTTCGCGGTAGGTGACGATGCCCTGGTAGTAGGGGTTGGTCAGGATGGTGTGCAGCAGCTTGGTGGTGACGGGCTTTGCTGGGAACGACGGTGTGGGCCGGGTGTTCAGGCCCCGGGTCTCCAGCTCGCGGGCGAGCGTGGAAAGTGACCAGTTCCCGCTGGCGTAGGCGGTGAACGCGAATCGGATCAGTTCGGCCCGTTCCGGATCGAGTGCGATGTCGCGTATCTCGTGGCCTTTGGCGTCGATGGTGCGGACGTTGAGGTAGCCGATGGGCGCCTTGTTCGGGGTGCCGCCGAGGGATGCCTTCTGGACGAGACCCTTGGTGACCTCCTGGGCGAGGTTCAGGGAGTAGAACTCGGCGATGGAGGCCATGATGCCGTGCATGAGCATCCCGGAGGGTGTCTCATCGATGTTCTCGGTGACGGACACGAGCGTGACGCCGGCCTCGCGGAGGGTGGCGTGGATGATCGCGTCATCGAGACGGTTCCGGGCGAGCCGGTCGACCTTGTTGATGATGCAGTACCGCACCGGGTTGTTCGCGATGTAGTCCAGCATCTCTTGGAGGGCTTTGCGCCTGGCTGTCTTGGCGGACTCGCCGGGTTCGATGAACTCCGCCACGATGACAGCGCCGAGCTGGTCGGCCTTGCGGTCGGCGGCCTCGCGTTGGGCGGGGATCGACAGGCCTTCTTCGAGGCCGTTGCGGGTGGCCTGGTCCTTGGTGGAGACCCGGAGGTAGGAGATCGCGGGCTCTTTCCCGCCGAGCCCGACCGGGGTGGCGGTCTGCTTGGGCCCGCGGACCAGGGCGCGCAAGGCACCGAGGTCGAGGCTGGTGGGAAGGTCGGTGAGAGTCATGCTCGTGACTGCCTTTCGTGCTCTGGCTCACCCTGGTGAGGGGCGAGTGCGGGCACCACATGGCGGTCACGAGAACGAGTGTGGGTGGCCTTCCGAACCGCTGAGGGTTCGGGCAATGGTGGGGTCTTGCCGGTAGCGCCCAGTGGATGGACGTACACCACGGATTCTACCGCTCGGGGCTGAAGAGTTGTCGGAGCTGGGCTCCGGCTTGTCCTTCCGGGCTGCCGGTTCCCGCTTCGCGCAGTGCCACACGGATGAGCACTTCGGCAACCTGTTCGGCGTCGATCTGCTCACGCTTGATGAACCGCACCCGCAGGTTGCGGTCCGCCGGCTTGCGGTGGGTCTTGGGTTGATAGTTCCGCACCATTCCCGACCACTTCGCTCTACTCGTCGTTGCTCTCGTCGCTGTCGGCGGTACCGAAATGCGACGGGGAGTCGAGACCGAGGAAGAAGGCGTCTTCGGCGGCCTTTCGGCGGGCGACTTGTTCGAGGACGAACTGCACGAAATCGTCTCGCCGGTTGACGATCGGCGCGTCCTCGATGGGGGCTGCCGGCCGCTCGCCTGGCCAGGCTGTCTGGCGGGAGGGCCGGTCGCGGTCGAGGCGGGTGCCGGAGGCGGCCACCCAGTCGCGCAGCCGTGCCCGGGCGAGGGCGAAGTCGCGGTGCCAGCCGATGGGTGCGGAGCCGTTCTGTTCGGGATCGTAGGCGCCCAGCCAGTGCAGGTGCAGCGCTGACAGTTCCCACTGCAACTCGGGGTGGCGGTGCCAGCACGGAGGGATGACCGATGCCGGGAGAGCGTAGGTCTTGCGGAGCCATTCGACCCAACGGTTCAGCGCGAGCCATTCCTGTTCGAGGTCGTGGGACAACAGCAGGTTCCAGTTCACCGGGTGTACGGCCCCAGGTTCGTCGCTACCGAGCCGGGTCACCTCGTCGTCGTGATCGTCGGGCTCGTCGGCGTCGGGCCGTGGCGTGTTCTCGTTCATCATGGCTCCGCGTTCACATCGTCCGCGCGGTGGCGTGAGAGGGCTCGTCGCGTTCGGGTTCCTCGAAGCCGGCGGCGTGGTCCTGGCCGCGTTCGACTGCTTCGCGTCCTGCGCTGCGGCGTTGGGAGCGGTCGACGTCGTAGGTCGTGCGTGCGAGGTCGTGGCCGAGCCTGCTGGCGATGAACTGCTGTTCCTCGACGCCGGTGTTCGGGTTCACGTTGGGGCTGGTGCGCCCGTGGGCGAGGAACCAGTCCTGCTTGGCGAGCTTGTCGGCGCCCCACTGTGCCGCTCCGTTGAACGCGACGACATCGTGGAATGTGGTCGTGAGCTTGGTCCGCGTGCCGTTGTCGTACTGGTAGTGCTCCTGCCCGGCCTTGAAGTAGAGCCGCGGCGTGCCGTCGTCGGAGTAGGTCAGCCTCGGGGTGGAGGCGACGAAGCCGTAGAAGCCTTCGCGCACATCGGGGGCCTCTGAGGTCATCTCGTGCGGTTCGGTAGTCATGGGGAGTGCTCCTGCTCGTGTTACCGGCCTCCGGGGATCGGTGGCCGTTGCATCAGGCAGGTGCGCGTCCCGGGTCAGGGCCGCTTGGCTGTCGCGTTGGTGCGGGGCGCGGCGGCTTGCAGCTGTTCCTCGATCTGCTTGCGGTCGGCGGCGAGTTGCCGACCATCGGGACGTGCGGGCCAGGGAAGCAGGTCGGTGATGATCGGTGGGGCTGCGCGCAGCAGGGTGACGGCGGTACCGAACGGCAGTGTGCGGATGCGGTCGGGCGCCATGATCGGAACTCTGCGGACGGATCGCTGGTTGGAGCGGGAGCCGTAGTCCCCGACGGTTGAGGAGTCGGTGTATTCGTCGCGCTCTCCGATGAGCGTGGAGAGGTCTTGCAGGTCGCGGGAGTTCGATGCTCCGCCGAGGACGATCTTCACGATGGAGGCATCCCAGATCGCGTTGGCTTGATGCTCGGACCACCGATCCCGTGCTTGCGCGAGTGATTGCAGGACGGCCATCGTCGTGATCCCGGTCCCTCCGCCTTCGGCCATGAGCGTCGGCAGGCTGGGCAGAGGGGCAAGGTTCCCGATCTCATCGAGGGCCAGCAACAGCGGAGGGTCGAGCCGGGCGCCGGCGGAGCGGGCGGCCATGCGGCGGGCCGTCTCCACGAGGTCTTCGACGAACGCGGCCACCAGGGCGGCACTGTTCCCGGCCCCGGCGCCGGTGGCTAGCAGGTACAGGGTGCCGCGCTCCCTGATGAACGTCTCTGGGTCGAAGCTCTCCCCATCGGCTGGGGAGACGGCATCGAGGACGCGCGGATCTGCCAGGGACGCCAAGGCGAGAGAGACGCCTTGCCAGATCGAGTCCCGGGTCTTGGGGTCGGCGTCGATCATCGCGTGCAGCGAGTCGGCCCACCCGGTTGCCGCGTTCGGGTGGTTGGTGAGGATCGCGACGGCCTCGGCCGCCGCAACGGGGTCCAAAGTCCAGCGAAACAGTTCGGTCGGGCTGCGGTGATCGAGAGCCGCGGCGTGGAGCAACGATTGGAGCACGGAACGGGTCTTGCCCTCCCAGAAGTCACCGCCTTCCACACCGCCAGCCGACAGCCCGGTCGCGGAGGCGAGACCGGTGGCGCGGATCATCGCTGTCTGCGGCGATTCGCATCCCCGGATCGGCGACCACCGCAGGCCGGCCGGGATGCCCTCGGCCAAGTGCTGGGGGTCGAACACGGCTACCTTGCCGCCCGCGCGTCTGCGCGCCGCGAGGGTCGCGGTGAGGTTGTCCGGCCGGGTGCTGGTCGTAACCACCGCACCTGGGGCGTCGAGGATCGCCGGGATCACGACGTGCAGACCCTTGCCTGAGCGGGGTGGACCGACTATCAGCATCGAGTCCTCGACGCTCGCCCACACGGCCTGCCTGCCGATGCTTCCGAGCCGGTAGCCGAGGTCGGCGGGCGTGGGCTGCGACAGGGACGGGCGCAGCGTCCCTGCTCGTCGCGTCAGTGCCCGCGCAGACGCCACTTGCGCGGCCTCGTGCGGGGTGGCGGTGCCTGCTTGCCGGTGTGGATCGGAAGCGGCCTTCCGCGCGTGCCGACGCAGCCACACCCAGCCCGAGACCCCGGCGGCGGTGATCGTGGCGAGCAGCAGCCCGGCGACGATCCAGTACGCCACCGGGCTCAGGCCGTCGGCACCGAGCGCGCCAGCAGGATCGCCGGGGTTGAACAGGACGCCGACTCCGGCGGCGATCCCGGCATCTGGCTGTCCCGCCCCGGTGAGGAACGCGGCGATGGTGCCGGCGGCGCGCAGGAGCAGGGCTACGGCGACGACGCCGCCGATCCCGGCCAGGGCGATGTTGGTGAGTTCGTCACCCATCACCTGGCCGTGTCGGCCGACGGGCGAGGTCACGGCAGGTCCCGGATCGTGATCGTGCCCGAGACTCGGCCGATCAGCACGACCTCGTGAGCGTGAGTGGCGGCAATGATCGTGGGATCGAGGAGGGCGCGTACTTGGCCGTGATGACTGGCATCGGTGTGGCCGGTGACGAGCGCGATCGCCACGTCCTCGCCGGCGAGGAAGCCGTGACCGCCGTCGATCGGCACGGGCTCGGCCCTCCGCGCCATCGTGGTTGGTTCCGACGGCGGGGTCGGTGACTGCCGACGGGAGCGGCGGGTGGCGGGCAGGATGTCGGTGAACGTGCTCCCGTCACTCTCGTGCACCGTGACCCGTACCGGCATCTGACGTTCGCGGGTGGCGTGGTCGATGATCTGCGCGAACCCAGCCCGCCGCCACGGCCCTGCCCCAACCGGCGGTGTGACCGGCTGGCCGTCGAGGAGGGCGGTCATCGTGCCGTCGGCGCGCACGTCCAGGACAAGCTGCGGCATCGACACCGGGACGGCGGGGGCGGCAGGATGATGGGGTTGCTTCATGTCCGCGAGGTGCGCCCATACCGCCCGGCACCGAGCCTGTTGTCAGGTGCGTGCCGATGCGCGTGAGCTGGTGTCGAACAATGCGAGCTCGGCGGGATGGAGCTGGTGGGCGATCACGAAGCTGCGGCCCTTGATCTTCCACAGGCCCTGCCCGACGCCGAGACCGGGCAGCAGCGATTGCTCGGTGCCGGTCAGCCCGAGAGCGCGGGCGGTCGCGCCGAGCTGGTCAGATTCCTGCCGGTAGATGATCCTGGTCTCCGCGTTCGCCAGCAGGCTGTTGGCCAGGGCGCGCATGGCCGAGCCTTGGTCGCCAACGTTGTCGAGGTCGGTGATCTTGTGAAAGATCATCATGTTCGCGATCCCGTAGGCGCGGGCCAGGCGCCAGTGCGCGTCCATCCTCCGCAGCAGTGCGGGATGGCTCATCAATCGCCACGCCTCGTCGTAGACGCACCAACGCTGGCCGCCGTTGGGGTCGAGCAGTGCGGCTTCCATCCACGCGCTGGAGCAGGTCATCAGCACCGAGATGAGGGTCGAGTTCTCGGTGACCCGCGACAGGTCGAGCGAGATCATCGGCAGTGTCGGATCGAATACCTCCGTGCTTGGGCCGTCGAACAGTCCGGCAAGGTCACCGCCGACCAGCCGCCTCAGCGCGTGCCCGACCATCCGGCCGTCTTCGGTGAGCCGCCCATCGGGATCGTTGGATGGGGTGAGCAGATGGTCCACGATCATCGGCAAGATCGGCACGGTGTTCTGTCGCACCGCAGCCGACAGAGCGGTGTCGATCGCGGTGTGCTCCAGCGGCGTCATTGGCCGGGTCAGCACGGTCTCGGTCAGCGCGCCGATCAGGTCCCGGCGGCGCGACGCGACGGTCGCCGCCCACTGCTCGTTGCTGAGCCCTGCGGGGCGGTATCCCTCATCGAGGGGGTTGAGCCGGGAGGGCAGGCCGTGACCGAGCTTGATGGCGCGCCCGCCGACCGCTTCGGCCACGGCGGTGTGCTCGCCTTTGGGATCGCCAGGAATGTAGACCCTTCTGCCGAACGCCAGCGACCGACTGTAGAGGCTTTTGGCGAGCGAGGATTTCCCGCTCCCGACGATCCCGGCCAACACGATGTTCGGGGCTGTGATGAGGCCTCGGGAGTACAAGACCCACGGATCGTAAACGAAGCTCCCACCGGAGTAGAGGTCTTGACCGACGAACACTCCCTGCGAGCCGAGCCCACCCTCAGCGAGGAAGGGGTAGGCGCCCGCGAGCATCGCGGAGGTGTCCTGATGTCTCGGCAGCCGGAACCTGCCCGGTGACCGCAACGCCGCCCGGCCGGACTCGCCTGCCGCCGGGAGATAGCGAGTCGCCTTCTGTTCGGCCCGCTCGGCCGCTGCCTTCTCCCGCTGGGCCTGCGCCTCTCGGTGATGCTGCTCGGCGGCGAGCTGGACGGCAGCCTGACGGCGTTGCTTGCGCAACCGTCGCTTCTCCTTCGCAGGGGCAACCAGGACGGCAGTGTGCAGGCGTTCTCGTTCTGGGCGCGCGCTCATCGGGACAAGCCTCGCTGCTCGGTTACCACGGTGATCGGCTCGGGGGTGAACCACGACCGGGCCGGCGGCGCCATGTGCCGACCGGCTGACTGCTCGGTCGGTGGCTTGTCAGCCTGCGCCCTTCGAGGTGGGCCGATCTCGACATGCTGATGTGCTTCGAGCAGGGTGAGGCTCGGCAGCTCGTCGGGGTTCCGGTAGAGCGCGACGTGGCCCAGGCTCGGGTTGTAGATCATCGTGTACGCATCCACGGTGGCGGTCTTGTCGCTGGCACTGGAGGGCAGTTCGTCGTAGGTGTGCCCGATCGCGATCGCGTCGTCCACGGTATCGGCGCCCATGTCCCACTGCGACAGGTAGAGCACCCCGGCCGTGCTGCCTTCCCGGTCGATCAGGTCGAGCACCCGGTCGGCTTCCTCACCATCGAGAAACACGATGTTCACCCACGCCGGCCTGTTCACCACCTCGGGCGCGGCGGGTTCTGCAGGGTGCCACGCGATCCGCCCTGCAGCCTGTGCGGCAGCGTCAAGCAGGCTCTCGGCCCGACGGATCATCGCAGCGGTCTCATGGAGCCGATCAGCGGCGGTGAAGGCATCGACCATCCCGGCGTGCTGGTCGCCAGCGTCGTTGAAAGCCCGGCCCTGGTGGCGCTCGTGCATCGCGGCGAGCTGGTCGAAGACCTGCTGCAACGAGCGGACACCGCCGAGCAGTTCCAGGATCACCCCGTAGGCCTCGTGCGGCTGCTCGATGAAGATGGTGGCGTGGGCAAGCCCCCGGATCGCCTCATAGGCCTCTCGTGAGTCAGCGGTTGGATCGTGGAACGTGGGCATCACAGGCCTCCCCGGTCGTCTGGACGTGCGGACATCGGCCAGGTGCGCCATCCGTCCCGGGTTGCAGGTCGTTCAGAGGCGGCGGCACAGGGGCAGCGCGGCGGCAGTGAACGCCTGGGCTTGCTGGCCGACCAACAGCCGCGTCTCGCAGGAGGCTTGGATGGCAGCCTGCTCGATCGCGGCGACAGCGGTGTCCAGCTCGTCGGTGCTGGGTGCGGTGACGGCGATCAGCCCGGTATAGCGCAGCACGCCGTGCCCGGCGGTGAGGTCGGCCTCCTGCCGGAGCACGTCGCGGTACTCGGCGCTCTGCGAGGCGTCCTCGATCTGCCCAATCCTGGCCCGCTGAGTGGCGTCGGAAATGTACTCGACCTTCTTCTTGCGGATGTCTCGGGCGGCCTGATCGGTGCGCAACGGCGTGCATAGCAGCGAGAACGAACGTCCGATACCGGTGGACAGCAGCACCGGGGCGAGGAATCCGGGGTACACCATCGACCGGGGCCATTCCGAAATCCACAGCACCGCGTGGTAGCCCGAGTCGGTGCGCAGCCGATCCCAGGTCTCGGTGACCGCGACCGGCCCGGCGGTGGCGAGGTCTTGCCCGAGCTGGCCGTGACGTTCCAGCGTGGGGCCGATCGCCGGATCGTAGGCGGTGCGCAGCATCACCGCGAGCTGACCAGCGCCGAGCCATTCCGACGCGGTGAGGTCGGCGGCGCGCAGGGCCGCGGTCAGAGTGGTCATCTCCTGGCGCAACACATTTGCCGCACCCCGGATGCCGCCCCCGGCGGTTCTGATCTGACGGGCGGCAGCGCGCATGTCCAGCGACAGCGACACGGTGGTGGCATGGCGTTCCCCGGCCGGGCAGGCCCGGTCGATGAGTTCGGCGTAGGTGATCGCCGCCCAGGTGCCGTCATCGGTGCCGTGCTCGGCCCACCACTCCGCGAGGCCCTGCCCGGAATCGGGAAGTGTTCGCTCCAACACCTGTAGCGCGCTGATCCGCCCTGACCGGCACACTGTCGCCAGCACCCGACCCCAGGCGCTGACGCGGCGGTTCTGCTCGGACGGATCGAGCAGCACGAACGCCGGATGCGTGATCGCCGTGGCCACCGTCAACGTGGCTGCCTGCGGGTCATGGATCATTCCAGCCCCGGTCTCGGGGTCGGTGTACTCACGCAGCCTCGCCATGTCCCCGGGAAGCGCGAGCGTGCCCGCAGGCCTGGGCGCGACGACGCGGCGTCGGTACAGCAGTTGCCCGCCCGTGGTGCGCCACAGCCACCACGCGCCAACCGGCACCCACTCCACGAGCGGCCTCCCGCCGATCCTCACCCATGCGACCACTGCGGCGAGCATCCAGATCGGCGCGGAGTAGGCGAGGAGGATGCCGCCACCGGCGTAGAACGCCGCGATAAGCGAAGCACCACCGATGCCGAGCGCGATGAGCTGCGACAGCGACAGCCCCAGCAGGATGCCGCGGCGAGTGAGACGGCTGAACTTCACCGGCTCCAGTTCTGAGCCGGTCGTTGTCTCCGAGCGAGCCATGATGAGCTACTCCTTCCCGCCCGATGGCGGCGCAGGGTTCGGTGGAATCGGGGTGCGCGGCAGCGGCGTCGAAGGGGGCGGCGGCGCGCTGGCGCCGCTACTGCCGGCGCCAGCTTGTGCTGCGGTCTGATCGGCCTGGGCACCGATAGCAGCACCGGCTTTCGGCCCAGCCGTAGCGGCCTCCTTGACGACCTGCGCGCCGACCACGGCTACCCCGGCCGCACCCGCAGCTGCCGGGGCGGCGACACTGGCAGTGCCCGCGCCCGCGCTGGTCCCACCCGATGCCGCACCGGTCCCTCCCGCTGCCGTGCCGGTGCCGCTCGCGGTCGACCCGGTGCCGGCGGGTGCGGGCTTCGGCGCGGGGGCCTGGGCTCCACCCGCCCCGTCGCCCTCCTTGCCGTCGAGTACCTGTTTGGGTGCCTCGCCTCTTGGCTTGGACGGCAGAGGGAGGGGCCGGTTCATCGCGCTCTTCGCGTCCTGCTCGGCGCCCATGTTGTTGTAGAGATCGAAGCCCATGAACGAGATGACCCGGTAGACCATGTACGGGGCGAACGCGGCGATCCCGAGCAACACGATCCCGGCGATGGGTTCCGTCACCGCCGTCAGGTCGGCGGTGATCGGAGTGGATATCTGAGTGACGGCAACGAGGAACACCACGACCAGGACGAGCTTGGACACGATCAGCGCGAGCAGGAACGCAGCCCACTTCCCGATCCACCCGCGCGTGGCATCCCCGGAGGAACCCGACAGCGCCAGTGGAGCCAGCACCACCGCGATGAGGATCAGGGCCTTGCGGATCAACAGCGAGAACCACACGATGGCGATCGCGGACACCATCAGTCCGGCGAGGAAGATAGTCAGGATCGCACCAACACCCGGCGCGCCGATGCTCAGACCGCCCAGAGCGGTCGCAAGCAACAGCATCTTGTCGCCCATCGTCTCCGTCGTCTCCCCAGCGGCCTGGATGATCCCGATAGACAGCTGGTCAATGACCTCCAGCAGCAACGCGGTGAGGGTGATGACGACGAAACTGCCCAGGATGGACTTGCCCGCCCCGAGCGCCGCCCGGCTCAGCGCCGTCGGGTCACGGCGAACCATTCCGGTGATGAGCTGAAGGCAGAAGAAGATGGCCACCACGAACACCGCGATCCCGAACAGCAGGTTGTAGACCGACACGAAGCCGGGCTGGGTGACATCGACCAGCGTGGTCGTGTCGAGCACCGCCCACATCGCCTCCATCAGCCATGCTGCCGCCCCTGCCAGCGCCGAGGCGAGCAGGTCGAAAGGAGCGGCAACCAGCGATGCCGTACCTTCGCCGACGGCATCGCACACGTTCGAGATCACCGGGATATCGCAGACACTCACCTTGTTCTCCTTCCCACTGCCGCCGAGCGCCGGTCAGACCTGCTGCCCGACGCCCCAGAAGAAGTTGACGAGCGCAACCGACGCCCCACAGACCACTGCGGCGCCGCAGGAGATGAGCAGCCCGACCTTTCCGCGCCCGGCCAGGTGCGGATTGGAGGAGTTCGCCCCGTAAGCCCACACGATCGCCGAGACGATCAGCGCCAGAACCGACAGGATCAGGCCGACGGTCATCACTGCGCCGACGATCACGCGCAGTTGTTCGATGCCCGGCAGACCCGAGCTGTTGGGGTCGATGTCAATCACGATGAGGCTCCCTTCACAAGGCCATTGCTTCTGACCCGAGGTGCGCCCCGCCCTCCCCGAACACGACGAGGGCGCCCGCCCCAGAGCGAAAGGGGACGAGCGCCCGAGATAGGGCCGCGGCGGCTAGAGCTGCTGTCCGATGGAGATGAGCCAGTTCATCCATGCCACACCGGCTCCGGCGAGGACGGCGGCGCCGAGGGCGACCAGCACCCCGGTGCGGCCTCTGGCGGCGGTGGCATGGTTGCCGTGCGCTGCGGCGATCGCCCAGGCGATCGCGGAGACGATGACCATGAGCACGGCGATGACCAGGACGAACATGAACAGGGCGCCTGCGATAGCCTTGAGTTCGGTGATGCCCGAGAGGCCGTTGAAGTCGGGGAAAACGTCCATCTCAGACCCCGGATTTCGCTGTCACATGCAGGTGGTCGTAATGACCTCCCGTGATCGAAGCCGGGTCGTGCATCCCGCCGCCGTTGTACGGCCGCCAGCCCTGGTCGGCGCGGGCGACCGACCAGACTTTGCCTTGCCAGATCAGGTACTCCACCCCGAGCACGTCGGCGTGGTCCTTCATCCAGTTCGTCACCTTCCAACCGGCCTCCAACTGCGCGGCGGTGGGACGTTGCCCGATGCGGTTGCCGAAGGTGATGTCACAGGCCCGGCCGAGCGGGTGCTCTGACTTCGTGCCGGGCCGCGGTGAGTAGCAGCCCCAGCCGGTGTCGGGGAACGCGGCTTTGGCCTGGGCCATGATGTAGGCCATCCGAGCGGTTATCTGCCCGTTGCTGGTGGGGTCGTCGACCATCTGGTCGGGGTCGCCGGTGAACGGTACTGGCGCACCTCCCGCGCCGGCCACGCATCCACCGGCAACGCCGACCGTGGCCTCGGGAAGGTTCGCTGCGTGGTGGTCGTTGAGCCATTTCGCCGCGTCGGCGGCTTCTGCGTGGGTGCCGCCGGGCCGGACCTCGAAGTGCAGGTGCGGACCGGTCGACATGCCCGAGGACCCCACGTTGCCAATGTGTTGTCCGGCCCGCACCCGGTCGCCGGCTTGGACGTGGATGCCGGACTGCCACATGTGAGCGTAAGCGGTCGCAACGGTCGTGCTGTTGATGGTGTGCTCGATGACGATCAGGCCGCCGTAGCCACCGGAGAACTCCGCGACGGTCACGGTGCCGTCCGCCGCAGCGAGAATCGGCGTTCCATCGGGCGCGGAGAAGTCAGTGCCGGTGTGCAGCTTCCGTTCCCCGGTGATCGGGTGAGTGCGCATACCGAAGGGCGAAGTCAGTACCCAGGTTCCTTCCGGGAGGGGAAAGACGACCCGTGACGACTCCGCCGTCGTTACCGCAGGCCGGCCCGCGCCGGAACCGCTGCCGGTGAGGGTATCGAGGATGCGGTCAGCCACCGGCGCGTAGTTGCGATACCTGTCGGGGAACGCGCTCACCTCCACGGCTTGGGCGGCTTCGCCGGGGTCCATCTGCTGCCAACCGGGAATGTCGAGCAGCCCGCGCGGGCTCGGGTAGTTGGGACCGCCTGGGCCGCCAAAGAACGCGCGGGCCTGGTAGTTGGAGTCCATGAGTTCTGCGACGGTGCCCCAGCCGGATCGCGGACGCATCTGGAAGAGGCCGAGGGAGTCGTGGTCGCCGCCGTTGCCGTCGTTGGGGTAGTTCGCCGATTCGGGGTAGGCGCCGGTGTTCGTGAGCATCCGCAACGTTGACTCGGTGAGCGCTGCCATCAGCGCGACCTTGACGCCGGGACGGCCCACCCCCTCGATTCCACCGCCGACGGTGATGATGGTGGCCGCGTGGGTGAGCTGCTGACGATTGAGCGTGAAGATCTCGCCGTTCGCGGTGGTCACTCGGAGTTGGTCGGGGATGTTCCCGACGATGATCCCGGTACCAGCCCCAGTCGCGCACGCGGCAGCGGCGGGGTTCATCAGTACCGCAACGCTCAGCAGCAGGATCGTCGGCCCGAACAGCATCAGGATCACCGCGGTGATGGCCGTCTTCTTCATCATCGGTCCCGCCGGCTATCGAAGAGGGTTGTCGAGCTGGGAGAGCCGCAGCAGATGACAAGACGATCCGGTGGGGCAGGCGAGAAACACCGTGAAGGCGACCTCGTGCTCACTGGTGACGGGCTGGCCCTGCCACAGGCCGGAACGGTGCCGAATGCCCTCGACTGTGATCGCGGTCGCACCGTCTGGGAGCTGGCCTGGCCGGGCCTGCGTCACGGCGTCAGCCCAGGCATCCGGGACGAACAGGCTGGTGACGTCGAGGTACTGGAGCGTGGCGTACTGGCGCAGCTCTATCCACGCTTCCCGCGAGGGCAGGTAGCCCGAGATGTCGGAGGCCAGTCCGGCCTGCTCGTGCCCGCTCGGATCGCCTACCGCCAACACGACGGAGGTGTAGTCCAGCGGCATCAGGCCCGACCCGGTGTCCCACGCGAACAGCGCCTCCGCGACGTTGCGGGCGAACCGCTCCGGGTCGCGGGTCGTTGGGATCGTGGGCAGCGTGTCCGGAACCTGGTGAGGATCACCTGGCGAGGCAGACGATGACGGCGCTGGCGCGTCGGGCGGTGCCTGGGTGCGCGGGCCGGAGAGAAGGCCGTACACGCCGACCCCGGTGAGGATCACGAGCAGCGCGGCGGAGACGGCGATCACGATCAGTCGCCGGCGGGAAAGGGTATCTGTCGGACTCATGCCGAGCAGGTGCGCCTGCCCGACCAGCCTGTGTGGACGCTGCTAGGAGTCTAGAGAGCGCGCAGGTGTCGCACCGGCTCCACAGCACCGTCGCCGTCTTCGGCCGTCTCTTGGCGGGCGCGGGCAGCTTCGAGCGCGGCGGCGAACTCGCTGGTGCCGTCCGCGATCGTCAGGAACATCTCCACTTCACCGGCAGCCAGGGCATCGGCGAGGGTATCGGGGTCGTAGTGAGTCCACCATCCGTCCAACTCGCTCCAGATCACGACGAAGGAGCGGGTCGTCCACACCGGGGTTGCCGCCACCGCAGGGGTGCGTCGTTTCGTCTTCGAGCCTGCCTGCTTGGCGCGGGCGAGTGCTTCTTGCGCCATCGCCTCCAAGTCCACCGCACCCGGTGCGTCGGCCAGGAGTTCGCGGACGCGGGTGAAGACCGGATGCACGGGGCCACCGGCCTCGATGTCTGCCAGGCCTTGCGCGATCTCAGCGCGCGCCTCGGCGGACAGGTCTTCGCGCATCGCGGCCTGCTGGACGTACTCGATCTTGTCGAGCGTCTTGTACGAGCCGGCACCGGGGATCATCGCTGCTGCCTGTTGACGGGTTTCGCCCGACGGCGTGGACGGTGCCGGAAACTTTCCGCCACCGTCGCTGTCAGCCGGTTCGCCCGTCGCTCCGGGCTGGTAGCCGCTGCTGAACCGGGTGGCGGCCTGCCGTGCGGCGGCGTCCTCGGCAAGCAACTCCTTCAGCTCCCGGTAGAGCGTGGTGGCTTCCAGCGGGGTCAGCGGCTTGTGGAGCACGTTGTCGTCCTGTTCGGCCAACAGGTGCCCGAGCCGATCCGAGATACCGGACCGCACCCACACGTTGACGGTGCGCCAGCCGAGTTGCTGGATCGCCGCAAGACGGCGCCGCCCGCACACCAGCACCCCGTCAGGCGTGATCGTCGGGGGTTGCAGCAGGCCATCGCGGTCGATGGACGCCGCCAGCGCATCGAGGTCGCCCAAGTCGGTGCGATGCCGGTGGCCGATGACGATGGAATCGACCGATCGTTTGAGCTCGATCCGCCCATCGCCGCTCATGATCGTCCACTCCCTGGAGCGGCGAGGGCAACGGTGAGCACCAGGTCGTCATCATGCAGCAGCACCGGTAGCGTTTCGCCGATCAGCAGGCGCAGCAGGATGCCCCGGCCTGCCGTGGTCGCGGACATGCCAGGAGCTTGGTTGCCCAGCAGAGTCTTCAGCAGCGCTGACCATGCCTCGCCGTCGAGGTCGAGCAGGGCTTGGGCGTGCCGGTCGCGGCGCAGTACCTCGAACGCGGACTGCCGTGATCCCGCCCGCGCGAGCGCTTGGCAGACATGCTCGACTCCAGCCCGCGCGGCAGCGGCAGGCCAGCCGAGCAGCGTCATGAACGCGATCGCGTCCTCCACGGCCGAGACCGCTGACGTGTGGCCTTCAGCACCGTGTTCGTCGTCGGGCGTCGTGTCGGTGGTGTGGAAAGCGGAGTGGTAGTCATCGAGCGGGTTGTCGCGCTCCGAAAGGCGCTCGGCGTCATGGAAGACCAAGACGTGCGGACGTCGGGCCTGGTGCACCGAGCAGAGCAGGCGGCGCGTTCCTCAAAGATGCAGGTAATTCGGACGGCGTGGGTCACCACACCCCAGGGGTCGACGGCCTCACGCGCCGAACGGGTGCGCATCACATCGAACGCGGCGGTAGCGGCCTCCCACGGATCAAGGCCGTGCTTCCTGGCCAGGGCCTCGTACTTCTCCGCAGCGAAGGCCATCAGACGTGCCGCGACGGGATCAGTGCGCCACGCATCCGGCCCCGCTTCGTGGAGCCGTCGCAACAAGGCGCGCAGTCCCTCGCCCGTGGTGAAGTCCTCTGTGCCGCCCTCGTCGGCAGTCATCGTGCGTGTGGTCATCTCGGCACCTCCTGGCAAGCAGGTACGCATCGCCTCCCAAACTGGGGCGATACCGATGACGAACGTGATGGCGTGCATGATGGATCACCCCCGATCAGGTCCTTTCCAGGCCACGCTGCTCAACAGCGGGCTCGCCTCGCCCGAAGGCAGACAACGGGGCAAGCCGCCGCACGCGCGAAGCCGACGCCTTGGCCCCGGCGACGATCCCCGACCGGGCGCGCTGCGCGAGTCCGGCCTGGAAGTCGATACCGCTGCGCGCCAACGCTCCACTCGCCCGCGAAAGCAAGTCGGAAGGGCGCACCCAGTCCACCCCCCGCGCTGGCCGCTCAACCTCCAACTCCTTCGTGTCCCTGCTCCCACGGTCGACATCGGCGGCCTGCACCGCCTCCGGCGCGGAGGCTCCGCCCTCAGCGGGTAGATCGCGGCGTGGAGCGGCCGGAGGCTCGGGGTCCGGCGTGGTGTGCTGGTCAATGGTCATCGTTCTCTCCTGTCTTCGGGAATCTCAGAAGCGTCGGTGGCAAACCAACGCCCCACAGTGGACGGATGCACCGTCAACTCTTGGGCGATCCGCTTGTTCGACCACCCCTCGCCCCGCAGCCGCGCCGCCTCTACCCGCTGCGAGACCCGCTCCACAGGCGAGACGGCCCTACGCGCAGACTCCTCGACGCTCGACTCTGCAACCTGCTCGTCAGCCTCACCTGCGGTGTTGAGTGGTAGTAGCTCGGCGATAGCGAGCGGATGCGCAGTAGCCGGTGCGTCTGGTTCCGGCACGGGGTCGGTTCTGGTGGAGCGGATGAGCACGACCGCCAGGTGGGTGCTGGCCAGCAGCACGACCGGAGGCACGGCCGCGACCGACGCGGCCAGTAGCGCGGGGACATCGGCATCCGCTGTCACGATCGCGTGAATCGCGTTCGCTGCAACCGACACCAAGGCTCCGCAGATCAGCAGCGCCCACGGGTACCACGCAGCCCGCCGACCATCCAGCGCGACGACTGCGACCGTGGACACCACGATCAGACCGTCCACCAGCAGCGGCCATATCCATGCCTGTCCGGACGAGATGCCCGAGCGACGCGCCAGATCAGCCAACGCCGTGAACGACAACCAGAACGCCCCGGCAGCGATCAGCACAGTTCCAGACGCCGCCGAGACCACGGCCCAACGGCGACCACCCGCTCCAACAAGTCTGGTCACGGCAGCCCCCGCACTATCGCGTCCGGCGATTCTGCGACCGAGACCGCGAACTCCTCCGTACCGACGGCCGCAATGCCCGAACTGACATGGCCATCGTTGACGGTGCGGTAGGCCGACCGGACCGTCCGTGCGGCTTCGCGCTCACCGAGGCCAGCACTCATCGCCGCGCGGGTCAGCACACCAAACGCCTCCGCCTGCCCGACCCCCCGTTCGGCCAACTTGCACGCGCCCCAGAACAAACCATGATTACGTTCGTTCTCCGGCCGACGCGCCACCCACTCGGCGATCCGCCGCACGTCCAACTCACCGTTGCCTCGATAGGAACGTGGGCGCGGGGGCCGGGGCGGATCGAGAAAGTCCCGCAGCATCGTCGCATCCAGGGCCTTGCCCGGCGCCTCGCTGACAGCGGTCACCTGGTACAGGGCCAATTCGCCGTTGACAGCCCGGCGTGAAGGTGGCGCGATGATGTAGCCACCGTCACCTCGGAAGTCGATCCCGGCCCGGCCCGCCTGCCACGACCGTTGCTCGGCACTTTGGTGAGTCGGGTAGTAGGCGTGCAGCCCGCCCGAGGGCGACCGGACGACCACCTCCCACCCCGAGAGAAGGCCCGCCTCCTTGGCTCGGCGGCAGGCCGCGAATCCGTTGACGCCATGAACATCGACATCCACCACGACCACCCCAGATGGCCGACCGGTCGGGACGCCGATGTTCGCCTGCGGGAACCGTCGCCACCACTGACGCACCTGAGCGAGATTCGTGGTCGCATCGTGGAACCCGTGCTCGGTGATCGGATGCTTGCCGCCCGGCGCGCACGGGAACACCGGAACACCGGCCCACGCGAACCCGGCAGCAGCCACCGAGAGCGGCGTCGCCAGGCCCATCTCGTTGATCGCCGCCGTCAAGCGGCCCGGGCCAGACATCACAGCCCCCGACCCGCAAACACGGTCACGGGCTCGATCTCGGGCTCGACCACCGGCACGCTCGGCACCGTGGGCCGCTCGCGTCCCGCATCCGTCCCAGGTGCCACCCGATCAGACAGCTCCCGGGTGAGGCCGGGTGGAGTGCCGTTGGCGACCTGGAAAGTGTCGAGCCGGTCGAGAATGCCCAACGCCGTCTTCCGCACCCGCTCCCCGGTGGCCTTGATAACCTCCGCCGGTTCGGTGTCCTTCACCGACGACGCCCACCCCGCCACATACGGGATCGTGTAACCGCTGGTGTCCAGGCCGTGCGCGGCACCGATCATCAACGCGACCGATTCGGCCTCCACTTCCCGGACGCCGCGATGCTGGCGGGCTTCCTCATCCTTGGGGTCGTGCATCAGCACATGCGCCAGCTCATGCACCAGCGTGGCCACCTGGTTCACCTCGGTCACATCGGTGCGCACCGACACCTGCCGCGTCGTGTAGTCCGTCAGGCCGTCCGCGCCGCCGATCTGCCCGGCATCCGACACCTGCACGACCTCGAACCCCAGCGCCTCGACCTGGGCCGCCAGGCCGCCCCACAGCCCGGCCGGGGCTTCGCCGTCCAGCAGTTTCGGCGCGGGAGTCTCGGGGATCGGATCGCCCTCGGTCTGCGTCACGTCCCAGACGTAGGCGGGCCGGGCGCCCACCATTCGGGTGCGCACGACCTCGTTGACCTTGTGCTTCTCCCGTGGCCCCAACCTGTGCCACGACGACGGATCAGCCGGGTTGGATGAGGCGAACCGGCCGGTCACCGGGGCAAAGATCATGTAGCCCTGCTGGCCCTTCTGCACCTGGCGGCCGAGCTGCTGCCACTGCCGGTACCCGGCCACATGAGACGGCACCGGGTTCGGCACCTTGCCGGCCTCGAACGCTGCCTCGTGCTGGACCCAGATCAGCAGCGTGTTGTTGAACGAGCGCGACCGGAACCGGGCCGCGAACTCCAACGCCCGCACCCAGTCTTCGGCGGAAACCAGCGCCTCCACGGTGGTAGCGAGTGTGTCGTGGAGGTATTCGAGTTTTGCTTCGCGGGCGGCACGCCCCTCGTCGTTGGTCACCATGATTTGCGTCCTTCAGCCGGCGCTGCCTCCGGGATGGAGGCGGTGTCCGGAAGGTGCGCCAAGGCAACCTGGAGGGGACGGTCAGCAACACAGAGAAGGGGTGCCGAGAGTCGTGGCGGCAGGGAACCTGGCGTCATCCCTGCCTATCCGACGCGTGGACCAGGCGGCGAGACGGCGGGCGTCACATTGGCGCGATACCGACGCTACGCGTCGTGATCCCGACCACGCACCATCTGCCGGTACCCTTCGGGTGTCATTCCCGTTGACATCGCGAACACTGACCGAGCGTGGCTCCGGCTCCGCCAACCTACGGCTCTGCTCATTTCGCCGACTGTCATCTCGGTGTCACGAAGCATTCGGGCCATCTCCTTGGTGCGCAACAGGCCCAGGAAGGTGATCGGGGACACGCCCAGCGACTCAGCGAACACTCGCTGTAGTTGCCGCACCGATAGATGTGCCGTCGTGGCCATCTCCGCGACGAGCCAACGGTGGGCTAGATCACACTGGATGGCGTTGCGGACCTGTAGCACCTCGCTGCGCACGGGCCGCGTGGCGGTGCGACGGGCCACCATCGCCGCGATCCCGTGTGTCAGGGTTCGTAGCGACGGCGCCGGGCTCCACGGCAACAACTGCCCGAGCAGGTGCAAGACCTCGGCAAAGGCGGCCTGCATCCGATGGAACTCTCTCATTGTCTGCGCCCGCTCGATCTCATCGATTCTCGCGGCGAAGGTGGCTGCCAGCGGGCCGTTCAGACGGATCATGATTGCGCCCGTTCCGAACGCGCGTTGCATCACGGTCTCGGCTGCCGTCCGGTCCTGCAACACATCGGCGTAGCGCCAGTACACCTGATCCATTACGTAGTCTTTGTCGGCAAAGATTGTCGAGGTCGTTGCCGTCCCGTCCGGCGCGCCACCGATAGCCAAGCCTGAGCCCACCAGCATCAGATCGCCCATGCGGAACCGACGCTCGCCCCAGTCACCGGTGATAGTCCCTGAGCCCTCGCGGGCCAGCAGGAACTTCACACAGTCATATACCTCCGGCGCTACAGGGTGCGCGTAGTGGCCGGTCTCGACGCGCACCGGCCACCGAACCACGCCGCTCGCTGCGCTGTCGATCTCACCGCTGCTTGCCTCCATGGCTCATCCCCAGCGAGCTCACTCTTCGAAGGTTCCGGAAGCTAACGCACCAACTTCGTCGCGCGGATGATCGCTGAGTGCATGTCATCGGCGACTTGGTGGGTGAACTCGACGGTAGGGTCGGTGAATCCGGCTGCGGCGAGGCCCTGAAGGTATTCACTCTTGGAGAGCGCGCCGGCGATGCACCCCACGTATGAACCGCGCTCGGCTCGTTCGGCCGGGGTGAGATGGTCTTCGGCGACGACATCGGAGATGCCGATTCTTCCGCCGGGAGCGAGCACACGGAACATCTCCGCCAAGGCAGCCGGCTTGTCTGTGGACAGGTTGATGACGCAGTTGGAGATCACGACGTCGACTGCGCCGTCGGGTAGGGGTACATCCTCAATAGTGCCTTTGAGGAACTCGACGTTGGTCGCTCCGGCGTTCGCGGCGTTGGTGCGTGCCAGGTCGAGCATCTCGTCGGTCATGTCAACGCCGTAGGCGAACCCGGACTGGCCGACACGGCGTGCGGAGAGCAGGACATCGATTCCGCCCCCGGAACCGAGGTCTAGGACGCGCTCGCCCTCGCACAGCTCTGCGACCGTGGTTGGGTTGCCACATCCCAGACTCGCCTCGATCGCCTCCAGCGGCAACTCGGCAGCCTCCGTCGCGTCGTAGAGCCCGGCCCCGAAGCCACCGATGTCAGCGCTGGGATTGCCGCAGCAAGAAGCGGGTGAGCAGCAGGTACTGTCCGCCAGCAGGTCGGTGTTGTGAGCGCCGGCGCGGACTGCCGTTGCGGCTTGCGCGTAGCGGAGGCGTACCTGCTCACGGACAGCGTGACCGGCGTCCCGGTCCGAGGCGGTGGAGAGCTGGCGAAGTTGGTTCACACCCACGGGAGGGGTGTCGCTGTAGGGCACGACGGCGACCCGGCCGGTCTGCGCCTGGGCCTCTCGCAGAGGTGTTTGTTCGGCGTTGATCCGTTCGGCCAGCAGGGGGCTGGTGGTGTCGGTCGGGGTGAGGGAGCGGTTGACGATCCATCCCCAGGTGGTGATGTTGGCTCGGGTGAGGTCGGCGGCCAGGCCGGTGGCTTCGAGGACGGGGGTGGTCTCGGGCAGCGTGACGACGATGACGCTGGTGTTGTCGGGGTCCTGGAGTCGGGCCAGTGGCGTGAGCCCGGCCTGCTCGGGCAGGTTGCGGACGACCTCGCGGTGGTAGGAGCCGGTGGCGTCCATGAGGAGCAGGGTGTGTCCGGTGGGGGCGGTGTCCATGACCACGAACCGGTGAGCGGATTGCTCGACGGCGGCGGCGAAGGCCTGGAAGACGGCCACCTCTTCGGTGCAGGGCGAGCGCAGGTCCTCGGCGAGGTTGGCCCGACCGTCGGCGTCCAGGCCCGCGCCCTTGGTGTCCATGACGTGGCGCCTGTAGTCGGCCACGGCCTGGACGGGATCGATACTGGAGACCTCGAAGGGCGCCGCTTCGCCGACCGTCCAGGCGAGATGCGCGGCCGGGTCGGTGGTGGTCAGCAGCACGTCCTTGCCGCGGTCGGACAAACCGACGGCGATCGCCGCAGCCATCGTCGTCTTCCCGACGCCGCCTTTCCCCACGACCATCACCAAGCCGTGATCCTTGGCCGCCAGCTGCGCGATCGTCGCGGCCAGAGAGTCCGACGAGCCGGCGGGGGCGTTGGCGCGCGGTGCGGCTGACGCCGGGGTGTGGTCCGGGGCCTCGGAGAGCAGCGTGGTGAGGGCGTCGAGGCCCATCACGTCGCGGGAGCGCAGTGGGAGCCGGTCGATCGTCAGCCCGGCGAGGTTGACGGGCATGGCGGCGATGGCGGCGGTCTCCTCGGCGCGGATCGCGTCGGCCAGGACATCGGAGATGGGTTCGCTGGGGAGGATGCCGTTGATGACCAGGTGGGTGGCGTGGACGCCTGCTTCGGCGAGTTCGTCGGCGGTGCGGGACGCCTCGGCCAGCGATGAGGTTTGTGGGCGGGCGACCAGGCCGAGTCTCGTCACGGACGGGTCGGCCAGGGCGGTGAGCGCGTCGGCGTAGGTGGTGCGGGTCTTGTCGAGGCCGGCCATCGGACCGAGGCAGGACGCATCGCCGAGCCCGTCTTCGAGGAAGGAGGTCCATTCGCCGGGGAGCTTGAGCAGCCGGACGGTGTGGCCGGTCGGGGCGGTGTCGAAGACGATGTGGTCGTAGCCTCGCGCGATGTCGTTGCCGGCCAGGAAGGCGGTGAACTCGTTGAACGAGGCGATCTCGGTGGTACAGGACCCGGAGAGCTGCTCGGTGACGTCGGCGAGGTCCTTGACCGAGAGGAAGTCCCGGATCGGGGCGAGTGCGCGTTGGCGGTACTCCTCGGCGGCGGCCTCGGGGTCGATCTCCAGCGCGTCGAGCCCGGCAACGCCGACAATCGGGGTGATCGCGTACCCGACCCGCTGGTCGAAGACCTGGCCGACATTCGAGGCCGGGTCGGTGGAGACCAGCAGGACCCGGTTGCCCCGGCGGGCGAGGTCGACCGCGGCGGCGCAGGCGGTGCTCGTCTTCCCGACACCGCCCTTCCCGGTCAGGAACAGGAACCTCGGCGGGTTGTGCAGCAGCTCGATCATCTCCGATCAGCCCTACGCCTGAGAGCCGGACTGGATGGTCACCGACTGGTCCGAACCGCAGCATCCCGACGACACCGGGGCCTCGTCGCCACAGCACACCGACGCTGCCGGGGTGGGCGTGGCGCTACCGCAGCACCCGGTCGCCGTGTTCTCGTCGAGCGCCTCGACGCCGGCGATCCGGGCCAGCTCGGCACGGGAGGGGTAGCGTCCGGTGGCAACCGTCACGTCGTCGGCCACGATCAGCGGCAGCCCGGACGCGCCGACCTTCTGCACGAACGCCCGCGCGACGGCGCTGTCAGCGAACGCGGCGGGGTCCTGGGCCAGGTTCGCCCGGCGCACCGACACGCCTTGCCGGGTAAGCCAGTCGAGGTCGGCGGTGAAGTCGACCAGCGCCTGGTCGGGGTCGGGGCCACACACCCCGGTGTTGCAGCACAACGGGCCTTCGAAGACCTGGATCATGAGGACGCCTCTCTCGGATTGATGTTCGTCAATATGAAGGCTAGGGCTCATATCGACGTCTGTCAATCTGAGGTGGTAAGCTGGCGCGCATGGTTCAGCACCTCCCGATCATCGACTGCGCCCCACAGGGCGCGTCGGCGCTCGCCGACGAGGAGGCCGAGCGGGTCGCCGCCACCTTCAAGGCACTCTCCGATCCGGTCCGGGTCAAGCTGCTGCATCACATCTCGGCGAACTGCTGCTCCAGCGTGTGCGCCTGTCACATGCCCGACAGTCTTGGCATCAGCCAGCCAACCCTCTCCTACCATCTGGCCCGGCTGGTCAAGGCTGGGCTCATCAGCCGGGAGATGCGCCACAAGTGGGCGCACTACCACGCCACGCCGCAGGGCCTGGCGACCGTGCGAGCGTTCCTCGCCGGACTGCCGGACCCGGACAACTGCTCGGCGGACCCGTCGATTACCTGCTGACCCACCGGGCCCACGACAACCCTTCCGACCGACTCCGCCTCGAAAGCCGCGACGCCGCGGAGCGCGACCAGCCTGCCCGTGGCGTCCGAACAGCACCCGCCGCCCCCGGGTTGCATCTTGCTTCGATCTCCTTCAACATAGATACATGTCGATGCAAGATGCGGAACTAGTGATCGTCGGGTCCGGCCCAGCCGGATACACCGCAGCTGTCTACGCCGCGCGAGCAGGCCTCGCACCGGTCGTCCTGGCTGGATCAGTGACGGCCGGCGGAGCGCTGATGACGACCACGGAGGTCGAGAACTTCCCCGGCTTCACCGACGGCATCCAAGGCCCCGAGCTGATGGAAGCGATGCGCGCCCAGGCAGAGCGCTTCGGCGCCCGCATCATCTACGACGACGCGACCTGTCTTGCACTCACCGAATCCACGAAGGTCATCGAGACCAGCAGCAGCGGAACCTTCCAGGCGCGCGCCGTGATTCTGGCGATGGGGTCCGCGTATCGCAAGCTCGGTCTCCCTGAGGAAGCGCGACTCTCGGGACATGGCCTGTCATGGTGCGCGACCTGCGACGGCTTCTTCTTCCGTGACCGGGAAATCGCGGTCATCGGCGGTGGCGATTCCGCAATGGAAGAAGCACTGTTCTTGACGCGCTTCGCTGCCAAGGTCACGCTCGTCCACCGGCGCGGCGAGTTCCGGGCGTCCCGGATCATGGCCGAGCGGGCATTGGCCGACCCCAAGATCGAGGTCGCATGGAACAGCGAGGTGGCCGCGATCCTCGGCGAGGCGAACGTCACCGGTCTGCGCCTGCGCGACACGATCACAGGCACCGAAAGAGTGCTGGATGTGGCGGGCACTTTCGTCGCAATCGGGCACGACCCGCGCTCCGAGCTTGTCGCCGACCAGGTGTCCACCGACGCCGAGGGGTACGTCATCGTGGCCCACCCAACGACACGCACCAACGTGGCCGGCGTGTTCGCCGCCGGTGACCTGGTGGATCACAACTACCGGCAGGCGATCACGGCCGCTGGCACCGGCTGCGCCTCTGCCTTGGACGCGCAGCACTATCTGTCGAATCTCGATCTGCCCACCCAGATCGAGATTCCCACTCTGGAGGTTTCCGCATGAGCATCACCCCCGTCACCGACGCCACGTTTGTCAGCGAAGTGCTCGAATCAGAGCTTCCGGTCGTAGCTGATATCTGGGCTGCGTGGTGCGGCCCATGCAAGGCCATCGCTCCGATCCTGGAGCACTTGGCCGCCGAGTATGCGGGCCGGGTCAAGATCGTCAAGATCGACGCGGACGCCAATCCCGAGACCGTGACCACAGCTGGTGTCACCTCGATCCCCACTCTTTCCTTCTACCGAGACGGCGAGCGGGTCGACATGCTGATCGGCGCGCACCCAAAGCCGTCCATCGCCGCGAAGATCGACGGACTCCTGTCATGACCGCGACCGCAACGGCGCCCACACGCGCCACTCCGAAGCGCCTGTCCGCCCTCGACCGTTGGCTGCCGCTGTGGATCGGACTGGCGATGATCGCGGGCCTCCTACTCGGTCGTCTCGTCCCCGCCGTCTCCGATGTGCTCGCTCATTTGGAGGTGGGAGGCATCTCGGTACCGATCGGGCTGGGGCTGCTCGTGATGATGTATCCCGTGCTCGCAAAGGTCCGCTACGACAAGATCGCGGCCGTCACGGGCGACAAGCGCCTCCTCGTCTCATCCCTGGTGCTGAACTGGCTCATCGGCCCGGCGGTCATGTTCGCCCTCGCCTGGCTGTTCCTGCCTGATCTGCCGGAGTACCGAACGGGGCTCATCATCGTGGGACTGGCCCGCTGCATCGCGATGGTCGTGATCTGGAACGACCTGGCCTGCGGCGATCGAGAGGCCACCGCCGTGCTGGTTGCGATCAACTCCATCTTTCAGGTCGTCGCGTTCTCGCTGCTCGGCTGGTTCTACCTCACCGTACTGCCTGGCTGGCTCGGCCTCGATACCCAAGGTCTGGAAGTGTCGGTGGGGCAGATCGCGCTGAACGTCCTGGTCTTCCTCGGCGTCCCGCTCATCGCCGGGTTCGCCTCGCGGTGGATCGGCGAGAAGCGCCGGGGACGCGACTGGTACGAGAACCGATTCCTCCCCAGAGTGGGGCCGTGGGCGCTCTATGGGTTGCTGTTCACCATCGTGCTGCTCTTCGCACTCCAAGGCGAAGCGATCACATCCAGTCCGTTCGATGTCGCCCGGATCGCGCTGCCGCTACTGGTCTACTTCGCGCTGATGTGGTTCGTCGGGCTCTTGCTCGGCAAGGGTCTCGGACTGGGCTATGCCCGCTCCACCACACTGGCGTTCACGGCGGCGGGCAACAACTTCGAACTCGCCATCGCGGTCGCGATCGGCACCTTCGGCGCGGCATCTGGACAGGCCCTCGCAGGGGTCGTCGGCCCGCTTATCGAAGTTCCCGTGCTCGTCGGCCTCGTCTACGTCTCGCTGTGGGCCGCACGCGCCTGGTTCCACACCGACCCCTACGCTCCGGACACCGCTACGACCGACCTGAGGAGGACACCATGACCGAAACACCCACAACGGTCGAGATGTGCGCACCTGCCGAGGCGCACGCGATCGGCCTCGATGCGGCCACCGCCGTGGCCAACACGTTGAAGGCGCTGGCCGATCCGCTCCGGCTCCGGATGCTGTCGGCCATCGCCACCGATCCGCGTGGCGAGTCCTGCGTCTGCGACCTCGCCGAACTCGCCGACGTCTCCCAACCCACGATCTCTCATCACCTGAAGGTCCTGAAGGACACCGGCCTGCTCGCGTCCGAGCGGCGCGGCACCTGGGTGTACTACCGCATCGTCGCCACCCGACAGGCGGCCGTCACGGCCCTCCTGGATGGCTTCGCGTCCACCATCGTTTCCGAGCCCGCCGAGGACCGTCCCGAATCGCCGCGCGAGGTCGACTCGCACGTCATCGATCGCCTCGCCGAGGAACTGGCCGACGAATACGACACGCTGAGTCGTGACCTGGTGGTGACGATGGTGCGGGAGTCCTACGCCGGTCTCCTTCGGTCCGCGAAGATCGCCCGACACCTGGTGCCGCTCACCGAGCGCTTCGCCCGCCAGCGCCTCACCGACCTCACCCGCGACCGCGGGACGGGTGTGCCGCAGGTGCTGTTCGTGTGCGTACAGAACGCCGGCCGCTCCCAGCTCGCGGCCGCGCTGGTCAACCAGATGGCCGATGGCAAGGTCGTCGCCCGCTCCGCCGGATCACGACCGGCACCAGATGTCCACCCGCACGTGCGCTCGCTGCTCACCCAGATCGACGGCGAGGACGCCGCCACCGCGCGGTTCCCCAAGCCCCTTACCGACGACGCGGTCCGCGCCGCCGATGTCGTCATCACCATGGGCTGCGGCGACGTCTGCCCGATCATCCCCGGCGTCCGCTACGAGGACTGGGCGGTCGGAGACCCAGCCCTCGCCTCCATCGAAGGCGTCGAAGCCATCCGCGACGACATCTCCGCCCGCGTCCGCACCCTGCTCGACTCCCTCACCACCCACTAACGAAAGAGACCCGACCATGACCGACACCAAGCCGTCCGTGCTGTTCGTCTGCATCCACAACGCCGGCCGCTCCCAGATGGCAGCCGGCTATCTGCGCCACCTCGCCGGCGACCGCATCGAGGTCCGCTCCGCCGGCTCTATGCCCGCCGACCAGATCAACCCCATCGCCGTCGAAGCCATGCGTGAAGAGGGCATCGACATCACCGCAGAGCAGCCCAAGGTGCTCACGCCCGAGGCCGTCCAAGCCTCTGACGTCGTCATCACGATGGGGTGCGGCGACGCCTGCCCCTTCTACCCGGGCAAGCGCTACGAGGACTGGAAGCTCGACGACCCCGCCGGGCAAGGCATCGATGCCGTGCGGCCGATCCGCGACGACATCCGTGCCCGTATTGAGGGGCTGATCGCCTCTCTCGCCAGCTAGGAATCGCCCGCTCCCGTTGGCGGGCAGCAGCGTGCAAGGAAGTCGCCCAGCACCTCCAGCTGGTCACTGATCCGGCTCGGGTCCGCCCGATACCGCACCTGCTTGCCCGTCCGCGTTGAGGTCACCAGACCCCCCTGTCTCAGGATCGTCAACTGCTCCGAGGCGGTGGACTGCCCGATCCCACACCTCTCAGCGATCTCACCGACCGTCAGTGCCGCGCCGGTGGCGAACTCCTGCATGATCTGCTGTCGCGTCTCGCTGGCCAGCGCCTTCAGGAACGCCTGCGTCTCCGCCAGGAACAACGAACCACTCATGACTTCATTCTAGTCTCGTATCGTCACTTCGGGAAATGACGATACGATGCGATCGTGGACATGACGACGACAGACACTTTGGTGATCGGCGCCGGGCAGGCCGGCCTAGCCGCCGCTCACCACCTCGGCAGAGCGGGAACTGCGTCGGTGATCCTCGACGCCTCCGCCTCGCCTGCCGGATCATGGCCTCGGTACTACGACTCGCTGACGCTGTTCTCGCCCGCCCGGTTCTCGCAGCTACCCGGCCTCGGGTTCTCGGGCGACCCGGATCGGTATCCGCATCGCGATGAGGTCGTGGACTACCTCACTCGCTATGCATCTCGGTTGGACGTGGACATCCGATACCAACGACGAGTCACGTCGCTGACCCAGACAGCGAACGGACTCGCGGCGCGGGGCGACGGGTTCGAGGTGCGAGGGCACCGCGTCATTGTTGCGTCAGGAAGCTTCGACGCTCCTTACACCCCACCGATCCCCGGCATCGACGCTTTCGGCGGGCGCGTTCTGCACGTGGCGCAGTACCGCAGCCCCGGGGAGTTCGCGGGGGCTCGGATCGCGATATTCGGTGCCGGTAACTCCGCAGTGCAGATCGCTGCCGAACTTGGGACAGTGGCTCGGGTGAACATGTACTCACGTCACCCGATCCGATGGCAACGACAGCGCATCCTGGGTAAAGACCTCCATTGGTGGCTTGTCCGTACAGGCCTCGACCGAGCAGGAGTTCTCGACTCACTCTTTCCGGTGACGACGCCGGTACTGGACGACGGTCGCTACCGCGCAGCCCTCCGACGCGCAGCGGTCGGATGGAACCCGATGCCCGTGCGCATCCAAGACGGACGACTCGTAGGTGTGGACGGGCGGCGCCGCGAGGCCGATGTGCTGCTCTTCGCCACCGGGTACCGACCGAGCGTTTCGCTTCTCGCAAGCACCCCAGCGCTCGACTCCACAGGTCTACCCCGGCACCGAGCTGGCATCTCTACGACGATGCCCGGACTCGGATTCGTCGGCCTCGAACACCAGCGTTCCTTTGCCTCAGCGACTCTGCGCGGAGTTGGTCGCGATGCCCAGGCCGTTGTCAGCCGCCTCATGCAGCGCCCACAAAATGACCATGCAGCATCGACCTGACGGCCAGACTCGCTTGAAGCGGAAGAACACCGTTGCCGAGGGCGGTGATCTGCTGGTTCGGAGTAAGCCCATGGACGGCGTTGCTGACCCAACCATCAGGCAAGCCCATCAGCCACTCAACGAACGCCGGTGACGGTCGCGGCCCGGTGTCGTCGCTCAGGAGCGCGGGTGCTGGGGCTGGCCGTCCGGTGACGTGTTCCCATCGGGCGATGGCGTAGGTGTAGCGTCCCCAGCGGTGAAGATGTCCTCGATCAGGTTCCACAGCGTCTCCGCTTCGTCGTTCTTGTTCTGAGAGCCAGTTGGTCCGTTGAGTGCCAGGTCGATGATCTGGTGTGACAGGGCGATTGTTCCGCGCCTCGCCCGTACTTGGTCCAGTGATTCGCCGCCTCGGGTCGAGTCGGTCGCGAGCGGCGTCCGGAACAGAGCGCCAGGCGAGGATGAAGATGCGGAGCCTGGGGTGAGGAGCGCCGACAAGGGATGCCGGTAGGCCGATCCATCGCGCATCCAGCCCGAGGTCGGCCAGATCGCCCAGTACGGCGCCGGCCGCGCGAAGAGGTCGAGCTGCGAGGTTTCCCAGACCCCAAGGGTCGGATTCCAGGTCGCGAAGGGCTGCAAGGTCCGGGGTTGCATCGGCGGGGTTGCGTTGCGCATCGTCGTCTCCTTTCAGTGGTGCGCGGATGGCTGGCGAGGAGAGCAGTCCGCGCACGTTCTCGATCACGACTAGTTCTGGTTGCAGCGCGTCGATGGCGGCGGCCATGTGCGACCAGAGGCCGGAACGAGTACCGGGCGCGAGGCCGGCGCGCTTGCCCACCGTGGACACGTCTTGGCAGGGGAACCCGGCGCAGAGCACATCCACTGGCTCGACGTGGTGCCAGTCGATGGTGCTGATGTCGCCCAGGTTCGGGGCGTCGGGCCAATGGTGGGCGAAGACGCGGGCGACGTGCTGGTTGTTCTCGGAGAACCAGATCGTCTCGGCGTCGAAGACGTGCTCGACGGCGAGGTCGAGCCCGCCGTACCCGGAGAAGAGCGAGCCGACTCGGAGTGGACGGTGGTACTGGGTGGGGTCGTGCATAGGGGCTCCGCAGTCTTGGCGCTCCCCGGACAAGCGATGCCTGCGAGCAGCTACCGCCTCGCCGGGCTGAACACCTGCCAGGTGCACGACCACCGACCTGTCGTACGACGCCAGTTCTCACCGTCGCCACGCCGCGAGGTACCGAGTCAGGCCACCCCCTTCTTCAGCCCTCCCACATGAGCCATCACACGTCTTTCAACCGTGGAAGTGCCGCTCGGTGACGGCGGAAGTCACAGCCCTCTCGACCGCGCCTGCGCTGCCCACCTGCCGACTGGAAGGGTGGTGGTCTGGTGACGGTCTCGATGCGGGTGATGAGTGCTGGCGAGGGCTACAAGTACCTGCTGCGTACCGTCGCGGCCGGCGACGGCGACCGGTCGCTCTCGACCCCGCTGACGAGGTATTACACCGAGGAAGGCACCCCACCAGGTTTCTGGATGGGTTCGGGCTTGCCGTATCTCGGGAACGGCGAGTTGGTCGGCGGTGAGCATGTCTCGGAAGCTCAGCTCCAGCTGCTCATCGGGATGGGATGCGACCCGATCACAGGGCAGTCGTTGGGCGAGGCATACCGCCGCTATCCCACGTTGGCTGAGCGCATCGATCATCGAGTTCAGGCTCTCGACCCGAACATGGGGCCGGTCACCCACGCACGACAAGTCGCCGCAATCGAGGCCGAGGAGGCGGCCAGAGGGACGCGGCGCGCGGTTGCGGGGTTCGATTTCACGTTCAGTCCGCCGAAGTCGGTATCTGTGCTGTGGGGCGTTGCAGACGCGGGCACGCAATCCTTGATTGCGGACGCGCACCACCAGGCAGTTGCAGAGGTGCTTGCGTTCCTCGAACGTGAGATTGCGACCACGCGCGTTGGGGCTGCTGGTCCGGACGGTGCGATCGTCCACGCCGACGTCGCGGGAGTCCTCGCAACCGCGTTCGATCACTACGACAGCAGGGCAGGCGACCCCCAGTTGCACACGCACGTCGTCATCAGCAACAAGGTGCTGACCGTCCAGGACGGCAAGTGGCGCACGCTGGCCGGCCGGCCGATCCATGCCTCGGTGGTCGCGGTCTCGGAGTTGTATAACGCGATGCTGGCAGATCGGATCACCGGGCTGCTGGGCGTGGGATGGGAGGTCCGCGAGCGGGGCAGGGACCGCAACCCGGCATGGGAACTTGAGCCCGTCAGTGAGGAACTGGTGGCGGAGTTCTCCTCGCGTACTCGGCAGATCGAGCAGGAGAAGGCCCGCCTGATCGACTCCTATGTTGCCCGGCACGGCAGACAGCCATCAGCGCGCACGGTAGTGAAGTTGCGCGCGCAGGCCACGCTCGCGACTCGGCCGGAGAAGCAGGTCCGGTCTCTTGCTGACCTGACCGCCGAGTGGCGCGAGCGTACCGGTCGAGTAGTTGGTGAGGACGCGACGAGGTGGGCGCGCACGGCGGCTGCTGTCTCCGAACCGGTCAGGTTGCCGCGTGCCGATGACATCTCGCTGGAGACGATCGCCGAACTCGGAGGGTCGGTTGTGGATGTGGTAGGCGAAAGCCGGTCGACGTGGCGACGGTGGAACCTGCACGCGGAGGCGTCGCGCCAGCTCATGGGCGTCCGGTTCGCCACTGCCCTGGATCGTGAAGTCATCACCGGTATGGTCACCGATGCGGCCGAGCAGGCTTCGTTGCAGCTGACCCCACCCGAGCTCGCGTCCAGTCCGTTGCTGTTCCGCCGCCCGGACGGCACGACAAGGTTTCGTGAGGTTGGGCGGGTCGTGTTCTCCACCGAGGCACTCCTTGCCGCCGAAGACCGTCTGCTTGAGCGCTCCCGCACACGCAACGCCCCGACCGTCGAGTTGGAGGTCATTGAACGGATCACCGGCCGACGGGACGCGGAAGGGCGTCTGCTGGGACCGGATCAGGCCGACGCACTCACCCGGATCGCGGTATCCGGCAGGGTCGTTGACGTATTGGTCGGCCCTGCGGGCGCGGGCAAGACCACCGCCATGTCGGCTTTGCGGCGGGCATGGGAGGCCGAGCACGGCGCGGGTTCCGTCGTCGGGCTGGCTCCCTCGGAGGCCGCCGCCCAAGTGCTCGGCGCGGAGCTGGGGATCGAGGCGCAGAACACGGCGCGCTGGTGGCAGATGCACCTTGTCCACGGCACGACCTTCACCGCCGGCCAGCTCGTGATCGTCGATGAAGCATCCTTGGCCGGCACGGCCTCGCTGGACCGCATCACCGCGCAGGCCGAGGAGGCCGGGGCGAAGGTGCTGTTGGTGGGCGACTACAGCCAGTTGCAGGCCGTCGACGCCGCCGGTGCGTTCGCGATGCTCGTCCATGACCGAGACGATGCGCCCGAACTCACCGACATCCACCGCTTCACTCACGCGTGGGAGAAGACCACCTCACTGGACCTACGGCATGGCCGTGCGACCGCAATCGACGTCCTTGCCCAGCATGGCCGGATACAAGGTGGCGCAGCAGACGCGATGGTCGACGCCGCCTATGCCTCGTGGCGAACGGACACCGAGCGCGGACGAGCGTCGATCCTGGTGGCCGAGACGATTGAGACCGTCACCCAGCTCAACCAGCGTGCCCGTGCCGACCTGATCCTCGATGGCACACTCCTGCCCGGACGCGAAGCGATCCTGCACGACGGCAGCAGCATCTCGACCGGGGATCGGATCATCACCCGCCGCAACGAGCGGCGCCTGCGCTCGAAGAGCGGCAACGCATGGGTACGAAACGGTGACCGCTGGAAGGTCACTCGCGTGGGCGAGGACGGGTCGATCACCATCCGGCCCGAGCATCGCCGCTTCGGTGGGTCGATGGTGCTCCCCGCCGCCTATGTCGCTGAAGATGTCGATCTGGGCTACGCCATCACCGCGCACCGCGCCCAGGGCGTCACCACCGACACCGCGCACGTCGTCGTGACCACGAAGACGACGCGGGAGAACTTCTACGTCGCGATGACCCGTGGCAGGGACGGCAACTACGCCTACGTCGCCACGGACCATCCCGACGACGGACACGCCGCCCCGCATCCCAGCGACAGCCCGGAAGCGAACGCCAAGACCGTGCTCTACGGTGTCCTGCAGCACATCGGCGCGGAACTGTCCGCGCACGAGACCATCGCCGCCGAGCAAGACGCGTGGGGCTCGATCGCGCGCCTCGCGGCCGAATACGAGACCATCGCGCAAGCCGGCCAACACGATCGCTGGGCCACGCTCCTCACCCGCGCTGGCCTCACCGACATGCAGGTCGATCAGGTAGTGGAAGCGGATACGTTCGGGGCGCTCTCAGCCGAGCTGCGTCGCGCCGAAGCCAACCATCACGACCTCGATGCTCTGCTGCCCAGACTCGTCGCCGCTCGCGGGTTCGCCGACGCCGACGACATCGCCTCGGTCCTGCACGCCCGCGTTGCCCGCACCACCGCCCGACCTGCCGGCTCAGGACGCGACCGCCGACCGCCGACCCTGATCGCGGGACTCATCCCATACGCCGCCGGCGACATGGATCAGGACATGCGCGACGCGCTCACCGAGCGTCAGCAACTCATCGAGCAGCGCGCCGCCGCCGTCCTCCACCGCGACCTGACGGAGCACAAGGCCTGGACGACGACACTCGGCCCGGAGCCGGTGGACGCGACGATGGCAGCGACCTGGCGTGCCCACGCGCAGATCGTCGCGGCGTACCGCGACCGCTACCAGATCAGCACCGACCAAGCGCTCGGCAGCCCTGCTGAGTCCGACGCCCAGAAGATCGACGCTGCCCGAGCTGCTACAGCGATCCGCCGTGCCCGGCAACTCACCCGCGAGGCGACCGATCGCGACGACCTCCATTCGGTCGAGATACAGCAGGGGCGCGTCCTGTAGCCGGCTTGTGGCGTGGGAACAGGTTGGCGTGCGTCTGCCGCCGACAGCCCGGGAGGCCATCGGCGGCGACGAGTTGGAACGTCAGAGGCTTCGAGACGTGCTGTCGCGTTCCGCACTCAGCGGGTCCGAGTCGAACTCCGAAACCCGTGCCTGCGGAGGCTGACGGTTCGCGTTGGCTCCGTGGCGCTCCATCAGATCGGTCACGTCGTTCCCGGTGCTGACGAGTTCGGCCAGGTTCTCGTGGATCAGGTGGTTGGGGCCGGTGCTGGCGATGGAGGTGATCGGCCCTGGCACCGCACCCACGGCGCGGCCCAGCGTGTAGGCCTGGTCGGCCACCCGCAGCGAGCCCGAGCGAGGTCCCGCCTCGGGGATCACCGTTGCCGATGACAAGGCCGCCAGCAGTCGGACGCGGGCCAAGAACCGGGAACGCGACGGCAGCGCGCCCGGCGGCTGCTCAGACAGCACGAGCCCAACTCCGCGTATCCCGTCAAGGAGACCGCTGTTTCCCGTCGGATAGTTTCGGTCAATCCCGCTGGCGAGTACCGCGATCGTCGTTCCGCCGACGGCCAGCGCGGCCCGATGCGCCGCAGCGTCGATGCCATACGCGCCGCCGGAGACAATCACCATCTCATCGCGGGCCAGGTCTGCGACCAGCTCGCTCGTGACCGTGTTGCCATAGGAAGTCGATGCCCGCATCCCCGTGAACGTCACCATCTCGCTGATGGGGCTGGTCAGGAAGGATGTCGCGCCGTCGGCCCACAGCACATACGGCGCACCCACACCCAGATCGGCCAAGCTCGCCGGCCAGTGCGGGTCGCCTGGCATCAAGATCGAGTACCGGCTGTCTAGCAGCGTGGGCACCATGCTGTCGAGGTCCACACCGGCAGTGAGGGCCTGAGCGCGCCGCTGCCGTAGCGCCAGCTCGTTCGCATCAACACCCGGCACGCGGGCGTCCGAGTCCAGGATACCGACCGTCGCCACCGCGCCCTCATGACCCAGCAGCAACCCGGTCAGGTCGTCGTCCGCTTCGGCGATCAGTGACAACAGCACGCGGGCCGACCGTTCGTCAGCGGCGTGTTCAGACAGAGAAGCCATGATCGGGCGTCCTTCCAGTAGCAGGAGCTACCGAGCAGGTGCACCAGCCGAAGCAAGCGAAGGGCGAAGGGTTCCGAAGATCGAAGGTCAGGCGTAGACTCGCCAGTAGAGGCGGACTCACCCAACCATTGCTGGTCCCTCGGGACCGCCCCCTCACGGGGTCTCACCACACGCCGCTTCATCGGTACAACCGAAGCGTGTCGAAAAGAGGCCCATCATGTTCCGCTCCATCTGGATCACCAGCACCCACACCCGCGGGTTCCTCCGCCGGTACATGCCGACGAACATCCTCATTGATGCCGTCCGCACCCGCCGCGGCCTCAAATGGGGCATCCCCGCGATGCTCCTGGCCGTGCCCTACTTCCTGATCGCCATCACCCTCGCCGATCACATCCAGAGCGGCGGTCCAGGCTGGCTCAACCTCGTTGTCCTCCTGACCATCTGGAACGGAATCAAGATGCTCTGGCTCGGCCCCATCAGCCTGATCCTCCTCGCCCGCGTCCGCATCCACGAACACGGCCAGCGCCGTGAGGATCATGAAGCCGAGACTGCTCTGGTGCGAGGCTGACCCTGGTTCGTGGGTTGCAGCTGCGTGAGCGCGCCCAGCGATCTTCTGTGGTGATCGGCCGTAGCCCGCGTGTCGGCGCGGTGTGCTGGGTCGGAAGATGGCAACCTTGCTTAGAGACTGGAGCTGTCGGACGTGGGTGTCGCTACCCCCGAATCGCCCGGGCTGCCACCCGCCGTCTAGCCTCCCGAAACTGAACATGAGGAGGCACCATGAGCGCAGCCGAGGAACTCCGCGGTCGCCTCTGGTCCGACGAGCCGTCAAAGGTCGACTTCCTCGCCGCACGTGCCATTGCAGAGACGGTCTCAGACGCTGTACTCGATGATGCGCTCGACCCTCTCGCAATCGGGCTCTCTGGCCCTTGGGGCAGCGGCAAGACAACCGTTCTCGAACTCATCAAGGCTGACCTCGACTCGCGGAGCGACCCTGAGGCAGCCAAGATTCTCACCGTCCGCACCGATCCTTGGCGATACGACCCCGCCGTCGGAGCGAAAGAGAGTCTCATCGGAGAAGTACTTGACGCCATCTCGGCGGAACTCACCGAGCGTCTCAAGAACGTCGAGGAGTCCAAGGGCCAGAAGATCAAGAAGCTCATAAAGAAGCTGTCAGATCGCGTCGACTGGGCAAAGGCGGTCAAACTCGCCGCCAAGTCATCGCTCACATTGCAGCTTCCCGGAGTCGATGATGTCCTTAATCTCATCCGAGAATCGGCACCCGAGGGCACCGACGCCAAGGACGAACCGCGCGGCCTCGCGGGGTTCAAGGCTGAGTTCGCCGAACTCCTGGCAACCGATGAAATGGCCCACGTTCGGCGCGTGGCGGTACTGGTCGATGACCTAGACAGATGCTTGGTCGATACGGTCGTGGAGACCTTGGAAGCGATCCGTCTCTTTCTCAGCGTGGACGGCATGGCGTTCGTCATTGCAGCGGACGAGGACAGAGTCGCGGACGCCATCCGCACTCGCTTACCAGAGTGGAGTATGCCCGCCGAGCGTCCCGATGACGAAGATGCGCTCCCGGCCGAGCCACCGTCGAAGCTATATCTGCACAAGATCGTCCAAACGACCGTTCCGCTCCCCGCGCTAGGCGCCTTTGACACCGAGTCTTATGTGCTTCTGCTACAGCTCCAGAACCGTGTAGAAAAGCGCCTCACCGACCCCCAGCTCAAGGCGGTGATCGCCGAGTGCCAGCGGCTCCGCACGACCGGCGCGCTCGATGACCTCAAGGCACCGGACGGTCTCGACGTGCAGCGCGAACTTTCGTTTGCGCGCCGACTGATGACCATCCTCTACGAGAAGCTTCGCGGGAACCCGCGTCGTATCAAGCGCTTCCTCAACGATCTGAACATCCGTCGTTCCATCGCGGCACGCCGCGGAATCGAACTCGACTTCGATGTGGTCGCGAAGCTCATGGTGCTTGAGGTACTTCTGCCTGACCAGTTCCAGTCGGTGCTTTCCTGGCTCCGGACGGGCGAGCTTCGAGATCGTCTTGACGCACTGGAGAATCAGGCAAACCGGCCCAAGGAAGAACTGGCCCCCGCCGAAGGTGCTCCAGAGGTCGCCCCTGGAACCGAGACGATGATCGAGCCTGCCACTCCGGCGGACGAATCGACCGTCGCTGGACCCTCAGACCCTGTTGACAGCGAGCCTTCGAGCGACGCAATGCCGCCGGTCGCCGCAGTGGCTCCTGCGATCAGCGTTGTCCCACATTTCGCGGACGACATGATCCGATGGGCCAAGCTTCCACCGGAGCTCCACGATCTGGATTTGAGTCCCTACCTGCACCTCGCAGCGTCCTTCCGTGGTGATCTCCTCCTCAGTGCAGAATTGCCCCAGCATCTTCGCGACCTCGCCGCGCAACTCGCCTCAACTCGTACGGTGGACAGGCGACAACTCACGGATGAGAGCCTCCAAGCCCTCACAACGGACGATGTCGATCAGCTCCTGCGGCATCTAGGTCTTCGTGCGCGAGACCGCGTCCAAGAGCAGCGCGGCGCTGTGGCGGGAATCGTCAGGCTTGCGACGGTGCATCCCGCCGTGCAACCGACCGCTCTCGACGTGTTCCGCCGGCTCCCGGCTTCCGATCTCCAGCCCGGCACTGCGATCATCCTCGCGGGTGTCGATATCCCGGGCATGCAGGACGTCATCAATGCCCTGGCTGCGCAGCTGGCGGACGGCAAGATCAAGATGGCACTCACGACGCCGCCACCCAAGGGAGGGCAGCACTGATGGGCACAAAAGGCTCCTATTCCGGCAGCGCCGCCGGGGGCGAAGTACGCGACGGACTGGACGATTGGCTCGCCAGTCTCCCTGGCGGTGACAGCACAGCTCCGGCTCCCGTCGGCAGCCAGCCGACGCTCCTGTCACCGCTGAAGCCATCCCCAAACTCACCCGCAGGAAGGATTCTCCCCACTGCCGCTCTCTTCCGATCCTCTCGGAGCGGCGGAGGAAGCAGCCGGGGCCGTCGGAGCACTGACACACTCACACGATCAGTGTCTGGATCGGCACGCTCCGCAGGACGAGGGGCCGCAGCGGCGTACGCCTACCGGACCGGCGACGCACAGACCCTCCGTAACCTCGGTCTGGACTACGACGCGCTGCGAGCGAACCCCAACGTCTTCGATGTCGCTCACCAGATCGCTCAGAAGGTCTGCGAAGACCTCCCTCCTGGCACGATCGAGACTGCCGAGCAGATGGAAGTCGTCGGCAGACTCGCTGAATGGCTTGCTGAGAGCGAGACCACCGGGACAGACGTGACACTCGGCCAGATCGCCGAAGAAGCAGTCGCACTGATCCTCGCTGAGGCTTACCTCGTGGAGACCGCATCAACCCTGAACACCAAGGACATGACAGGCGCCCAGCGAGCAGCGTTCGAGGACGGGGTTCGCCAGGCCGCAGAAGAACTCGCCGCGCACGCGAACCTCTCCCCGAGCGGGCCTAGCCCTGACGAGTTCACGCGAGCGATCGAGGACGGTCTGGAGTACCTCAGAACCATCCACGAGGCGGACTGAGATGGAACAGTTCGATCTTCGTTTCCAGGTCCCCTCGGCTGTCACCCGCAAAGCTGCCGGAAATAACTTCTACTGGCCTGCCGGTGGCGCCGGAACCTTTAACACTTCGTTGGGTCCGCGGCTGGGCAAGCTTGGCCCCGTGCGGCGGGAGAATGTGGAACTGTTCCGTCTCGCCGCGATGGTCTACGCAGCAGATCGTTCTGTTCCTCGGCGCGTCGGCAAAGTCAACTGGACCCGGCGTGACATCTCCTTGATCGTGCCTGTCCACGACCCAGAGCCCTGGAACGCCATCGTGACAGAACTGCAAGACCTCTTGGGATTCTTGTCGGGCGACAGTTGGGGGCTCAGGTTCCGCACCTCGCGGGTCCCTCGTGAGGACGTCACGCCCAACTCCTATCCCGATGTGCAGCGGGTCGTGCTCATGAGTGGCGGGGCAGACTCTGCCGCAGGTGCGCTTCTTGCCCGTACTCGACCGGAACAGCATCTCCTTGTCTCTCACGTCGGGGCGACATCAATCTCCCCAATCCAGAGGGACATCGCCGGACGTATCCGAGAGCTCTATCCGGACGAGGCTATACAGCATCACGAACAGGTCGTGTTTACTCGACGCAAGGAGCAGCCCGGTGGTCACCGCTTCCGGAACGAGAACTCGACGCGCACACGGTCGTTCCTTTTTCTCGCCCTCGGCCTCGCGTTTGCCTCGGTCAACGAGGTCGAGCTCTGGATTCCAGAGAACGGGTTCGCGTCACTAAACCCGCCACTCGGCCCCGATCAACTTGGCAGCCTCTCCACACGTACGACGCACCCCTGGTTCCTCGCAGAACTGTCTCGCCTCGTCGGTTTGGCAGGTGGTTGGGGCACGCTGTCGAATCCCTTCGCCACCCATACGAAGGGCGAGATGTTCCGGTGGCTGGCGGACGAGATCGGCGACGAATCCGCGTCGGAGTTGCTCAGCGCCACTAACTCCTGTGCCTTCACGAACAGAAGATGGCTCGGGGTATCAGCGACAGATCACTGTGGAACATGCTTTGGCTGTCTTGTGCGCCGAGCATCATTCGCCGCCTCACACCTGGCGGATCGGAGCAACTACGTCATCGATGCACCGCCGAACGACTCCGCGAAAACGCAGCTTGAGAAGGCGTCGGTCCTTCCCAGCATCAGGGGATTCGTTGCCCGAGGAGTCAGGGTCAGTGACATCGCGGCGATGCGCCCACCTCACGGATACTCCGCAGGAGATGCGCGCGATCTGTGCATCCGCGGTGCCCACGAACTGGAGACGCTGACGTGACCAACTGGCCACCCCTGGACCTCCATGCCCACATCGACACGACGGTCACTCCTCAGGACCTCCTGAACCTGCGAGCTGTGGTCTTCGCAGCGAGCCGCACCCTTGCAGAGTCACGGCTCGCGCTCCACCGCCAGCAGCACGATCTCCTCACGATCTGGGGTGTCGGCGTCCACCCAGGAGTCAAGGTTGCGCTCGACGGTTACGCTCCGGAGGAGTTCAATCAGCTACTCGACCAAACCGCATACGTCAGTGAAGTCGGTCTCGACGCCAGGGCTCCGTCTCGCCGCGCCAAGCAACACGAGGTACTCGCATCTCTGCTTTCTCAGCTACAGAAGAAGCCGCGCCTTATCTCGATCCATAGTTACGGCGCGACCCGCGAGATCGTGGACCACCTTGAGCGAACCCCGGTGACTGGCGCGATCTTGCACTGGTGGCTCGGCGACCGCGCCACCACAAGCCGCGCACTCGAACTCGGAGCCTATTTCTCCCTCAACATCGCCACCCTGCGGCAAAGCGATGCAATTGATCTCATACCCATCGATCGCCTCCTCCTGGAGACGGACCACCCAGACGGCAATCGCCGCGGCGCTCGTCCACAGCAACCCGGCAATGTCGCTGATGTCGAAGCCAGTCTTGCGAAGGCGCGCGGAATCAGCACTACAGAGGTCCGAATACAGGCTTGGCGTAACCTCGCCGATCTCGTCACCTCCACGGGAACCAACGACCTACTACCCTCCCGAGTGGCAGCGATTCTCGGCGCTATCACTTAGCCGACCGTGCGGCATGTACCCAGGATGCACTGACATCCCAGCGACCCATCTGCGCCTCTCAACTGCCGAAAGTCAACGCTCGCGACCATGTGCGTCTCGAAGCGTGACGCCAGCACGAAGAAGGGTGATGCGTACCGTGCTCGCGTTGAGACCGAGACTCGCCCCCACCCTGGCGAGCGACTGGCCCTGCTCGTAGCGGTGGCACATCTCAAGCACCTGCTCATCAGTCGGGGATGCCCGACGAAGCGACACGCCGCGCTCGCGGAGACGCGCCGATAGACGGGTACGGCCCACGCCAAGGTCGGATGCGATCACCCGAAGGACCTCTCCGTCCTCATACCTGCGCTGCGCCTCATCCAGCATCAACTCCGTCAGACGCGGAACCGGACGGGGCAACCGCTCCCGCTGGCCAGCCATGTCACCACTGGCGGGCAGCAACCGTCGACGGATACTCTTGTGGACAGACGAAGCGTGGAGAAGCGCGGGGGCGAGGTTAGAACACTGTCGGGCTAACTCCACCCAAAGTGTCTTACGGGAACACGCGACATCGAAAGATGTGGTGTGTTCCCGTTTCGCTTCCTTGCCTTCCCCGAAGGAGTCTGATCAATCGACTCGGTAGCTGAGACGAGGGTGACCCCGGCGCTGAGGAGTGCTTGGTGGATGGCGACGTCGTCGGCGCGGTTGCGGGCGAGCCGGTCGAGCTTATGCACGATACAGAACTGCACCCGGGTTGCGGCGATGAACGCGAGCATGTCCTGTAGCCCGTCGCGGTCGGCGGAGCGTGCGGACTCGCCCGCGTCCACGAACTCCCGCACGATCCGCGCGCTCAACTCATCGGCCTTGCGGTGGTTCGCCTCCCGCTGGGCAGGGATGGAGAAGCCTTCCTCGGTGCCACCGCGTTCGGCCTGCTCGCGGGTGGAGACGCGGAGGTAGGAGACGGCCAGCAGCACTGGCTTGTTCTCCGTGCGCTCATCGGTCGCAGCGAGGGTGGGAGCGGTCGTGGTGCTCATGCGGTGCTCCTTCGTTGGTGCAGCAGTTTGCGTTCTTGTTCGTCTTCTACTCTGCCTCGCCGGTCTGACGTCAGGCTCAGATTCTCAGGGGACGGGAGGCCATACGGGTCGGGCTGGCCGTCGCGGTAGGCGTCGTAGCGGGTCTGGGTGATGTTCAGCACCCACTCCACCAGCTTCCCTACGTCCGGCTCCGCACGGCGGATCGTGCGGAGCCGGAGCACTGGATCACTCCCTGCCCTGAGCGTATCCCGGTCTTGCGCCGCGCGTGGTCGGCGCTGACGGGTCGGGGATGGGGTCAGGACACTCACCTCAATCTCATGCGATAGCAGATACGCCATATCAAGGTAGCACGCTCTTGGCGTAACGGCCATTGTTTGAGATGAATCACAGGTTCCACTACCCTGGAGGCATGAGTCAAGACGTGGAGGACGTTCCGCTGCTGGTTGCTGAAGACCTGCCACCGGGCTGGGTCATGCCCGATCCTCCCGTGGTCGCATCTTCCGCCGAGTCGGTCGCCATTGATGCCGCGCTGAAGTACGACAAGCGGAGATATCCGACGCCAGGGCCGGACGGGGAACTGGCCGGGTACAACGATGGCCGCGATGGTCGCTGGTTCCTCATCCAGCACGTCCAGTCCTACACGCGCGTGCTGCTCCGGTTGCAACGGCAGTACCTCATGCACCAGGAGCCGATGGGTGAGGTACGGATCACGGGGATCATCTACCTGCCCGAACAGGCCGGTGACCCGGTGGCAAGCCCCATGCTCCGAAACCTTCCCACGTCGAGGATCGAGGCGGCGATCAACCGCCGCCAGTTCACCGTCACCGGAGCCACCCGCTTCGAGGGCGGCACGCTCACCATGCCCTCTGGCCGCATCATGCGCGCCGAGGACGTGATGAAACCGCTCGGGAACCCGAAACGAACCCCGGACTTCTACGAGGTCGTCGCTTTGCAGCACACCCGCCTCGTGGATGACGGGGAGGTGAACCCGACGGCGAAAATGGCGGAGATCAGCCGGGTGCCGCTCTCGACCGCGCAGGGCTGGGTCGCCCGCGCCCGCCGCAAAGGGCTCCTCCCGCCCGGACGCCGAGGCCGCGCTGGATAGCCCGACGAAAACGTGTGGCATGACTGATGTTTCCGTGAGGATCGCGACGGCGGCAGACCGCGACTTGCTCGCGCGAGCGATGCTCGACAACCTGAACTGGAACGGCCCGTGCTTCACGATGCGCGAGGTCGAGCAAACCCGGCAGTTTCGCCACTATTACGACAACTGGCCGAGCGACCAGGATTTCGGCCTCGTCGCCGAGAGCGCCGACAGCATGGCTGTCGCAGCGGTCTGGCTCCGCTACTTCACCGCAGACGACCCCGGCTACGGGTTCGTCGCTGCGACCATCCCGGAGCTGAGCATCTGGGTCGATGCCGAGCACCGGGGCCAAGGCGTCGGCGGGCTGCTCCTGCACCAGGTGACTGAGGTAGCCCGATCCCGTGGCGTTCCGGCGATCAGTCTCTCGGTCGAGGAAGGCAACCCTGCCGTGCGACTCTACAACCGGCACGGGTTCCAACCGCACCGAACGGTACACCTGGCTGCCTGCTCATAGAACTCTGACGCCACCAACACCCCGTCTTCGCCGCCCGCCGTCGCCTTCCACGCGCACCCTTCCGTCGCCCGACTGCCTCATAACCTCCCAGGTTCTCGCCTCCCTCACAGAGAATGGACGCAATTTAAGTGCCGTAGTTGCTGATACGCTAGATGGCCAGTGAGGCAGGCGCAGGGTGGTGGTTGTGATGCAGGGCGGTGTCCTCCCGTTCCGGGGTACCGGGGCTGATGCGCTGCGCTATGTCGAGGCCGACCGTGCCCGCGCTGACGACTACTACTTGGGCGCGGAAGCGACCGTCGCGCAGTTCGCTCAGCTTGACGGGTCGGGCGTGGTGGCTGCTGAGGTGGGTCTTGAACCCGAGTTGTATGCGGGGTGGGTGGACTGGACGCATCCGCTCACCGGGGAGCAGATGGGCAAGCCTCGTCGGGCCGGGTCGGATCGGCAGGCCTCGCCCCGGTTCATGGCAATGGTCATCAACGCCCCAAGTCGTTGTCGATCGCCGCCGCCCTGCACCCCGAGGTGTCGGCGGCGCTGCATGCGGCCCAGCAGGACGCGCTCTCGGAGATTCGGCGCTGGCTCGCTCTCCGCTCGGTGACTCGCGTGGGGTCGCTGGGGGCGCAGGAGGTCGTACCCATCGAGCAGATGTACGTCGTCGGGATCACGCACCGCACGTCGCGGGCAGGCGATCCACACCGGCATATCCATATGCAGATCGGGATGAGGGTGTGGGCGGCGGGCAAGTGGCGGGTTGAACGGTGGGGCGTTGTTCCGGCAGCAGGACGCGATCCGCGCCCTCGGTACTGCCGTGATCGCCGCCAGCCCCGAGCTTGCCGAGGTGCTGGATCGGCACGGCCTGACCCTCGACCCGGCAACCGGCGAAGTGGTCGAGTTACAGCCGTTCAACGCCTTGATGAGCAAGCGGGGTGTGCAGGTGCGCCGCAACCTCGACCGCCTCGAAGCGAAATGGCACGAAGCTCACCCCGGCGAGAGTATCGGGCCGGTCGTCGCCTCGCGCCTGCGAGCTGAGGCGTGGGCGTACGAGCGGCCCGCGAAGAAGCCCACCACGCTGGGCGATGAGGCCGCATGGGTGACCGAGCTACGCGCGGCCGGATACGACCCCGACACCTTGCAACGGCCAACGCCTATTGCGTTGGTGTCGCTTGATGATCTGAGCGTGCAGGTGGTTGCGTCGCGCACGCTGGATCGTTGCGCCGCCGCTGCATCGGCGTGGACGGCGCACACCGTGACCGAGCACGCGACCCGGATCATGACCGAGTACGGTGTGCGAGCGACCCCTGCGGAGATACGCGACTTCATCACGGTCGTGTCGCGTCTGGCGTTGGAGGACTGCTTCACGATCCTCCCACCCGATGCACCCCGACCCGAGTATGTGGCGCATTGGACGAGCGTGCGCGTCATGCAAGCCGAAACCGATCTCCGCGACCTCATCACCGCCCGAGTGCCCGACGATGAGCCGGCGGTGCCGGACGTGCAGGAGCTGGCGCAGTCCGCCGGCCTCGACGCAGGCCAGGCCGAGGCCGCCGCAGCCCTCGCTTCCACCGACCCGCTCGTGATCGTAGAGGGAGCAGCGGGTAGCGGGGAAGACGACGATGCTCGCCACCGCAATCACCGCAAGTAGTGAGCGGGGCAAGTTGTCGCGGGTGGTGACGCCGACGAAGAAAGCCGCTGATGTTGCGCAACACGAACTCGGCACCCCCACCGCGTCCGTCGCGGCGCTTGTGCATGCGCACGGTTGGCGCTGGAACCGTGACGGCGTATGGACACGCCTCACACCCGGCGACACCGACCCCGAGACCGGGCGCACCTACACCGGAGTGCCGAAAGCCTCGCAGCTCGCACCCGGTGAGTGGGTGGACCTGATCCAGACCCGGAAGAACGACACCAGCCTCGGGTTGGCGAACCGGCAACTCTGGATCGTCCAACACGTCACCGACCACGGGGCGCTGTGGGCGGTCGAGGCAGGCAGCGGGCGAAAGCGAGAGCACACGGTCAGCCTGCCTGCCGCCTACGTCACCGAGCACACCCATCTCGCCTACGCCTCGACCGCCTACGGGGTGCAGGGCGTCACCGCGCCGGGATCGCACACCATCCTCAGCGACGCGATGAGCGGAGCCGCCGTCTACGTCGGTATGACCCGGGGCAAGCAAGAAGACCAGTTGCACATCATCGCTGAGAACACCGCCGACGCCCGGCAACAGTTCATCGACGCGGTAGAGCGCGACCGCGCCGACCGAGGACGCACCCACGCCACCCAGCAAGCGGCGGAAGCGGTTTGGGGTCTGGTCGACGACGGCCCCGTGAAGATCGTCAACACCGAGATAGCAGCCCTCACCGCGCAGGCCGAACACGCCGAACGGCGGGCAGCACTCTGGGAGCAAGCAGCCGATACACTCGCCGAACTCCGCGAGCCGCAGCGCTATGAGCGCGACCACGCAGCAGGCGCGAGCGATGCCGCGACCCAGCAGCTCGAGCGCGTGCGCGGCGAGGTTGCCGCCCCGCTCACCGAGCAGGCATCGGCGGCGTTGGCCGAGTGGCAGGCCGCCGACACCGCACAACGAGCCGCCCGCGACCGGCTGCGCACGGTCGGCAGGTTCGGCAAGCGCCGCGCCACCAAAGCGCACCGGACCGCGCAGACCCTTGCCCACGACGCCGAGCAGCGACTGACGAGCGCATGGGGCGAGCCGCCCCGCTGGAACGAGGACAATGCGGCCTGGGTCGAGCGCGTCACCCGGCCACGCATCGACGCCGACCCTCGCGTGACCGAAGCGACCGTACAGCAGGAGCCAGGCAGTAGAGCTATCGCCGGTCGCATTGATTCATCGGTAGTTACCTATATATGATGAATGCGTGACCAGACCTCCTGCAGTCCGTGATGTGTTCAGTGCGATTGGGCACCCGCGTCGTCGCGCGATCATGAGCGCACTGGCTACCGGCAACCGCGCTGTTTCTGAGCTTGTCCTCACCGTCGGGGGCTCTCAACCCACCGTCTCTGAGCATCTGGCGCAGCTGCGCAAGGTCGGGCTGGTGACCTACGCCAAACGCGGCCGCGAGCGCGTGTACTGCCTTGAGATGGCACCGCTGCACGACATCACCGATTGGCTCAGCTCGCTCGAAACGTTCTGGGACGACCGCTTCGAGCGGCTCGGCTACACCATCCAGACACTGCAACAGGAAGAAGACACATGAGCAACATCTACCGAACCGCAGAGTTCGCGATTCCAGCCGCAACTCTCTGGCGCGCGCTCACCGAGCCGGAACTGCTGTCAACGTGGCTCATGCCGAATGACTTCCACCCAGAAGTGGGGCACCAGTTCACAATGACCACCGACCCGGCACCGCTGTTCGACGGCACCGTGCACCTCGAAGTGCTCGAACTCGAACCGCCGCACCGCATGGCGTGGTCGTGGAAAGGCGGCCCCATCGATACGATCGTGACGTTCACGATCACCGAGCTCAGCCCCACATCATGCCGGTTCGAGTTCTTGCAAGACGGCTTCCGCGGCCTGGGCGCCGAGTTCGCGCGCATGTTCTTGCGCGGGGGCTGGCGCAAGCTGCATCCGCTGCTGCGGGCGGTTGTGCAGACACTCGACTATGAAAGCACGACCAATGACTGACACCGACGCTCGCGCGCGCAAGCTGCAACTCAAACCGGGCAGCACGCTCTGGATCTGGCCGGTCGGCACCGCCACCGAGCACCTGGCTGTCTCCGGTTTCGAGGGCACGGACATTGACGAAGCGGATGTCGCGATCATCTTCGCAGCGAATCAAGCAGAGGTCGACGAGGTGCTGGCCGAGCACGGCGATGCGCTCGCCAAGACACGGGTGGTCTGGATTGTCTACGCGAAAGGCAACAAGACCGATATGAACCGTGACACCCTGTGGGTGCAACTTGCCGAACACGGCTTCAAGGCCGTCTCGCAAGTCTCATACAGCACCACGCTCTCGGCACTCCGCGTGCGACTGCTCAAAGACAGCGAACGCGCACCGGCATGACGCTCGGTGCCGCCGCCTGCGGGGTCGGTGCCCGGGCGCGGGCCACCGACCGCGAGCCATGGCGGGCCAGGCATTGGCGTCGCACCGACTGCCAGACAAGAAGCAGCCCGGGAGAACTGACTGACTGATCCCACTCGCGGGTCTTGATGGGGTATGCTTGTCTTATTCTGCCCCGCCGTCCTCCTGGGATTGGCGGGGATTTTTTTCCTACCCAGCGGAGGATGGATGAGCGACACCGTGGATCGGGTGGTGGTCTTCATGGACTACCAGAACGTCCACGGCTGGGCGCGCCGCCAGTTCCTCCCGTTCGGTGCCGACCCGAGCGAGGGGCACGTCTTCCCGCTCAAGATCGGCGAACTGCTCGCAGGGCGGCGACGGCGTGAGAGCGAACTGATGGAAGTGCGCGTCTACCGTGGCCGTCCGAACCCGGAACGTCAGCCCGGTGCTGCCGCCGCGAACGACCGGCAGACGGCCATGTGGGAACGCTCCGATCAGGTCACCGTGATCCGCCGCAACCTCCAGTATCCCTCCGACTACCCTGCTTCCCGCGCCTCGGAGAAGGGCATCGACGTCGCAATTGCGGTGGACATGATCCGACTGGGGATGTCCGGCTATATGGATACCGCGATCCTGTTCTCCTCCGACAATGACCTGATGCCCGCCGTCGAAGTGCTCTGGACGATGCCGCAGTGCCATGTCGAGGTCGCCTCCTGGTCAGGTGCGCATCGCGTCCGCTTCCCGGGCACCCAGCAGCCTTGGTGTCACCACCTGAACGAGAGCGACTTCCAGGCGGTGCGCGACACCTACGACTACTCGATCCACGAGTAGCAACCGATCACGCTGGGCGCGTCTTCGCCCACACCGTGCCTCTGTGAATCCCGAACCGGCACGCCAGCGCGTTCACGCTGACCCCCTGCGCGCGGGCTGTTCGCATAGCGTCCCTTCGATGTCGGTGAGCCGTGTTCGAGGTCGTTTATTTGGTTCCGCCGACGCCCCGATCAGAGGGTCGTCCGGCTCTCCGATAGAGTCGGCATCGTCGCAAACCCCTTGATTCCACGCGGAAACTAGCCGCTCAACCCGTGGTCGCCTGTTCCTGTAGCGCTCCATTGCGTCCACCCAAGTTGTCCTACGGGAGCACGCGAAATCAGAGGATGCGGAGTGTTCCCGTTGGTTTCCTTGCCTACGTTCGCCTCGTTGCTGCTGGTTGCGGCCGGTTCTGCGAGCTGCGGGCGTAGCTGCTCGTCCTCGACGATTTCCAGCCGCGTGTAGAACGCGTGGTTCGCCAGCCTCCTGCTCCCGTCGTCGGAATGCGCGTAGGCGCGTGCGTGGGCTTGCGAGGAGGTTCGTGATCTGCTCGGCGCTCACGTTCTCGGAGTCGATAGGCACCACGATGCGCGAAGAGTTTGCTGCCATGCCTCAAGCATGGAACCTTCGACGCCGAGGCGGGGTTCGCGACCGACGCACCCCGAGACGATCGGCGCTCGTAGGATGGGGCCATGTCGCAGGTCGCCGAGATGCCCGATGGGGCCGAGGCGTGCGTGCTCCCCGAAGGCTACGGCTACCGCCCCGCCCGGGTGCCGCTCGCGACGATGGTGTGGTGGGCGACGATCGACGAGGACTCCACGTACACCGACGCGGCGAACGAGTTCTGGGGCCTCGCCTTCGGCACCCGCGCCGACGGCACGCCGACCGCGACCCTGGCCGGGCCGTCGACCGCGCCCCGGGAGTTGGTGCTCTCGGCGGGCGAGCGGGCCTGGGGCGTCGAGTTCGCGCCGCACACGTTTCTGCGCGGCCTGGACGTGAAACCCATCGACGAGCTGCGCGAGCTCGAGACCGACGGGCGCTGGTTCGTGCTCGCCGGCACGCGCTACCCCGCGCCGAGCCTCGACGGCCTCGAGCGGCTCGTGCAGCAGCTGGCGACGCAGGGCGTTCTCGTCGCCGACCCGCTCGTCGAGCGCGCGCTCAGCGAGCGGCGCTTCGTCGGCTCGGAGCGCACGGTGCGCCGGCAGATGGCGGGCACGGTCGGCCTCGGCCGCAAGAACGTCGAGCAGCTGCGCCGCGCCCGCGAGGCCTACCGCCTCCTGCAATCGGGCCTGCCCGCCGCAGAGGCCGCCGTCGCCGCCGGCTACACCGACCAGTCGCACATGACTCGCGACTTCCGACTCTTCGCCGGGGCGACGCCCGGGCAGATCCTGCGCGGCGACATGAGCCCGTTCGACAGCAGGGAGGTCGGCGGCACCGAGGTCGGCTGAAACCGTGGCCGATTCTTCCAATCGGTGAGCGGGTCGGGCGACGGATCCTGGATGCACCGAGTGAAAGGAACCCCTCATGAACACCGCGACCACCCCCAGCACCGAGCTGCCCCGCGTCTCGCAGGAGGCCCTCGACGCCCTCGATGCGAGGGTGACGGCGGTGCAGCTGCCCCGCATCGTGCCCGCGGCCGCGCAGGCGCCCGGCCACGACCAGTCGCGCCAGCGCAGCCTGCTTGAGCGGTGGCGGGGCGGCTTTGACTGGCGGGAGGTAGAGGATCGCATCGCGGGTCTCGGCTACGTCGAGACGAGGAGCGACGACGGGCGCAGGATCGCCGCGATCCGCGCGCGCGCCGAGGCGCCGACCGGTGCGCCGATCCTGCTCATCCACGGCTGGCCCGACTCGCCACTGCGCTTTATCGACCTGATCCCGCTGCTCACCGCCGCCGGCCACGACGTCGTGGCCCCCGCGATCGCCGGGTTCTGGCTCAGCGACGAGCCGGAAGGGGAGATGTCTCGCGACATCCCCGCCGCCGATTTCCACGCCCTTATGCAGGCGCTCGGCTACGAGCGCTACGCGGTGCACGCCGGCGACTGGGGCAGCGCCGTCGCGCAGACCATCGCCCAGCAGCACCCGGAAGGCATCATCGCGCTGCACCTCACCGACGTGCCGTTCGACCTCGCCTACACGATCGACAAGGCGACGGCCGGCCCGGCCGAGGCCGCGTACCTCGAGTCGATCGAGAAGTTCGGCGATGAGGCCCTGTACCTCACCGCGAACACGATGCAGCCGAACATGGTCGCGACCGTGCTGGCCGACACCCCGTTCGGCCTCGCGACCTGGCTCGGCAGCCTCTACGACGCCTGGTCCGAGAGCCGCATCGCCGACGACCACGTGATCGCGAACGCCGCACTGATGCACCTGACCTCGACGGTGCGCTCGGCGATGCGGCTCTACTCCGAGCCCGCGATGAGCTGGGAGGCCGGTGACGACGCCGGCTGGGCCGACGCCGACTGGGGCGATGCCGAGGCCGGCGGCGAAGGATCGTGGGAGCAGGCCGCCGACGTAGCGGGCCCCGGCGATGCCGAGGCCGCCGACTGGGGCGATGCCGCTGGCTGGGCGCCCGCCGCCGTCACCGTGCCCACGGCGTTCGCGCTGTTCCCCACCGACCTGGCGACGGCGCCGCGCGAGCTTGCCGAGCGCTTCTTCGCCGTCGAGCGCTTCACGATCATGCCGCGCGGTGGCCACTTCGCGGCGCTCGAGGAGCCGGGGCTGGTCGCGGAGGATCTGCTGCAGTTCCTCGCCGGGCTCGGCCACTCTGAGCCATGAGATCGACCGGATGCGGCGTTGTGCACTGTTGAGTCCGACGTAGGCGTCGGTGATGTTCAAGAGGTGTGATCTTCTACGTCCATCGGAAGACCCTGATGGCCAAGGCGCTAGCGAGTAGGGCCCACACGGTCATCACTATGAATGGGAGGAGTGACACGGTGCCGGTGAACCAGGCGTCTGTGAGTGCTTGTGTCATCGCTCCCATTGGTGTGAAGGCGGAGATCGTGCGAATCGTCTCCGGCATCAGCGGGCCGGGGGTCCAGATGCCTGCGGTGAACATCGTCACCATGAACACCAGCAGTCCGAGCCCGTAGGCTGCCTGCGCGCTGGGGGCGACTGCGGCGATGATTGAGCCGAGAGCCATCATGGCGATGGCACCCACGAGGACGATGGCCGTCGCTGCGGCGGGGTTGCGTGGGGTCGAGGTTCCGATGGCGAACCAGGCGACGGACAGCGTCAGCAGGATGGCTGCGCCCAGCGAGAACGCGCTGACCGCCCATTGCGCGAGCAGCACTCGGTGCGCGCCCACAGGGGTCACGCCCAGGCGGCGAAGGATGCCGGTCTCGCGGTAGGAGCCCACCGAGGACGGGTAGTTGGTGATGGCGATGCTGGCCATTGCCACTGCGACAGCCACCGGAACGAAGAAGTCGATGGGGCGCAAATCGGCGAGGGCACGATCGGTTCCGCCCACAGGGTTCGTGGTACCTGGGATGACGTAGGCCTGGAGCATGAGAAGGAGCGCAGGCAGGAGAGCCATGAAGATGCTCGTCGGGTTTCGCAGGAGGAGCAGGGTCTCGACTTTCGTCAGTGCGATGGTGGCGCGCATGTCACATCCCCCGGGCCGTTGATGCGGTGTCTTGGTCGAGCAGTCGCAGGTAGGCGTCCTCAAGTCGATGGGGAGACGTCGACGCATGTGGCGTCGCGTCCATTAGCTCAGTGGGTGAACCGATGAAGCGTGACCGTCCCTTGTCGATAATCGCGATCCGATCGCACAGGCGCTCGGCCTCATCAAGGAAGTGCGTGACGAGAATGACGGTGATTCCACGGTTCCTGATCTGTTCGATCAGCTGCCAGGCATCCCGGCGGCCCTGAGGGTCCAGGCCGGTCGTCAGCTCGTCGAAGACTGCGACCTGTGGTTGCCCGACCAGCGCCAGCGCTATGGAGAGCCGCTGCTGTTGGCCACCCGAGAGCTTCCCGAACGGTCGGCGCCGTTCGCCGGTCATCCCCACCAGATCGAGCATCGAGCCGACATCGGCTGGTGACTCGTAGAACGCTGCGAACAACTCCATCGCTTCACCGACACGTAAAGCGGGCGGCAACGCGGTCGACTGAAGCTGGTACCCGACCCGCTCGCGCACCAAGCTGCGCTGCCGGGCCGGGTCCGCGCCTAGCACTGTGACCTGGCCCCGGTCGGGAGTGATCGTCCCGGCGATGCACTCCACGGTCGTGGTCTTCCCCGCTCCGTTCGGGCCGAGAATGCCGAAGATTTCGTTCTCGTCCACGGCGAAGGTGAGATCGTCGATCGCAAGCACCTCACCGAAGGTCTTGCGAACCGACTCGACACTGATGATTGGCATGGTCTACCACCTCGGCTCACCCCAGAAGCGTTGCGTCACCCCTGGGGTGACATTAGTTTCACACATGCACCCAGAACTGTCAACCCAGGGGCGACAAGGGTGGTTCAGGGCATGTCGATGTTGGGGGGTAGGCAGCGGATGTGGACGGGAATGAGGCGTAGGAGTAGCCACAGCGTGGTCGTGCTCACAATCAGCGCGAACCCGCCAAGCGCCTCGGGCAGGTGGATTGCTGTGCGGCCGAGGATGGCGGATGCGCCCAGTGCGAGTATCGCGAGTGTTAGAGCCCCGGACAGGTCGCCGACCACTATCGGGGAAAGGGCGAACCGGTGGTCGCGAGGGGCGGAACGATCCCAGAGCCAGGTCCCGACGACGATCAGTGCCAGCCCGACCACTACACCCAGCGCAATCGAGCCGACCTGTGTCGGCACGGCGCGAACGCCGAGGCTGGAGACGAAGCCGACCATTGCTCCGGCCAGAAGCGCGACCTCGACGCCCCGTGCCAGCGAAGCGAGGGCGACCGGTTCGTCCCGCCCGGCGTCTTGACGGCGACGTGGTACGTACGCCCACGCGTCGGTGCGGAACTTCCGCTCGACGTAGGCGATCAACGTGACTGCGACGACGGGGCCGAGGACGGGAGTTACGGGATTGTTGCTGACCGCCCATAGGCACAGCATCAGGGCCGTGAGAACCGCCGGCGACACGAAGGCACGCAGGAGTGTCGCCACCAAGTAGTAGCTCCGCGCCTCCTCGATATCGAGCGGATGCAGCAGCGGGGCATCAGGCGCCGAGAAGTCCATCCCATGCGTGCTCCTGGTCATCGGTTCGCCTGCCTCAGTGCATCGCGGAGCTTCGCACCTCCCCGGCCAATCTCGTACACCTTCTGTCGTGACACGCCGAGTTCAGACGCCACTGCTACGGCGCTGAAGTCCTCCAGCAGGGAATCCACTGCAACTGACCGGACGGCCGAGGCCCGCGCAACCAGATGAGAGCAGTAGGCGGCAACCTCCGCAGTCAGCAACGCCACGGCCAACAGACCGCCGAACGGAGTCGCCCAGTCGGAGCGTTCGGACGCCACCGCCTGATGCAGGGCGGCGCCGCCGTCTCGAAGAGTGTCGGCGACGAGCTCGACTGGAACCCCTGCGCCCATGAATCTGGCTCGCACCGCGTCGATGACCGCTTCGTCTGCACGGTGAGCCAGGACGTGGCTCCAGTCGGACAGGCCATGGTCCAGCAGCTCGGCGACAGTTGTCATGCCACGCCCCTTCCTCCGACACTCGATGTAACCCCTGAGTTTACACCTGGTGGGCGAACACCGAATCGGTGTCGGTTGTGTCGCGCTCTCGTGGCTCGCGAGTCCTGCGAGAGTAACGGACTCAGAGACATCTACAAGCAGCGCCGCTAGTTGGCCTTGACCGCGACGTGGAGGTGGTGACCCCGCTATCGTCGCGTGGACCAACACGGCCGATGTGTATCGACGTCCCGCTCGTCGTGTCGATCCAACCGAAGCAAGTGCGTGTCCGGCAACCTGCCGTTCCGTGAAGATCCGCGTCAGGCGTCCGACCTCAACGTCCCGCGCGTGCAAGTCGTGCGGGTCTTCAATCGGATCGCCGTTGCCTGCCGATATGCATCGCGTGCATCCGCCAGGTCTCGGTCGAGCCGCCGATACATCGCCTCAACCGCGGCCTGTTCCGTGTGGACTTCCTGCATCACTTCCGGTTCCTTCACTGTCCCCCGTTTCGGAATCTCCTCGCCTTGAGCGGCAGGAAGGTCGCGGTGAGAAGAAGGGGCCAGATCAGGGCCAGCCCGAGCGCAAACTCACCCGCGACGCTGATTGTCGGCCATGCGGTTTCGCCGAGCAGTTCTCGGACGGCGGTCGCCGTCGCGGAAACGGGATTGAACTCCGCGATCGTGCCCAGCCATGCTGGCATCGACGCGGGGTTCACGAAGACGCTGGAAAAGAAGGCGATGGGCCAGACGAGAACCTGCACGTACGCGACCGACTCGACAGAAGCGCCATACCCGACGTAGAGCCCGATCCATAGCAGCGAGAACCGCAACAGCAGCAGGAGCGCGATGGCCGCCAGCGCGGACCCAGGCGATAGCGCCGTGCGCCAGCCGATCAGCAGCCCAAAGGTCACCATGGCCGCAAGGCTCACCAGCGAGCTGATCGTGTCCGCCATGCAGCGGCCGAGGACAATCGACGCGGCGTTGATCGGGAAGGTGCGGAACCGGTCGTTGACTCCGCGCGCTGCGTCTGCAGCGGCAGTGAGCGTCGTGGTCTCTAGACCGAAGAGCATCGTGACGGCCAACATCCCTGGAATCAGGAAGTCGACGTAGGTTGTGCCCTCGGGTACCTGCAGCGCGCCACCGAACAGGCCGAGGAAGAGCAACGTCACGAAGACAGGGAAGAGCCAGACGATGACCACGGCTCCGAGCTGCGAGCGCCAGGAGCCGATGGTCCGACCGGCGATGATCCATGCTGCTGTGAACAACCCAGGCGCGGCGACAACGGGTGCGCGATGCGCAGTTGATGTGGTGGTCATGCTGACTTCTCCTCGGCGGCCTGCGTGTCGTGTCCCGTGAGGGTCAAGAAGACTTCATCGAGCGATGGCTTACGCATCGTGACTTCGGTGGGGAGGACTATCCCAGCCAGGACCTGAACGCTGCGGGTCAGGTTTTCTGCTTCTGCGTGCAGGGTGATTGTCGTCCTCGTGTCATCGAGCGTGGCGGAAGGATCGACGTCTTGGAGGAGCGGTATCGCGCGGTGCGCGTCAGCCTCATCCTGGAAGTGGAGCTGAATCACGGGTGGCCCGACCATGCTCTTGAGATGGTCCGCGGAACCTTGAGCGACGGCATATCCGCGATCCAGAAGGATGATGTCGTCTGCGAGGCTGTCGGCCTCTTCGAGATACTGCGTGGTCAGCAGGATCGCCGTGCCGTCCGCGACGAGTGACCTGAGCGCACGCCACAGGTCGCGACGTGCCGCTGGGTCTAGCCCCGTGGTGGGCTCATCGACGAAGAGCACGTGCGGACGAACGATCATGCTCGCCGCCACGTCGAGTCGGCGTCGCATGCCTCCGGAGAATCCCTGGACGGCTCGGGTTGCCGCTTCGGTCAGGCCGAACTGACCGGTCAGCTCCTGAGCGCGGCGCATCGCGGCAGAACGGTCTAGGCCGCGAAGCCGCGCGAAGAGGACGAGGTTCTGTATCGCCGTGAGTTGCTCGTCGACGGCAGCCGACTGCCCTACCAAAGCGATGCGCTGGCGTACCTGCTTCGGCTGGGCGCTGACGTCGTACCCGGCAACTCGAGCGTTGCCCCTGTCGAACCGCAGGAGCGTGGACAACCCACGCACGGCGGTCGTCTTGCCGGCGCCGTTGGGACCCAGCAGCGCCAGCACGCGGCCTTGCTCCAGTTCCAGGCTCAGCCGGTGTAGTCCGACCTCGCCATCTCCTCGTCCATAGGTCTTCCCGACCGCTTCCGCTTCAATGACAGCCTTCATACCTCACCTTCCGTACGCCGTATCGTACACCATACGAGCGTACACTGTATCGTACTGTGTATGGCGAAGGACTTGTTCCCAACCGAGGAGGATCGAGACGACGTGGTTGAACACACGGGACGAGGAGACCCGCTGAAGACCATCGCGCTGCTCTGGCACGGCGACAACAGGACAGGGCGGTCCGGGATCAGCTTGGACGCCATCCTCGACGCCGGGATCGAGCTCGCCAACGAGACGGGCATCGACAACCTGTCCATGCGCAAGCTCGCAGAGCGGTTGGGGGTGGGAACGATGTCGCTCTACAGCTTCGTTCCCAGCAAGGCTGAACTCATCGACCTCATGGTGGATCGGGTCAACGGTGAGGCGTACCAGGGCGCGGAGGGTATCGCCGAGCAAGCCACCTGGCGGCAGTCCATCGAAGCAGTTGCCGAGCAGAACTGGCGTCTGCTCGCCCGCCATCGATGGCTCCTCGCCGTCGATGAGGCGCGGCCCGTTCTTGGACCCGGAACGATCGCCAAGTACGACACCGAGCTCCGTCAGCTAGACGGGCTCGGCCTCAACGATGTCGAGATGGATCTGACACTCGCCCTGGTGCTTCAGCATGTGAGGTCCGCTGCGCGCCTAGCGGTCGACCTAACTGACACCAGTCAGGTGACGGGCGATTCTGAGGGCGAGTGGTGGAGCAAGGCCGGTCCAGTGCTTGCTGCGCTGATTGATTCCTCGAAGTACCCACACGCGTCCCGGATCGGGGCCGCCGCCGGACAGGAGTACAACGCGGCCACCGACCCACAGCGTGCCTATCACTTCGGGTTGCGCACCATTCTGGACGGTGTGGAGAAGTTGATGCACGACAGGAGCCGGTCAAACGAGCCGCCGGCGGCGGGTTGATCTGTCCACGACGCCGACACCAAGGCGGCGAGTGCGTGCCAAAGCTGACCAACCCGCGCGGACGTCCTATGAGTACGATGCGGCCCACTCTGCAACCCGGCGGGAGCTCTCTTCTTCGGATAGGTCCTCGACGCGGCTCATTACCGACCAGCGCACGCCGAATGGGTCGCGGATGCTGGCGTAGCGGTCGCCCGAGACGAAGGTGGAGAGCTCTTCGCGGATCGTTGCTCCGGCCGCGACCGCGCGCGCGACGACGGCATCGACATCGGGGACATAGAGTCCGAGGGAGTAGCAGGCCTTGTCGTCTTCCGGCGGGGGCACGAGCTGGTAGTCCGGGCTGGGAACACCCAGCTGGAGTTGGCCGAGTCCGAAGTCGAGGTCGGCGTGAACCAGCTGACCGTTCATCTCGGTGACGTCGATGACGCGTGCGCCGAAGGCGTCGCGGTAGAACTCGATCGCGCCAGCGGCGTCCGTCAGCGCTAGGAAAGGGGTCAGTGAGGTCATGCCGTGAGGCCGACCCTCGGTTGTGAATGAGCCGGTGACTCCCCGGCTTGGTGTTTCTTTCTCTGTCATACAGCCACCGTACGATCGTGACTGCGCCGGCCGCTTGGAGATGCGCGCCACTCTGTCGGCTCGTCTACCCTGGAACTATGTTCGACCAGTCGCGAGGGGTGCTGTTTCCGTCGCGACTGCCTGCGTTCCACCGATTCGCGCCCCCAAAAGCGGTGGAGGAGTTGGTTCAGTGGTTCTGGATACCGGAGTGGGACCTCGAACCGGGCGTCGTATCACGTCAGACCGTCGTCAGCTATCCCGCCCTGAACCTCGTCATCGAGCCGCGCGGGGTATCGCTCGTGGGTGCAACGACGCGGATGAGCGAACGGAAGCTGCGCGGTAGCGGCTGGGCAGTGGGTGCACTTCTGCGACCCGCGGCCGTGCGCACGTTGACCTCGAATCCGAGCTCGCTTGTCGATACCGAGCAACCCCTGGACGCTCCCGCTCTTCACGCGCAGGTTGTCGCGGCGATGGGTAGTGCAAGCGAGCGACATGAGAAGGCCGTCGACGCTTTCACGCGATGGCTCAGCGCCCGTGCCTGTGAGTCCCGGCCGTTGCTCGGCACGCGAACACGATGCCGGAAGTGCTGATCGGTGAGGGCGGCGCGAACACTCCCACCGAGGCGGCCGTGCGGCTTGCGGTGTCGCTGCGCACGCTGCAACGCATGACACACCGATACATCGGTCTGCCACCGGCCGCCATTATCCGACGCCGGCGACTCCAGGACGCCGCTCAACTGGTGCGCGAGCAACCTGACATTTCCCTCGCAACGATAGCTGCCGATCTCGGCTACACCGACCACGCCCACCTCACCGGCGATTTCCGCAACGTGCTCGGTTTCACCCCCAGCGACTACCGCGCCGAGTCATCGTGAGGCAGTCGGAGGGCGTGTCCACTGCGACCGGACGCGCGTCCAGCCCGCCCGACGCTCGCCACGACAAACCGCACGGGCCACGTGCGAGGGCGGCTGGATGCCACGCGTCGATCACGATCTCGTTCAGATGAGCCATGATCACTTCCTAACGTTGTCATTCTCACTTTGCGTTTCCATGTCGGGGATTCGCGCACCGAGAGGGCGGCGCGGCGAGCCGTCTGCCTCGCAGGTCAGCAGCGATGATCCTCGCTACGGCTGCACCCATCGGCAGCGCCGTCTGACAGCACATCCGGGATACTGCGCCTCCTGCTGTCCTGGCGGCGGCGTCGCCCACAGCGAAGACGTTCGGATGGCTGACAGACCTCAGCTGATCGTCGACGAGTACCCTGCCGATCCGATCGACCGAGAGTCCGGCCTCGGTCGCCAATGCCGAGACGGCGAAGCCGCCGGCCCACACTGTCAGATCGGATGGGATGCGGCTACCGCTCGCAGTATGGAGGACAGCGCGGCGGCGGATCGGCGGGCTCGGGCGTGGGTCGCTTTCCACGCGCGTCAGAGTGGTGTGATCGTAGACGCTCACGCCAACTCTCTCCATCCCCGCTCCGAGATGCTTACGCGCGCGGGGCGACAGCCAGTGCCCAAGTGAACCCGAGGTCGTCAGGCGCACGTCGTCTCCTGCGCCCTAGCGCTGCTCTCCCCCGAGGTCCGGCACCTGCTGGCCCGGAGCCATCCGGTCATCGAGTCGCTAAAGATCGCCGTCGCCACAACGAGAACCGGAACCTGACGCGACGACCCCAGGCCAGGGTCTTCGCCGGCGATCGCGAGGCGGCGGCCGCCCAGGTCAAGGCGGGCGGCGGACTCATTGACAGAGATCCGGGACGAATGCGAGACTCGCAACACGTTGTCGGCACTGGATGATGACACGGACCTGGGGGAAGGATCGATCATGACCGCACGCAAGGCCGCCTCGACGGCGATGGCTCTACTGATAGCCGTGGCACTCGCGGGATGTGCGAGCGGATCCGGGGAGACCTCGCAGCCGACTCCGCCCGCCAGCACACCAGCGGAGACTCCCGCAAGCACACCAGCGGAGACTCCCGCAAGCACGCCCGCGGAGACTCCCGCAAGCACACCCGCGGAGACGACTGCCGAGTCAGCAGGATGCCCCGCAACCGTGTTCGAGGTTTTCGCCTCCCTGTCGAACATCGCCGAGGCCAGTGACCAGGCCGGGGCGATCGCCGACGCGATCGGTGTGAAGCTGCCCTCCGAGCCCGCGTGCACGATCACCTGGACCGACGACGCCGGCGAACCGAGCTTCACCATGTGGTGGCCCGGTAACGGTGCCACCACGACTGCGGCAGACATCCGGACAGCCATCGAGGAGGCGGGATTCACCGGAAAGACCGCCGGTCCGGGACAGAAGGTCTACTCCAAGGGCAAGGTCACCGAGCTGCACGTCGGCGCCTACGACCCGGATTCGAAGCTCGGCACCGCCGTTGGTGCGCCGACCGCCGTGCTTTACGGCACCGATCCGCGCTAACTCGAAGCGAGTTCTCAGCGCCGCGTCAATGCTCCTGGTGAGTCGGCCCCATAACGGAGTCAGCCGTCGAGCTGGCGCCAGACGCGCAGCAGCTCGGCGACTCCCCAGGCCTGGGCGCTGGCGGCTCGCGGCAGGTGCGGCGGGTCACCGTCGAAAGGTTCGCTGACACTGCCGACGCGCCCCTGGGTCAGGCCGGTCAGGGCGGCGTCCAGGAGGTCGCGGACGGCGGCGGGGTCGCGATGGGTGGGCAGGTGAGTGCTCAGGAAGGGGCCGAGCAGCCCAGCTCCAGGCCGGGCCCTGGTGGTACATCGCGTCCACGCGGTCTCGTCGGGTGCTGGGAAGGGTGTTCCATCGACGGTCGTGGTCAGTGTTCCGTTGGCGGCGACGATGATGAGGACGTGCGGCAGCAACGGATGTAGTGATGCGAGAACCACGGCGCCCGCCGCGCCAGATCACGATGCCGTGCGATGCGAGCGCCCGCCGACCTCTACCAGCGTCAACCTGCTGAGGTAGAGGTCGGCTGCTTCGTGGATGCTGGAAGGGTCGAAACTCCCGCGTCGGATTGGGACCGCCCGGCGTGTCAAGTACGCGGCAACCGTTCGGCGGATCACGCCGAATCGCGATGCCAGTTCCACGAGCGTCGCTCCCGCCCGATACTCCGCCACCAGGTCATCGACCTGCTCGGGGCGCAGAAGGGTTTGAGGCATCTCAAGTGACCGCACCATCCGACCCCGGGAGTGCGCCACCGTCGGCCCCGACGAACGGCGGTCCTGCTTGTAGAAGCCGCGTGACCTACGCAAAGACAGGGTTTTCAAGGGTGGGCAGGGGTTCTCAAACTCTCTACGCAGGTCCACCAGACGCACAAGGCTCGAACTCTTGCCAATGGAAACATTGGTGGAGGTTCGGGCCTTGTGTGCGTCTGCGGCCCAGGTCAGCGCGTTGGCGTTGACCTGGGGGTCGAGGAGCATCTCGAAGGGTCGGTTGTGCTCCGCAGCTCTTCGACCGGATCGCCCGGAACACGCCTGCCGAGATCAACGAGTCACTCTCCGAAATCCGCTCGTTGACCGAGTCACTCGTGCGTGAGCTACGGATCATCGCCGAGCTCCCAGGTCGCGCTACCGTGCCTCTCACGAAGAAGCGGAAGGACGCAAAGGCGTCTCAGCTCACTTGCAGGCAGCTCCTCGATGCCATCGAGCCCTGGCCGTCATGCTCCAGCCAGCAGTCGAGATGCCTGCATTGCCGACCACAGTGTGCGCACCCGAAGGGCTCGATCTTGATCCCTATCTGCACGTGCTTCGGTGGTTCTTGGAGGACGGTGAAGAACTCCGCAGCATTGCGTTCCCGTACGAGACCGGCGCGCACAACCTCACAGGAGTGGTGCCAGTGCTCCTGGCCAAGCGTGTCGATACGGCCTGGGACGCGCTCGCCCCCGGAAAGGTTGGCGCAATGGTCGAGATACTCACGTCCAGCACCTTCGTCGCGGTGACTGACCGTCGAATCGTCACCGCGACACCGAAGGCGCTTCCACGTCGTGGCGAGCTTGGCACCACGTACCCACTCGATGAGGTGAAGTACGTGCGTCCGAGAACAAATCACGGAGAGCGAGTGCGGCCAACCATCGGCGTCACCACAGAACGAAGTGATGTCCAGTGGATGTTCCCTGCTGACGCCGACCACGAGAGCATCGATGCCCTGGTGACTGTGATCGCAGATGGCGCGTCTGGTCGCACCGAAGCACGGGCTGCCATTGCCTCCGCTGCTGAGTTGCCGTCGGCGTAGCCTCCACACCTTGCGACAGAGCGGGAGCGCGGCGGCTTGCTGGCCGACGAGGAGCCGGGTCTCGCAGGATGCCTGGATCGGGCCGGCCTTGGTCAGCACAGTCTTGGACCGGGCGCCGTTGCGGGCGTTCCCGTCCCCTCCTCACCGGCCCGCTCATGCTTGTCATAGGCCAGGTGGGCGGCCAACTCGCCCCCAGCGCCGCCTCCACGACCAGCTTCGTCAACTGCGCGAGCAACCCCACCCTCGCCGTCGATTCCCAGCCCCTGCTTGTTGGCGTCGCCGCCCAGCTGTGCGATCAACGCCTTGTCCATCAACGGCTTGGCGGCGATGTTGGCCGTCACGTGCCCCTCCGTCCGGGGCGACTCAACCGCCGGCTCGTCCTGCACTGTCATCTCGTCCCTCCTGGGTCGGAGTTGCACCGTTGAAGGTACAGTCCCGAGCCGCTCGTTCGTGAGCAGCGCCCGGACCGGGCTCGGTCCGGGCGCTGCTCGGCTGGCCGCAAGTCAGCGGAAGCGGACCAGGTTGTTCACCACCCAACCCTGCTGCCAGGCGTAGGTCCGGTTGCCCGACCTGTCGAAGCCGTCGGACGCGATGTAGCTCACCCAGACCCAGGTCCGGCAGCCGTTGCGGCCGGAGACCGGCGTGTCGCACTCGGTGCGCCACCGCCGCCCGTCGGACGCCGTCCACTCACCGGTGTTCGCCAGCGGGTTGGTTCCCCACTGGGCTCGGGTCATGTATGGCAGATACGTCAGCGTGTTGAAGTACCAGCCGGTGACCCACCGGTACTCGCCGCGGACTCGAACCACCTGCGTCGCCCAGATGTCCGTGCGGCATCGCTGCGTCTGCGAGTACGGCTCGCACGTGGTGTACCACTTGCGACCGTTGACGAAGTGATACCCCGGAATCGAGTACAGGTCGCTGTGGGGGTTCGGAGGCGTCACGGTCGGTGAAGGCGACGGGCTCGGGGTGGGCGACGGGCTCGGCGTGGGTGTGGGTGTCGGGGACGGCGTGGGGGTAGGAGTCGGTGTGGGGGTTGGTGTGGGTGTGGGTGTCGGTGTCGGGGACGGCGTGGGTGTCGGGGACGGCGTGGGTGTCGGGGACGGTGTCGGTGTCGGGGACGGCGTGGGTGTCGGGGACGGCGTGGGCGTCGGTGTTGGTGTGGGGGCCGAAGTGACTACCTGGGTGACGGTGCCGTTGCTGCCCTGGAGCGTCGCGGTCCCGCTGAAGGTGGCGGTGATGGAGTGGCTGCCTACCGCCAGGGATGACGTGTTGAGGATTGCGGTGCCGTCGGTGGCGACAGGCGCGGTGCCGAGCGTGGTCGGTCCCTCGCTGAACGTGACCGTTCCAGTGGTGACGGGGAACCCGAGCGATGCGACCGAGGCTCTCAGCTCCACGGTCTCGCCGACGACGGAGGGGTTGGGGCCGGAGAGCAACGCCGTGGTTGTGACGATCGGCCGCACGACCTGGTCGAGGGTGTCGCTGCTGGATTGAAGTGCCGTCGTGCCTGAGAAGCTGGCGGTGACGGTGTGGGTGCCGACTGTCAGGGCCGAAGTGGTCAGGGTCGCGGTGCCGTCAGAGGCGACGGGCACGGTGCCGAGCGCGGTTCCGCCGTCGCTGAAGGTGACGGTGCCTGTCGTCACCGGGTTGCCTGCGGAGGCCACGGTGGCCGTGAAGGCAACCGCTGCACCGACGACCGACGGGTTGGGGCTGGAGCTCAACGCCGTGGTTGTGGTGGCCTGGCGCACGACCTGGCTGATGGTGGCGGTGCTCGGCTGGAGCGACGCGGTGCCGCCGTAGTTGGCCGTGATCGTGTGGGTGCCGACCGCCAGGGCCGAAGTGGTCAGGGTGGCGGTGCCCGCGAGCACCGGCGCGGTGCCGAGCACCGTCGATCCGTCATTGAATGTGACCGTTCCCGAGTTGACGGCCGTGCCGCCGGAGGCGACCGATGCGCTGAGCGTCACCGAACCGCCGACGGTGGAGGGGTTGGGGGAAGCTGTCAGGGAGGTCGTGGTCGGGCTCACCGATTCGATCGTCAGGCACCAGCCGCCCGAGATTCCGCCCGCATCCCCGCTGGCATCGTCGGTCACCCACAAGCTCCAGGTTCCGTTCGGGTTCGCGCCCGCGAAGGTGGCAAGGGTGGCCCCGACGGCGGGTGACGGTGCTGGGGCGGGGAACGTGTCGGGCCCTTCGCCTGCGTTGGTTGGCCGGAACGACCCGCTCGTGAGGGCGGCCGGAACGCCGCTCGCGGCGTCGTCATCGAACGTAACGTTCAGGCCACTGACGGGCGAGATGCCGCCCGCGTCGCTCAGCAGGATCACGTTGTTGGTGGGGGTCGGGCCGGAAAGCAGAACATCGAGGTCGATCGGGGCCGTATGGGAGACGCCTCTCAACGTCGCCGTCACCTTCGTCACCGTGCCGGTGATGCCGGAGACGAACACGTTCGACGGGTACGGCTGCGCGGTCCCGAGCAGGGGGACGGCCAACGGGCCGGCGTTGCAGAAGGTGTTGCCCGTGACCACGGTCGCGTTGTCGACGCGCTGCGTGAGGCTGCCGTTGCTGGTCAGGAATCCCGAGGCGCCGCTGTAGGTGGCGCGGATCAGATGGGTGCCCTCCGCTAGCCCTGAGGTGCTAAACGTTGCGACCCCGCCCGCGCTGACCGGCACCGGGGCCCCCAGTGCGGTGGCGCCGTCGGAGAACTGCACGGTGCCCGCCGTGACAGGCCCGCCTGCAGAAGCGACGGTGGCCGTGAACGTCACAGGTGCTCCCGTGGTCGACGTCGCATTCGACGACGTGACCGTCGTAGCCGTCGCCACCGCCGCGACCTCCGTCGTGAGTGTGAGGCTCCACCCTCCGGCCATGTTCCCGACGTCGCCGCTCGTATCGTCGACCACGAAGAGTTGCCAGTTGCCGTTCGGGTTGATGCCCGTGAAGGCTCCCGCAAGGGTGGTCTGGGTCGAGGGGGCCGGGGCCGGGGCAGGGAACGAGTCGGTACCGCCGCCTGCAACGTTGGTCGGCCGGTATGTCCCGCTCTGCACCATCGCCGGTGGGGCGGAGACCGGGCCCGCCGCGGCGTCGTCGAAGGTGAGGGTCGTGTTGTTGGCAATTGCCAGGGAGTTGGGGTCGCCGATGTCGGAGAGCACCACGAGGTTCTGGCCGCCAGGGGCGACCAGGAGAGCATCGACGTCGTTGAGTGCGCCATGAGTGAGGTTGTGGAAGGTGACTGTCGCCTTCGACAGGCTTCCGGCAAGGCCCGAAACCGCGATTGTGGACGGGTAGGGCGAAGCGGGGCCGGTCTGGTTGGGCGATCCTGTCGCCGGGATGGCGATGGCAGAGGTGTTCGAGAAGGTCGTCGGGCCGTCTGCCCTGGCCTGGGACGGGCCTGGTATCAACCAGCCCATTGTCAAAGTCAACAGAACGGCGACGGTCAGGGCTGGGAGACCCAGCGCGGTTCGTCGGGGGTGGAGGGTTCCTCGGGTCATGACGTGGCCTCGCAAATCATCGTCGGTGCACCGAGCCGACTTCGGGGAAGGCCTGCTCGTGGGGGGTTGCGGACGAACCTCTGGCGGCACAGTACCTCGAAAAATGGCGCCATTCGTCGGGTTGGCCGTTCCGCCCTCAGGCCTTCGGTGCGGTCAGCTCGTCAAGGGAATCGACGGCAGCATGATCGGGTCGCGCAGGCTGCGACCAGCCATCCGGTTCGCCGTGAAGGGGAAGGACATGAGGCCGATTGCCGCTTTACGCAGCAGCAGTTGCGTGAGGTTGCGGGGGGCGAACGCACCCCCAAGACCAACCGCCGCGTCCTGCTCTTTTCGGACGAGCCCAGCCAGTTGTCGCTCGTAGCCTGCAAACGCGGCCCTGTGATCTCCACCGGTCCGGCGCAGTTCGCATGCCAGGACGTATGCCTCGATCATCGCCAAGGCTGCCCCCTGTCCGGCCAACAGCGAAGGGCAGGCCGCGGCGTCACCGATCAGGACAATGCGCCCACGCGACCATGAGGGCATCCTGATCTGGCTCGCACGGTCGATGTAGAACGAGCGGGCCCGGGGCAGCGCCCCCAAGATCGCTGGCACCTCCCAGCCGATGTGGCCCAGCCGTGCACGCAGCAGCGCGTGCTGCACGCGTCGGTCATCCGGTAGTTCCCCGCGGTGGCGGAACATGAGACAAAACATCGTCGCGTCGTCGTGCATCGGGACCCGGAGCACCTGTGCCCCGACCCGGGTGTGGGTCACCGCCACGAGTTCCTCCCGTGGGCGGTACCCGACCAGGTCGAAGGTAGCGACCGCGATTCCGAGGTCGCGTTCGAAGTCCTTCTCCGGTCCGAATGTGAGTGCGCGGACCCGTGAATGCAGGCCGTCCGCACCAACGACGAGGTCGAACTCTCTGGAGCGGGAGTTTGAGAACTCGACGCGTACCCTCTCGCCGTCGTCATCCAGGGCGCACACGGTGTTGCCCAAGATCGTCTCCACGCCTTGCCCCATCGCGTCGTAGATGGCCAGGGCCAGATCGGCCCGGGCGATGCTGACGAAGCGACCGTCGCTCAACCCGGTGAGCTTACTTGGGTCAAAGTGTGTGATCCGCTTGCCGCTGGAGGCGACCTCGCGGACCTCGTGGATGCGGTAGCCCTCGTCCATCAACCGGGGCACGATCCCCATCCGTTCAGCGACGTCGAACCCCGCTCCCCAGAAATCCACGAGGTAACCGCCCCGGCGTGGTTCCGGTGCGCTCTCAACCAGAGTGACGCCATGGCCAAGGCGCTGCAGCCAGTACGCCAGGGTGGGGCCGGCGATCCCCGCACCGACGATCAGGACCCGCACGGCGGTTCCCAAGGGAGTTGTTGCTTCACGGCGTCGGCTCCTGTCCGGCTATCCCCCCGACTCGTTTAGAAATCCCCCGGGAACACACTTACCCCCAGCCTGGCGATCCGAAACATCACGCGTCGATGTAGCTGAGGGTGACGGTGATTCTAGTCGTCATTTCAGGATTCGTCGCCGGTAGCCCTCGGCCGCCAGCATCGACTCGCCGCGCGCCGCCGCCCGGACGGCCTCGATGAGCTCTTCGGGGAATGCATCCTTGAGCAGGTAGCCGGTGGCCCCGGCCTCGATCGGAGGAGGGTGATTCCGGTGATCCGCTTGACACCGCGCGGTGGGCGACGTAGTGTGACTAACACGTGTTAGGACCGGTCCGTGAGGCCGCAACCCAAACGAAGGAGAGTCATGGGCGACTCGACAAGAAGAGGCGACGTCACAAGACGTGCCCTGCTCGGCGCGATCGGTCTCGGGGCCGTCGGCGCCACCGTCGCGGCCTGGCCGCGGCTGACGGGCAGCGACATCCCCGGGCGTGGTGAGGACCGGCTCACCATCGCAATCATCGGAACCCAGGCCGACGCGGAGGCTCGCGCGAACCTGGTGAAGGAGTTCGAAAGGCAGAACCCCGGCATCAAGGTGCGGATCATGGCCATCCAGTCGGTCGACTGGCAGGACTTCTTCAGCAAGATCCTGACCATGGTCGCAGCCGGCACCCCGCCGGACATCGTCAACGTCGCGACGGAGGGGGCGCAGCTGTTCGCGGAGCGCCTCGCGCACCCCATCGACGAGTACGTCACCCGCGACAAGGAGGACATGCGCGAGTACTTCGCCGACGTCCACCCGAGCCTCGTCGAGGCGTTCATGTACCGCGGGCACCTCTACCAGCTTCCGATCGACTGGAACGCGGCAAACATGTACTACAACACCAGTGCATGGAACGCGGCGAGGCTGCCCGACCCGGCGGAGAACTGGACGCAGGTGGACTTCCGGGCCGCGCTCGCCTCCATGAAGCAGGCCGCCAGCGGCGACTTCGTGCCCTACTACTGGACCAACCGCCTCTTCGGAGGTGTGGTGCCATGGCTGTACGCCAACAACACCTCCTTCCTGAAGGAGGAGAAGGCGCCCGGTGGTGAATGGCTCTGGGACGAGTTCTACGGCGACAGCCCGGCCAGGTCGCTGCTGTCCGGCGGCTACCTTTGGCAGCAGCCGAACGCGGACGCGCCCGAGGTCTACGAGAGCTTCGACTTCCTGCGTGGGCTGGTCGTCGACGGCCTCGGCGTCCGGCCCGAGGGCGGCGGCGGCAACACGCTGGTGGGTCAGTTTGCATCCGGCCGCGTCGGCACTACCCCGGCGGGCGGCTACTGGGTCCAGGGGTTGCACGAGGCCGGCATGAAGCCGACCGACTACGACGTCCAGTTCTTCCCCCGCTGGGCCACCGGCGAGGGCTCGGAGTTGCAGCGACACCAGTTCGGCACCGCCGGCTACGCGATCATGAAGACCGCGAAGGACAAGGAGGCCGCTTGGCAGTGGCTCAAGTTCTCGGCCTCGCTCGAGGGCATGAAGCTGATCTTCAGCAACCCGAACACGACGCCGTCGCGGCGCTCGATGGTCAACGAGGAACTGTTCGGCGTGAAAGGTCCGAAGCACTGGAAGCGGTTCTACGACACGCTCGACCGGTTCCCCGCGACCGGGCCGATCCCGGCGCCGCCGCAGCAGGGCTCGGTCGAGACCGCACTGATCAAGAACGTCTCGCTCGCCGTCAGCGGCAGCGAGGCCCAGATGAAGAGCGCACTGCAGTCGCTGCAGCGCGATCTCGAACTGGCACTTAGGAGTAACGCATGAGCGCCAAGTCCGTATCCAGATCCCGTGGGTCGTCCCTGATGGCCTACCTGTTCCTGGCGCCGACGCTGGCCGGCATCGGGATCTTCACCCTCATCCCGATCGTCGGCTCCCTGGTGCTGGCGTTCTTCCGCTGGGACATCATCAGCAACCCCGAGTTCGTCGGCTTCCAGAACTTCACTGAGGCCGCAGCGGACCCGACGGTGCTCGTGAGCTTCGGCAACACCATCTTGTTCGTCGTGATCGCGGTCGTGCTGCAACTCGGGCTGGCCCTTCTCCTGGCCGTCCTGGTGCAGGAGCGCCTCCCCAACTGGCTGCGGGTGTTCTTCCGCTCGGCGTTCTTCTTCCCGCTGATCCTGTCGGCCGCGTCCGTGTCGATCTTCATGGGTTACCTGTTCAACGAGCAGTTCGGCGTCGTCAACTGGTTCCTCGGCCTCGTCGGCATCCCGGCGGTGCCGTGGCTGACCACCCCGACCGGCGCGTCCACCGTCATCATCCTGGTGTATGTGTGGCAGAACTTCGGCTTCTCGTTCCTGCTGTTCCTGGGTGCCCTGGCGGGCATCCCGAAGGAGGTCTACGAGGCCGCCTCGATCGACGGGGCGACCGGGTGGCGCAAGCACCGCAACGTCACGATCCCGCTGATCAGCCCCACGACCCTGGTCGCCTCCGTAATGGCCATCATCAGCGCGCTGCAGATGTTCGACCAGCCATACGTCCTGACGCGCGGCGGGCCGGGCGATGCCACCCGCACCGTCGTCATGGTCATCTACGAGACGGCGTTCAAACGGCTCGAGTTCGGCAAGGCATCGGCCATCGGCCTGATCCTCATGCTTCTCATCATGGCCGTCACCGCCCTCCAGTTCCGCCTCAGCAAGCGCTACGTCTTCTACCAGTGAGGAATCAGAGATGACCACTCAGACCATCACCGCAACGGCCAAGCGCCGTCGCCCGTTCGACTGGGGAATGGCGCTTCGCATCCTGGTCCTCGTGCTCGTCGGCGCGCTCATCCTCGGCCCGGTGCTGTGGACGTTCTCGACGTCGCTGCGCCCTCCGGCCGAGGGGCTGACGCTCCCGCCGTCCTTCATCCCACTCAACCCCGACTTCGGCTCGTACGCCGAGGTGTTCCGCCAACTCAACATGGGCCTGTTGGTGCTCAACAGCGCCCTGGTCACCGGGCTGATCGCCGTCGGCCAGATGCTGTCGGCGGCGCTGGCCGGGTACGCGTTCGCCTTCCTGAAGTTCAAGGGCAAGTCGGCGCTGTTCTCACTCGTGCTGGCCACCATGATGATCCCCGTCCAGGTGACCATCGTGCCGGTGTTCATGCTGATCCGCGGCATGGGACTCTCCGACACCCTGCTGGCGCTGATCCTGCCCGCGATCCCGACGGCGTTCGGCACGTTCCTGATGCGCCAGTACTTCCTGGGGCTGCCGACGGAGTTGGCCGAGGCCGCCACCGTCGACGGCGCGTCGCCGCTTCGGATCTTCTGGTCGATCTACGCGCCGCTCGCAATGCCCGGCCTGGCGATCGTCGGCATCCTCGCGTTCAACTTCCACTGGAACGAGTTCTTCAGACCCCTGATCCTGACGATCTCCGAGCAGAACTTCACTTTGCCGCTCGGCCTGGTGACGCTGCAGGGCAACATGGGCACCGGCAGCATCTCGGTCGTCCTGGCCGGTGTTGTGCTGTCCATGATTCCGGCGCTCGTGGTGTTCCTCTTCGGCCAGCGCACCCTGCGTGAGGGCTTGACGGCAGGCGCAGGCAAGTAGTCCCACCCCGGGGCCGGGCGATTTCCGTCCGGCCCCGCCCGCAACGCGAAAGAATCGAGCATGACCTCCGCAGCAGCACATCCCGACCGCAGTTTCCCTTCCCTGCACGGCCGACCCGCCACCGGCTGGCTGAACGACCCGAACGGCATCCACTTTGCCGATGGGCGCTGGCACGTGTTCTTCCAGTACAACCCCGAATCGGCGCGGCACAACCACATCACCTGGGGGCACGTCAGTTCCCCTGACATGTTGCGCTGGGAGGAGCATCCCATCGCGCTGCGCCCCGATCCGGACGGCCTCGACCCGGCCGGCTGCTGGTCGGGCGTGGCCACCGTCGAGGACGGCGTGCCGACGCTCGTCTATTCGGGGGTTACCCTCGACTACGACCGCTCGCGGGTCGTCATCGCGCGCCGCGGCGCCGACGCCGACGAGTGGCTCCGGCAGGAGGAGGTCGCCGCACCCTTCCCTTCGACCGAGGGCGTCACCGCGGTGCGTGACCCCTTCCTGTTCGAGCTTGATGGTCGACGGTGGGGCATCCAGGGTGCCGGGCTCGCCGACGGCCGGGGCGCCATCCTGCTCTACGACACGACCGATCTGGGTGCATGGCGCGAGCTGGGGGTGTTGCTCTACGGCGACGATCCGGTTGCGGACCAGTTGCCGCCAAGCAACATCTGGGAGTGCCCGCAGCTGGTGCGCGTCGGTGACGACTGGGTGCTGATGGTGTCGCTGTGGCGCCAGGATGACCTGACGGGGGTCGGCTACCTGGTCGGCGACCTTGCCATCGACGCCGACACCGGACATCCGTCGTTCACCCCGCGCAGCCACGGTCTGATCGAGGACAACCCGTCGTTCTACGCTCCGCAGGCCGTACAGGTCGACGGCCGGGTGCTGCTCTGGGGCTGGGCGAGGGAGACCTCCGGGATCGATGGCGTGCGCGGCCGCACGCTCGAGGACAGTGACGCCGTCGGCTGGACGGGGTCGCTGACGTTCCCGCGTGAGGTGGTCGTCGACGGCGATGTCGCGCGGCTCGTCCCAGCAAGGGAGTTGGTGGGGCTCCGTGGCGAACCTGTCGTCGGTGACGAGTTGCCCGACCGTGCGTGGGTCGAGTTGTCGGGTGCGGGGGAGGCCTCCCTGGTGCTCACCGACGGCGAGGCCCGCCAGGTGATCTGGCAGGGGGTGATCGGTGTCGGCTCCTCCGTGACATTGCTCATCGACGCCTCGATGATCGAGGTGTTCCCTCAAGGCGCCAGGTCTGACACGCTGCGGGCCTACCCCGAGGGGGCCGAGAAGTACCGGATCGAGGCCGGAGAAGGAGTCGGCGTCAGCGCCTGGGATCTGCGGGTCTGAGGGGAATCCGACGGATAAGTGCGGCTGGATGCTCCGCAAAAGCCCGAAATTTCGATTCGGTCGTTGTGACCGCACTTATCCGTCGGGGCTCAGCCTGAGACGGGGGCCGTCGACTTGCGGACGACCAACCCGCACTCCAACCTGACCTCACCGACCGGTCTTGTCGCGGCGTCGAACTTGTCGGGCTCGACGGCGGCGAGCACCGCCCTCATCGCGCGGCGGCCCATCTCAGACAGCGGCAGCGCAACGGTCGTCAACGCCGGGACCATGTCCGAGGCGACGTTGCGCTGGTCGTCATAGCCCACCACCGACAGGTCTTCCGGCACCCTCAACCCCAACCGGCCGGCCGCCAGGATCGTCCCGATCGCGACACGGTCGTTGGGGGCGACCAGCGCGGTGGGACGTCGCTCGGCCGATACATCGAGCAGTCGCATCGCTCCGTGGTAGCCAGGCGAGATCTGGAAACCGGCCTCGGCCACGAGTGACTCGTCCACCGGAAACCCTGCCGCGGCCATCGCCTGCCGGAAGCCATCCTCACGCCACCCCGATGCGGGCGTGTCCTGCTCGCCACGCAGCAGCCCGATGCGACGGTGCCCAAACCCGATCAGGTGCTCGGTCCCGACCCGCCCGCCGGATACCTCGTCCGGGATGAAGCGGGGGAGCAGGTCGGCGCCTTCGGGTGACCCCGGTCCTGGGAAGCAGTTGGCAAGGGCCGCGGGTACCCGCATGAAGTCGTCCAGCACCCGCGTCTCGTGCAGCCCGACGGTCAGATAGATGAGGCCGTCCACGCCCTGGTCGAGCAGGCGGCGCAGCGTATCGGCCCCCTGGTCGGCCTGGTTCTCCGTGTCCGCCGACAGCGTCAGGTAGCCGTGCTCCCGGGCGACGGCGTCGGCGCCGCCGATGATCTCGCCGTCGAACGGACCGGTCACGGCGGCGTTGGAGAGGATTCCGATCAGCTTGGTCTGCTGGTTCCGGAGGCTGCGGGCAACCAGGTTCGGGGTGTAACCGAGTTGCCCGGCGACCTCACGGATCCGCTGCTGGGTCTCGGTCGCAAGGAAGTCGTCACCGCGGCCGTTGAAGACCAGTGAGACGGCGCTGCGCGACACCCCGGCGGCATCTGCCACCTGTTTGGCCGTGACCTTCTTCCCCATCCGGTCACCCTACCGTGCGGGCCTGTGGTCTCCCCGACGGGGCCGACGCGGGTCCCTGACCGGCGCGGGATCCCGAACCCTCCCCGGGCGGGGTCCCCGAACCCCGGGCGCGGTTCCGAAAATCGGCCAGTGGTCGATTCTGGGTGGTCTGGTGTCGAGTATGGGCCAATGCCCTGCGACGCCGTTTGGGTGCGGGTCCCCGAACCCCGGGCGGGGTCTCCGAAAATCGGCCAGTGGTCGATTCTGGGTGGTCTGGTGCCGAGTATGGGCCAATGCCCGGCGATTGTCCCTCACAACGTCCGACGACGCACGCGGGCCCCGACCCAAACGCGCCATCGCCCGCGACTTCAGCCGTCACGACCGGCCGGAACGTCCGATGGTCGGCCGAGCACCCGGTAGCGGCCGCAGAGGAAGCTCCGGTTGCGGGCCACATCGATGAGTTCGAGGTCCAACGCCCTGGGCAGCAACGGTGCTCCGGCACCCAACGTGACCGGTGCGTACTGCACCCACACCTCGTCCACCAGCTCTGCATCGCAGAATTGTCCGGCCAGATCGCCACCTCCGACGACCCAAAGGTCTTGTCCCTGCGCGGCCGCCGTCATCTCGGCATGCACTTGACGGACGTCTGCACTGGTCAACCGCACATCGACGCCTTCGGGGATCGGCAGCCGACGGTGGGTGAACACCCAGGTCGGCTGACGGTAGGCCCAACCGTCCGGGTCATTCCGGAGCACCCATTCATAGGTCGACGCCCCCATTGCGAGCGCCCCGATGGAACGCTCGAACTCCTGGTACGACATGGGGCCGTCCTGGTCGAAGTCCTGCTTCAGCAGCCAGCCCAGCGAGTGCTCGGTGGTTGCGATGAAACCATCGAGGCTGCAGGCGGTGAAGTAGTGGGTGGTCATGATGCCCATCATGGTCGACATCGGCACACGCGGAGACACGCCAGCGTGAGTCCGCCAGGTGGTGCTTCCGTCTCGACGGCAAGGTGCAGTTCCTGACGGGACCGCCGTCGGGCTCGCGGGCGATCCATCAGCCGAAGCGTAGAGTCGGGCAATGGTCATCAAACTCGAGAACGTCGGCATCGCGGTGAGAGACCTGGAAGCCGCCATCGCCTTCTTCACCGACCTCGGCCTCACCGTCCTCGGGCGCCAGGAGGTCAGCGGCGATTGGGCCGACACCGCCGTCGACCTCGACGGCAACCACGCCATGATCGCGATGCTGCAGACGCCGGACGGCCAGGGCATGCTCGAACTCTTCGAGTACCTCCATCCCGAAGCCATCGAGACGGACCCGACGCGCCCCAATGAGATCGGCATGCACCGCGTGGCGTTCTCGGTCGACGACCTCGACGCGGCCCTCGCGGTTGCCGCCCGGCACGGCTGTTACCCGCTCCGCGGCGTCGCCACGTACGAGGACGCCTACCGGCTCACCTATCTGCGTGGCCCCAGCGGCATCCTCGTGATGCTCGCCGAGGAACTGAACAGCCGGTAGACGACGCGCACGTAGCCGTCACGGCCCATGAACGCCTGGTGGCGGTAGTCAGCGATGCTCTGCCCGAACTCCCAGGTCTGCCTCCAGTCGAACCAGGCGCCGAGGCTGGACAGGGCGAGATTCGCCACGAGGAGGGGGGTGTCGGCATTCTCCGGGATGCCCCCATGGGTCTGGGCGACGATGGCGTACCGGTCGAACGGTTTCAGAGGCTGGTCATCGTCGCTGCCCGGGATGAAGTCGGCCGGTGCCTGGTCCTGATCGCGGTTCCAGAGTGCCCGGACGATGCGCCGCCCGGCGTCGGCGTCGTCGAGGGTGCCGTCATCCCGGCGGACGGTGAGCCGGGTGCGCCACAGCTCTGCCCGGCCGGGCGGGCCGACGGGTGCGACGGCGTGGCTGAAGGCGCCTTGTGGGCCGGGGGAGACCACCAGGTGGTAAGGCGCCTCGATGGCGGTCTCATCGTCTGCCGGTGGTTCGGGACCTGCCCCGTCCAGCGCTTCACCAGCCGCGGTGGCGAGCTTCGAGACGCGCAGCGGCAGGTCGGGCAGGGCCGCCAGCACGCCGTCGAGCGTGAACGGTATCCGGGTGCCCTCCGCGAGTTGGTAGACGATCCGGGTCGGCCCGGCAGCGACGTGCTGCGACGGCGTGGGCGGGGGCGCGGGCGGGGCCGGCATCGTCTGCCAGACCTGCTCGCCGATGTGCTGCGGCGGGAAGTGGAGCACCAGCGCGGAGTCGGGCCCGCAGACCAGCTCCGAGCCGCCGTCGATCGGTTCCAGCGTGCAGCCGGTCGCCTCGAGTCGCAGGTCGATCAGGTCGTCGGTGCGTAGCAGGCGCGCCTCAATGATCGGCACGCGGTCTTCGTCGTTGTTTCCCATGGAGCGCACGTTCCTTGCCGTCAGCTGACGCATGCCCCGCCGTCAAACCCGGGGCCGTTCTGGGGCCGGGTCGAAACCTGGTCGTCGTCCGTAGCCAAGTGCGAATGCCCGGGAGCAGGGCACGGCCTGCTCCGGGGGAGATAGCCCGAGATTCTACTCCCCGGCGCGCCGGTGATCCAGAGGCGGGAAACCGTCGGCCAGGTGCATGCAGCCTGCCGAATCAGACCCAGCGGCCGACCCCCCGACATAGGCTCGAACCCAGAAGGATAGGAGCTGTCATGAGCACATATGTGGTGATTGGTGGAGGGCTGGCCGGAGCAAAGTCCGTCGAGGAGTTGCGTGACCTTGACGGTGAGGCCCGCATTGTCCTGGTCGGCGGCGAGGCCCATCTGCCGTATGAGCGGCCCCCGCTGTCGAAGGAGTATCTCGTCGGTGGGAAGGCGTTGGAGGAGTTCACGCCATTGGCGGCAGGATGGTTCGCGGACAACGAGGTCGAGGCGCGGCTCGGGATCTTCGCCACCGACGTCGACGCGGCGGGTCGGCTGGTTCACCTCTCGGACGGCTCAAGCCTCGCCTACGACGGCCTGATCCTGGCCACCGGGTCCCGGCCCCGCACCCTGAACCTGCCTGGTGTGGGCCGCTCTGGGGTGCAGACACTGCGCACGCTCGAGGATGCGGACCAACTGCGCGCCGTCCTCACCGCCGGTGGGCCGCTGGTCGTCTACGGCGGCGGCTGGATCGGGCTCGAGGTCGCCGCGGTGGCCCGCACGATGGGGGTCCCCGTCACGGTCGTGGTGCGAGAAGACCGGGTACTGCGGCAGCTCGGCGACGAGGTCGCCCCACGCTTCGTGGCGATGCACCGGGAACACGGCGTCGAGTTCGCGTTCAACTCGACCATCGCGTCGATCGACGGGGACGGCGAGCGTGGCGCCGTCAAGTCGGTGACGCTCGGCGACGGACGCCGGGTGGAGGCAGCCGCCGTCCTGATCGCGGTCGGTGCTGAACCCCGCGTGGAGTTGGCGCAGGCGGCAGGGCTGGAGGTCGAGGGCGGCGTGCTTGTCGACGACTCGCTCCGCAGCAGCGATCCCGCGATCTTCGCCGTCGGAGACATCGCGAACGCGGAGAACCGGTGGGTGGGCGGCCGCATCCGGGTCGAGCATTGGGCCACCGCGCTGAGCCAGCCGGCCATCGCCGCCCGCGGAGTAGTCGGCGACGAGGCGCATTACGACCTGCCGCCGTTCTTCTACACCGACCAGTACGACCTCGGGATGGAGTTCCGGGGAGTCATCCCCGACGGCGCCACCCTCGTGACCCGCGACACCGATGAGGGATACATCTCGTTCTGGCTGCGGGGCGATGGCGTCCCGCGGGCGGTGATGAACGTCAACGTCTGGGACCAGGGCGACGCGATCGATGCCCTGCTGAAGGCCGGTCGGCCGGCGGATGCGGCGAAGCTGCGCGATCCGGGGGTCCCCCTCGACGCCGTCGCTGTCTGATGGTGGCGGTGGCGGCGGCCGTTTCGGCCTCGCCCACCCCGGGGAAAATCGGCCAGTGGTCGTTTCTGCCGTGTCTGGGGTCGAGTATTGGCCACTGCTTGGTTCTGACCGGCTGCTCACCCTGGGGAAAATCGGCCATTGG